>JASFPP010000222.1:0-6358 GCA_050115915.1 Candidatus Aminicenantota bacterium
GCGACTTCCCGATCAGAAAGAAATGAACGCAATTCTTAAAAAAGAGACTTTTCCCTGTGAATTCATCATCACTCCTGATATCGGACACTGGTTTCCTGAAGACCTGGATATTAAAATTGACAAGGCCATCGATTTCATTTTAAAAAGACCATAAAGACAAACTCAAAAAGGAGGCATTCATTTTGTTGATAAAAAAAATCAGTATTCTGCTAGTAGCATGTGCGGCACTCAACCTGATCTGTGCCGCCAATTTTATTCCCGTAACCTCAGGTCCAAAGATCCTGTCCAAGGAGGGGATAGAAAATCCTGTGAGATTCACTATCCTTTATGACAATTATATGTTCGAAGAGGGGACAAAACCCGACTGGGGATTTGCGTGTCTTATCGAGGGCACGGAGAAGACGATCCTGTTCGACACAGGAACCCAGCCGGATATTTTAATGCACAATGTGAAGAAAATGAACGTTGATCTCGCAGAGATCGAGCAGATCGTCATAAGTCATGACCATGGAGATCACACAGGGGGTCTTTCTGATGTGCTGAGTGTAAATCCTGATGTTACGGTTTATCTGCCCGTGTCCTTTCCGCCTGATTTTGTCCGCGGCGTGGAACATAATCATGCCAGAGTAGAGAGTGTAGATGAGCCCGTTGAGATCTGCAAAAATGTCTTTCTCACGGGTGAAATGGGCTCCAGGATCAGAGAGCAGTCCTTGATCGTCGATACACAGAAGGGGCTTGTGATCGTTACAGGGTGTTCCCACCAGGGGATCGTAAATATTCTCCAGCGGGCCAAAAAAATTGTGGACAAACCGATATACCTGGTATTCGGAGGCTTCCACCTTGGAGACACACCGGATAGTACACTCAGGGAAATTGTTCAAAGCTTTGAGCATTTGGGTGTTAAAAAATGCGGCGCAACTCACTGCACGGGAGAAAGGGCCATTCGCATGTTCAAGAAGGCTTTTGGCGAAAATTATATGCCCATGGGGACCGGGAAGGTGTTTGTTGTGGAATAAGCGTTATTTTGCTGTAACGTCCAGTTCTCATCTCGCGTAAAATGAAATAAATAAATGTTGTATTGCATGGTGTGCAATAGAACTGGAGCAAAGATGAGCATTGGAACAAAACATTTAAAGATTGGCATCTTATGTGTCTCTCTGAGTTTTACCGCATGGATATCCGCTTTTCCCTCCACGCAAACCAAAGATTTGGCTGAATCTGTTGAAAAGGAATATAACGAATGGCAACCTCCCGAGAAAATTATGGATGCGATGGGACTCCAGCCGGGAATGGTGATCGGTGAAATAGGCGCCGGAGGCGGCCGGTTCACTGTCTGGTTTGCCGATCGGGTGGGGGAGAGCGGGAAGGTCTATGCCAATGATATCGACATGGGAGCGCTCATCCACCTCAAGAAGCGATGCAATAAGCACAACTTCACCAATGTGTTCCCTCGAGTCGGAAAGGGAACGGATCCCAATATTCCCGCAGGGGTACTCGATATCGCCTTCATGATCGGGACATACCATCACCTGGATAAACCTGTAGAGCTGATCCGGAATATCATCCCCACTCTTAAACCGGATGGCATGCTTGTCATTGTGGAAAATGATCCGGAAAAATCGGGCTGGACCTCCCATACGACACCGAAAGATATCCTGATCGAACAGGTCGGTCAAGCCGGCTTTGAACTAAAAAAAATGGATACCTTTCTTACGAGGGATTACATCTATTTTTTCCGACCTAAGAAATAGACGGAGGAGAAGAATGAAGCGTTTAGCAATAATTCTGGTTTTAGTACTGATGCTGATACCAACTCGTCCTGCTAATGGATGTACGATTATCATGGTTGCCAAAGGGAATTTGGTTCTCGTTGGAAATAATGAAGACTGGAGAAATCCCCGAACAAAGATGTGGTTTATCCCGGCGAAAAACGGTGAATATGGCCGAGTGTGTTTTGGATTCGATAATATGTTCGCACAAGGGGGAATGAATGACCAGGGTCTCTTCATCGATGCCAACGCGATTGGTGCTACAGGCTGGAAAGCTGAGGAAGGAAAAAGCCAATTCAGGGGTGAGATAATGGACAGGATATTGGCCACTTGCGCAACAGTCACAGATGCCGTCGCTTTTTTTGAAAAATACAATGCGCCAAGCCTAAGAAGAGCCCGATTCCCCATCGCTGATAAAACGGGCGAATCCATGGTCGTGGAGTGGGCTGAGGGTAAAGTCCAATATGTTAAATCAGAGAAGAGTTACCAAATAGCCACGAATTTTGTGATGACAAAAGTCAAGGACAAAAAATATCCCTGCTGGAGGTACAAAAAAGCAGAAAAGATGTTCCAGAAAGCTGAGAAGATCTCTATCGATTTAATACGTGATATCTTATCTGCGACACATCAAGAAGGTCGTTCCCCCACTCAATACTCAAATATCTTTGATTTAAAAACCAGCAATGTATATATTTATTACCATTATAATTTTGAAAATGTGTATAAGATCAACCTCAAAAATGAACTCAAGAAAGGACGGAAGATCTACGATCTCCCTTCACTCTTTTCTGAATAAAACGAGATTTTTAATGAGAAAATATCATCATTTGGGTATTCCTACAGATATCGAGAGGGAAGGGGAGACCTATCTAGAGGATTATAAAGTGTATGTCTCAGGATATGAAACAAGCCCTTATGGAATAGAGTGGATGCGGTTTGAGCCTGAAAGTCCGCTTCCGGAACTCGTGAAAACAGTGCCCCACATCGCATTCGAAGTCGAAGATCTGGCTGCGGAACTCGAAGGCAAAGAGATTCTCATCGAGCCGAACAGCCCATCTGAAGGGATCACTGTTGCCTTTATTATCGAAAACGGAGCTCCCATCGAGTTTATCCAGTTCGATTAAGACCACCGATTATAGAAATCGCATTTCCTTATCTTTGACTCGGCTCGATCTCACCCGTTTTTTTACCCCCCATTCACGGATCCATTTTTTCAGCTGATATCCCGAATCCTTGGGAGGCTTAAGAACATTATGCCATACAAGGTGGACTTTTCCATTCGATCCCACTAGAAGCAGCCCTGTCATCCCTTTGGAGCGATGGAGGGCGTTTATCGCCTGTTCGGGGGTTTGTACGATCGGCGTGCCCACATTGAGCGAAGTGTTCACAGCCACCTCTGCCCCCAATCTGCATCCCATGGCCTTTAGGATAGCAAAAGAAAAAGGATCTGTCTCTTCACGCACGATTTGGATACGGCTCGTGCCGTCTTTATGTATGACTGCAGGAACGGAATGATAGGCTTCAGGTTTTGCCTTCACTGTCAACACCATGTAGTTATAGGCATTATAATTGGCATCGGAAGCTCCGTCGGACAGGTCAAAGAGTCTTATCGCTTCTTCCAGCGTGAGCATGGGAGCAAGGGGACGGAAATTTTCTCTAAACTTGACTTGGGAGTTGAGAATTTTCAGTGTTTCTGGATTACAGGGGTTTGCGAGTATCGTCCGATGCCCCAGGGCGCGCGGCCCTGTTTCACTTACGCCCTGAAAAAGGCCGAGAATTCCATCTTGGGAAACGATGTAGGCCACGAGATCAGCGATTTTATCTCGGTCTTCGGCATCCAGAATATTACCCAGCTCCAGGCTTTTTGTATCCTTTGCCGCCTCAATCGCATGTTCAGTGCTAGCCATTTGAAGAGGATTTCCACAAATAAAGGCATGGGTCATTGGAGGGCCGAAATCTGCCCTAAAACGGAGAGCGAAGTGATAGCAGGCTCCCATACCTGCTCCAGTGTCGCTGGGATTGGGCGGTACCCAAAGGTGGAGTCTGGTTCGAGATGCTCTCAAGCGTTTTTTATAGTAATTCTCATCAAAGTGTCCCAGCAGCTTCATATTGGCTAGACAATTGAGCGAAGTCCCTCCGCTCAGCACCAGCTGGTGACTTTTGGTGAGCTGAATAAGCGAATCGATGATATGGAAGAGCGCGTCTTCGAAAACCATCTGAAGAGCTGCGGCTTTATCCACTCTTTCCTGTGAGATATCTGAGAGTTCGATGTCGTCGATCCTCAACACCGTTCCTGGATTCCACATTTTTTCGGGTGGGATGGGCTCGCCCAGAATTGTTTTGAGTTCTTTCCCGTAAGGTTTTTCTTGACCGCGTCTGTGGTAGTTGATAAGCGACCTGTTGACACCCACGTAACCCTCAGGGCCCAAGTAGAGAATTTGGCGCAATTGTTTATAGAAAGGATTTGTGAGCCGATCCGTATCCCCCCAGGCTGTAGCCCCCATAAAACGTCCTTCACTGCTTAGGGTTGTCCATCCTCCCTGTGTGGAGCTGATAACAGCGTAGAGAAGACCGAGAGAATCAAAGATATGGGGATAACGTTTGACCAGAGCGATCTCCTTGCCCCTTGCAATATAAGTGGACATGGCCCCGTCATCGCCAAATCCATCAATAACTACGATCATTGTGGGTTGCTCTGTTCTTGCAAATGGTGATACTGCATATGGGAAATAGGCATGATTGTCATGGTGTCTCATCCCTATAAACGGTACTCTTTTTTTTGTCTTGAAAAAACTTCTCAGCTGTGATGGCGCCTGTAGGGCTTCGATAAAATGCCAGGGATTCATCTGTGGCGATGCCGCTTTACGTGCCAGCAGGATGCCGTGGGGGAATTCCTCAACACCCACTCTAAGACTTGTCGCAATTCCTCTCAAATAATCCCAGGATCCCACAACTGCAAGGATCTGGTCTGGATCGATCTGCGTTTTTTCTAGATAGTTAAAGATATCCCTCAAGGAATACTCTGGAAACCGATCTTCATGCCTGATTCCTGTATAGCGTTCCTCCTCATTGTTGCAGATAGGAAGGATTCCTTCTTCTGCGGTAATTTTAACGAGCGCGGCTGTGGAGTTGTGTCCGCTCGGCCCCATACCGAGAAGATAGACAGATTCGCCTCTCTTGAGGCGTTCTCTCATCTCCTGACCCTTCTGTTTGGCAAAGAGGCTATCGCAGTCGTAGAATTTTAATGTGGATCCGGCGGCTCTTATAAAGGGAAAGGCGAGCTTTTCAGCGAGTTTCCCTGCCAGAGGATGTCTGGGGATATAATGCTGTGTGTGTTTTTTTCTCATAATGACCTCCTTTTGGGTCTTTAGATTGGAAAGTTAGGTCAATTTTCTGTCAAAGTTGTCAAAATTATGTCAAGAGTTTGTCAAAAGTCTGTGAAGTCAATAGAAGTATTTTGCCGTATCAAATCTCACTCTGTTTTGACAAATCCTGTTTTTCTATGCTATAAGGCGTTCGCTTCCCATGAAGCAGAGAGCTTTGAAAATGCGTGTGGAATCAACAGGAGGAGCAAGATGAAATTCCGTAAAAATCTCTTAATCATTGTTTTAGGAATTGCGTGTATTTTTGTGCTTTTTGCGTGTCAACAGGAAGAATCGGACCCGGCGGAGGAAGTGAAGGCCGAAATATCCGAAGGTGAGCTGGATGCCGATGTCCCTGCTCTTCACGAATTACACGGGGTGGTATACCCTCTCTGGCACGATGCATTTCCAGGCAAAGATTATGCCTTGATCAAGGAGCTACTCCCGGAAGCGGATTCCCTCACCCAAAAACTGGATGAAGCCGAATTACCAGGGATCTTGCGTGATAAAAAAGCAGAATGGGAGAAAGGAAAAGAAACTCTTAAAAGCTCTCTTCAGGAATTGCATCGTGCGGTTGAGGATGAGAACGAACAGGCCATGCTCGATCAGGTCGAAGCCTTTCATTCAGCATTCGAGAAACTGGTTCGTATCATCCGCCCTGTGGTTCCAGAGCTAGAGGCTTTTCACCAAGAGATGTATAAACTCTATCACTATTACCTCCCTAATTATGAGCTGGAAAACATACGGATTGCCGTTAAGGCCATGCAAGAGAAGTTGCTTCCTTTGAAGGAAGTGACGTTGCCAAAGCGTCTTGCTGAAAAACAGGAACAATTCGATGGAGTTGTTCTGGAATTGGAAACAGAATTGGAGAGTTTGTCTGAAACCGTTAAGAAGGATAATAAGGATCTGATCGCAGATGCTGTCGAGAAAGTTCACACGGCCTATCAAAAAATTGAAGCCGTCTTTGACTGATTCCCAACAAATTTATCTGTGGGGAGGTTTTGGGGTAAAACCGGTGTCCAAGTAAAGAGGTACCGTTCGGAAAGAGGATTCTGTGCCGCCAGATCTGAGAGATCACAAGACTGAAACGCAAGCTCCGTATTATTGGGTGTGGGGACTGCCCTTAGTTGCCCTACTCTTCTCTTGTGTGATTTATTTTTCTCATTCCAATCAATCTCTTTTTTTTACGATCAACAACCTCTCTCGCTATACGGGCGATATGTTTTG
>JASFPP010000223.1:0-6318 GCA_050115915.1 Candidatus Aminicenantota bacterium
CCAGTTCAAAAATTGTCTGGATTGATAACTCGCCCCGTTTGGGAGTTCGATATCATGGTCCACAAGAAAAGCAATTTTCATGGGGTTTGAGTCTCCCTCTTTTCCGGCCACATCTTAGCGGTTATTTTTTTGGCCGTGTCTCCATTCGTAGAAATTTCCGGCTAAATTGACGATTCGGCACATCCAAAACACAAAGTAGAACATCACTTTATGAAAAATGAGGATGTTTGTCCAATTTTTTTTCTGGCGCATATTTTTTAAAAAGTTTTGGGGAGGGGGTGGAAGGTAGTGCAAAGGATTGAAAGGATTTTTCTCAATATTTGGGAACGTCCCCTTGTGAAAGACAGTGAGCTGTCTATACCCTTTTCCTATTCTGAACGATTTCTGGAAAAGGCGCCTCCACGAAAACCGTGCCGGATGTTTTATGACAATATTTTCAGCAAAGGAGAGCTCGAAGCCTTTATTATATACGCGGTTCCCGAATTCAAGATCTCCTCCCGATACAAGCCGTTGGTCAAACGTTCCCACCTTCGCGAAGATTTCTCTGCGGACCATCAAGCAGCAAGTAGGCACATAGTGTCGTTTCTGGATGCAGTTTTTTATGTCGAAACCTTCCAACTGATTGTAAAGCGCGATGAATGTTTTCCGTGCGGCAACGATCTCCACATCCGCCCCGGCATAGACAACTTTTTCGTTTCCATCAAAAAAGTCTGAAACGTTCTTCAAATAATCTCTATCCACACTCATATCCGCATCGACAAAAGCGATAATCATTCCTCGTGCACTCTCCAAGCCCTTATTCCTTGCGGCATAGGAACCCTGTATATCTCGTTCTTCCACCATTCGTATAATCTGCGCGTACCCTTCCGCAAACTCCAGAGCGACAGACAAAGTATCATCTGTCGAATTGTTATCAACGACGATGATCTCATATCGTTCTGGTGGAAACCGCTGATGGACAAGGCTTTGCAGAGTCGTATTGAGACCTTGGGCATCGTTATAGACGGGAATTATAATGGAAACATCAGGTGTCTTGTCCATCGATTCCGTTGACCTCACGAACTTAAGAAAATCGACTTCGGGTGCCAAAAGAGTTTGAGAGGTTCAAATCCTTCCTCGTTTTCTAGAACATATTCACCGAGCACACAAATGTCGAAGCGGTGCCTCCCCTCTTGGTGCTCCATGCCGAAAATAAGACAGGGATGATAGTCACACAAAAAACTGTGGAAAAAAAGGACCGGTTTGCGGGCGAAAAATTCATCATTTTCCCAAGATTCGACCCATCTCCTCTGTTCACAAACAACACAGTTTTTCATCCGAGATCGGATCATGACTGGGAAATGTTTGAATCTAGAGTTTCTGTTCTTGGATATAACAACAAATGTTACCAGTAATTTGAGAGTGTCTCCGGTCCCCTTAGAACGATGAGCGGGCTTTTCTGTCTGTATCTCCACTTCTGTGGACCGCGGATGATGTCCTCTCTTCCTCGCAAAAAAAGAAAAATTTTCAAGGGGAGGAGCATTCAAGCTTTTTCTTTTTATATGAGTGATCCTATCATTTTTCAATTTCACCAGGTAATATCCTGGAAAGTTGGACTGATCGTATCCTGCTTGCGTATGACCCAACGCACCGCAGTTTAAAAAATAGGACACGTCCTTTGCGAACGGATCGATCAGATGAGGTTGCGTATAATCTTTGTTGAATATCTCTTTTTGGGGTTTATCTATTTTTACCTCGAAATATCTGTGATGATGTCCGGAGAGACCCAAAAAGTGGAATTGGGTTTGACACGCCATTTTAATAATGGGCAACTGATTCTGGAATAGCCCTCCATAATTCAGGCGAGCGCTCTTCAAAGCTTTCTCAAAACGGATATTATCTCTCGTGCTGTTCGAGGATTCTATAAAGTCTCTCAATTCGAGCGGAAACTTGTATTCATTCGATCCGGCCATCCTGGGGAGGTTGTCAATTGTGCTCTTTTTATTGTTCTTCAACGATGCATGATGGAAATGTGTATTAAAAATTCCCGAATGAAAAACGAAAACAACGTTTTGTGGATTATCTCCGTAGACCTCTTTTTCGATGAATCGAGTCTGTCTATCGCTTAAACCTTCTGAATCCGGAAAATCCCAAAGGAACCGGATGGATTTAAAAAGGTTCTTATACCTCCGCAAATGAATGTGTGCAAGGTTGAGGAAAGCATCTCTTCCTGTGTCCACGCAGATAAATTTCGTCTTTCCGATCCTCAAAGAAAAATCACTCGAGGGATTAAAATGAAGGAAGTAAAAATCGAGAGAATGATTTTTTCCCCTCCTCCCCGCAAGAGATCGCAAATCCTTTAGGGCAAAAGTCTTTTTTGGGCTTCCATCGATGATCCGCAGAAGATAATCTTTCTGGACACTGTGGAGGCCGCAACGTTCCAATCCATATTGGCTGATTCTGTAAGGATAGAGGCGGTAATCATGGTTGCCGGTAGTGGTGAAAAGAGGGACCTTGAGCTCCACTCCATGCGCATATTTTCCGGTGAGAATATTTTCCAGAAGTTTGAAATTTGTATTGGTGTAATCATTGTCCGTTTCTTCCGGATTTTTTTTGAACTTGTAATCCACAAGATCTCCGGCCAGGATTATAAAATCGAGTTCTTTCCTCAAGGCCAAGGCATTAGCCGTCTTTATGAAATACACCAGGTTCGTATTGGGATTGATAAAACTCTCAGAGAAGGCCCTGCGGGAGAACGCTCGAGAAGAGGAAAACAGATGTGTTCTCTCAATCTTTTCGTCCGTGCTGGGCAGTCGAGAGAAGTCGTTTTGAATCCTGTCCCACACATCCGCCACATGTGTGTCGGCTATAAAACCAAAAACACAGGATTCCCAATCATGAAAAATAAACACCACGGAATGATATCCCATGCGCACTGCGGGATGATTGAGGTTAAACAGTAAATATCTATAGGGAAAATTTTTGGCGTCAAATTTTTGATCCATCAGGCCAAGAGAAATTTTTAAAAATCTTGGCTTCTCAGCCTTCAGGATTTTGTGAACAGGGCTTTCCAAAGAGGCCTCATCCAATTCTTCGACATCTCGGGTCTTCAATGGCCAGCGCAATTCCGGATGATTGACGGAAGTCAGAAAAAAAGCCTGCTCACAGATATCCTTTGCTGACTGGGCTTCTGGCACAGCAACAACAGCCGAAAAATTGGGCGTGTTTTGAGAGATAACACTCGGCATTCCCAAATTTGGCTGGAGGAATTGCGTCAGAGACAACATCCGATTCAAGAGTAGTATTACATTCTATACACGCTTGAGATGTCAAGCTAAAGCTTAGATCTCCCAACTCCAGCGAATCTCTCTACCAGAGGAAGTTCGGTTATCTTTGTCAATGCTCACAGTCCTGGCAAAAATGAGGCACTCAGCCGCAAGATTCCCTCCTGGCCAACGTCCGCCATGGACTTTTCCCGTTATTGACAGCACAGCCCGCTGGCTGTAGAATGGACATCCCTTTCAGGAATGAAACTTCAAATCATGGATTGCACGAAGTTAACAAAAAAATATCTCTCAATTTTTTTACTTCCATCATTTCTCAGCTTGGTTTCTGCTTCTTCCCAGAACCCTCTTGAAATAATCCGGTCATCGAATCAACAAGTCCAGGCTCTTTTATCCCAGCATGAAATCATCGATCCAGAAACAGAAACCAAGCTCTTCGAAATTATTGAAGGGGTCACGGATTTTGCGGCCATTTCTGAGGGAACAACCCATCCATTCTGCAAGAACCTGACAGAAGCGCAGTGTGCCGAGTTCGATCAGACTTTTCAGGAGCCGATCCGCATATCCTCCATAAAAAAGCTGGGAAGGTACAGAGCTGACCGATTTGAGTATCTCGGAGAAGACATCGACAAAGACACAGCTATCGTTAAAATTCTCGCTTTTTACGAAGACGATGAGGTCCACCTCGACTACCACCTCATCCATGACGGAGAAAAGTGGCTGATTGTCAATTATGTCGTGGACGACGTCGACACCATCCGAAATTACAAGAAGCAATTTTTACGCCTTTTCGCCCGAAACACTTTTGACGAAATCATGGAACGCTTAGAAAAAAAGATTCAAGAGTACGAAAGGGAGTATTTCGAGCCCGAGAAACCGCCGTCTGGATGAAAGACCGCAGGTCTTGCGGGTAAGGTTTCAGGCTCTGTCTGGAAACAAACCGACGGCTTTTGAATTTTCAAGAAAAATCCGAAAGGCAGCACTTGATTTTTCGTCCAGCCGGAACCGTCTGTGCTGGAACACATTCCCTTTCACAGAGGAGTGCCATAAATAGCTCAGCCAGTCTGGAGTCGAACTCCGTATTCGCGCTAAAAAATGCCTCTTGTCCCAGCTATTCCGGCCGTGATAACAGCGAATAAAGAGATAAGCGCAGGATTCAGGAAGCTTGAAGTGACGTCTTTTCAACCATTCATTTAAGAACACGGTATCTTCCCTCAAAGGCCATTCCGGATAAGTGATCGAACGATCTCTGCGGTGCATGATGCTTCCTGGAACACCGCGCCTGAAAAAACTGACAAAAGGATGGTAAAAAAACGAGTCTGTATCGATGTGTACGAGCGTGCTGGAAAGGCAGCACATGTCATATCCCTTCAACAAAACCTCTGCTTGAGCGCGAATACGCTCCGGATGATACCAATCATCGTCATCCCATTGCGTGATAAATTCCCCGCTAGCCGCATCCAGAGCAACATTTCGCAGATAGCCAAGACAATTCTCCGGTTTTTTATCCAGCTTCAGATACGTTATTTGATCTTCGGGGAAACCAGCCACCAGCGGCGACAGATCCTGTTCCCCGTCGTCGACAATAACTAATTCTCTATTCGGGTAGGTTTGGTTTTTATAACAGAGAAGAGAGCGTCGGAGCAGGTGCTTACGATTGGCCGTCACCATGAGACAACTGACTTTAGGCATGTTATTTTTCATTTGTTCGCCCACGGTTTTTCTCTTAAGCGCAGATGATTCAAGCCTCTTTTTTTAAACCGGGGAGCCAGGAACCTGTAAAAAAACCATCCATGGAGAGAGTACGGAACTAAATAATAGAGAAATCGTTCAAACAGATTCCAGCGTACGCGGTCCCTTTTTTCCCGGCGAAAAGAGGGCCGGCACCAGAGATCCTTATGGTAAAGCGAAAAGCCATTTTTAAATAGACGGTACATGATTTCATGGTCCATCAGGATATAAGGCCAGCGGCTTTCGGCAAATCCTCCGGCTTCAAACAGGGCTTCTTTACGAAAAATCTGGCCATAGCCGCCCGTAAAAGAAAGCTCTGGCCAAATTTTTTGAAAAACAGTATAAGACATGCGCCTGAGCCTGGACAAAATGGAATCGGGATCTCGATAGATATCAACGGCCATGAGAGCTGACAGTTGTGTGTCATATGCGGAAAACAGCCTTGCACACAATTCGAGATAATGGGAGGGATAGTAGACATCCGCATCGGAGAGGACGATATAATCGGAGTCAACCGCCTCACAGCCAGTTTTCAACGCGTTAACTTTCCCCGGTTGAGGTTCGTTCAAATAGAGCACCTCAACTCCAGGAACATCTTCCAACAGGGATCTGGCAACAGCCATAGATCCGTCCGTGGAACCGTTATCCACCAGAATGAGCTGATCGGGCTTCCTCGTTTGACGCAGCCAGCAATGCAATGTCTCTTCCAAAAATGATTTTTCATTGTAAAAGCAAAGAACAACGGAAAAGGACGTCTCTTTTAAGACCTTTTGATGCTGGGGATTCCGGTGTCTGGCTCTTCGGTACACAAAATTAAGGATCCCGGGGAGAAGAACGACAGAACTCACCCATGTACAGGCAAGTCCGATACAGGCGAGCAATCCGATGGATTGAAGGCCTGGATGCCGGGAGAGGGCGATTCCGAAGTAACTGAACATGGTCGTGGCTGTGGTCAGAGAAAGAGTCCCAAAGAGTTCCCGTTGTGTTCGATCCGTGTCTTTTCTGTTTTCTCTCCAGCGTCTATAGTAATGAACACCGTCATCGACGCCTATGCCTATCAGGGTTGGGAAGACGACGACATTGAAAAAATTCAATTTCAGACCGAAGATGACCATAATTCCAAATGTCAGGGTTAATCCAGTGATCAACGGACTCATGATCCAGAGGGCCTGAGCTATCGATCCTTGTTGAAGGAGGACAATCAAAAAAATGCCGATAAATGCGGCGATAACCAGAATCAATCCCTCTTTGGTGACGATTTGGAGGACTTCTGACAGGACCGTTGTTCCGCCGTAGGGACCGATAATATCTTCAGGTTTACCGA
>JASFPP010000224.1:0-6138 GCA_050115915.1 Candidatus Aminicenantota bacterium
CCGTTGGATTCGTAGATCTTGGCCAGCGAAATATACGCCGATTCAAAATCGGCTCTCGCTTCGATAATGTCTTTCAGAGTCTGAATGCTGTCCTGAGTTCTTCCTTCCTCATACAGGGCGACGGCCTGATAGAGTTTATCCTCGAAAGCGATGAGAGTTTTAAGGTCGTCCTCAGGGCCAAAAGTGGTTTTCTTTTGTTTCGCGGATGTCGAGATGTATCCGAGACTCCTCAATTTTTCCATGGCTTTCGGATCGATCGTTTTTTGTCTCTCAGCTTTTGTGTTCGATCCATAACGCTCTTCCAGTTTTTTGAGTCTTTTCCTGTACGGAGTGAGATCGGTCTTAGTCGCGAGATTATTCTTTTCGTCGAAATCGTTTGCCAGCTCATAAACTTCCGGGATCGGGGAATCCATAAACTTTATTCCCCCGGCGACATATCCCCGCAGGGGTGCCCATCCTCTGTCATAAAAGGGGCTCATCGATTCAAAGTAAATGGATCTTTGGGGGCCTTTTTTTCCTGCGATCAACGGAAGGAGAGAAATTCCATGAAGGTGTGCGGGTTTGTCGATCTTCACGAGATCGCAGATCGTGGGAAAAATATCCGTGTGTGTGACATATGTTTCAATGCGGCAGGCCTCGATCTTCGGGCCTGCCAGGATAAGGGGGATCCACAGCGTGCTGTTATAGGCAAAATGGCCATGGGTCATCTCATTGTGCTCTCCTAAAGATTCTCCATGATCTCCCGTAAGCATGATATGTGTCCTGCCCGTCAAATCCCGGACTTGTAAATACTCGAAAAGTTTTCCCAATTCACCATCCACATAAGCCACCTCACCCGCGTAGGGATCATCGGTGTATCGATCATGGAATGGCTGGGGCGGAGAATAAGGAGCATGAGGGTCCCAGATATGTATCCAGCAGAACCACCGAGAGTTCTGTTTCTCGAGCCATTGGCGAGCAGACTCGACCACCTCTTCGGCCTTTCTCTCTGCGTAGCCGGAACTCGCAAAAGGCGAGGAGGATCGATCAGGAAGAAAATCGTCGTAGACGTCAAATCCCTGATCCAGACCGACTCTGGAGTCGAGAACGTACGCTCCCACGAACGCCCCTGTGGCGTATCCTTCGCTTTTTAAATGCTCGGCCAGGGTGAGAAAATGCTGGGGGACCAGAAACATCGAGTTGCTGCGCACGCCATGGTGGAGAGGAGTTGTCCCCAGAAGGATATTGGTATGGGATGGAAGCGTTGTGGGCGTATGGGCTATGGCTTTTTTAAATATCGCTCCTCTATGAGCCAGGGCATCTATGTGAGGCGTTCTCCCGTACTCTTTGCTGTAACAGCTCAGTCTATCCGGGCGTAACGTATCGATGGTGATGAGTAGGATATTATTGCTGATTTTTCTCGCAGCCGATCCCTCACTCGTTTTCGAGAGCGAAAGGGATCCAGCCAATATCGAGGATATAAGTAGAAGAAAAGGAATAATGCGTAAACTTGTTTTACAAATCTTCATCGTTATCTCTGTTTAGGCCTCGAGAGCCTCAAAACGAGCTCCTGTCATTGAATACCAGAGCAAAATCGGTACCAAATTCACCTCAAGGCATGAGCAAAGCGGGAGTAGACGTAGAATCGGTTTCTTGGTTATACTTAACTCCTGTAAATCCTGAGGATCGTGATGACTGGACTAACAGAGCCAGGAGTATCATTCATCACGGCAATGAGGGACATGCGGATTTGAAGACGATGAAAAACATCAGAAATTTTTCGATCATCGCCCACATCGACCACGGGAAATCCACGCTTGCAGACCGTCTGTTGGAAAAAACGGGAGCCCTCTCTTCCAGGGAACTCAGGGATCAAGTTCTCGATACGATGGACCTGGAGAGAGAAAGAGGGATCACCATAAAGGCCCAGACCGCCCGCCTCCAGTTCACGAGTGAATCCCGGGAGAAACATATCCTGAATCTGATCGATACGCCCGGACATGTGGATTTTTCTTACGAAGTATCCCGGAGCTTGGCCGCCTGTGAGGGTGCCCTCCTGGTCATCGATGCCGCACAGGGGGTCGAAGCGCAAACCCTTGCCAACACCTACCTCGCACTTCACAACGACTTGGTCCTGATCCCTGTCATCAACAAGATCGATCTCCCACAAGCGAATCCAGAGCTTGCCCTCGAACAGCTCGAGCACATCATAGGAATAAAGAGGGATGAAGCACTCCTTGCCAGCGCTAAAACGGGAGAAGGCGTCAATGCCGTCATGGAGGCAATTATCCAGCGGATCCCCTCTCCCCAAGGGAATCCCGACGCACCGCTCCGGGCTCTTCTTTTTGATTCCTGGTATAACTCTTACCGGGGTGTTGTCGTTCTTGTCCGGGTGTTCGATGGGACTCTTCACACAGGTGTCCCGATCGAGCTCATGGCGCACAATGCCGTGTATGAGGTGGAAGAAGTCGGCTATTTGACACCGAAATTTTCCAAAAAGGACCGGCTGATTGCCGGAGAGGTGGGATATGTCATTGCCGGGATCAAAGAACTCAGTCACGCACGCATCGGAGACACGATAACCGAAAAAAACAGGCCTGCAGTTCAAGCGCTCCCCGGTTTTCAGGAGGCCAAACCCATGGTTTTCTGCGGGATGTTCCCTGCCGCTGAAAGCAGTGTGGGGGACCTTCGCAAGTCGCTCCTCAAACTCCGGCTCAACGATTTTTCGTTCCAGTATCAGCCGGAGAATTCGCCGGCACTCGGCATGGGATTTCGCTGCGGCTTTTTGGGGCTTCTCCACCGGGAGATCGTCCAGGAGCGGCTGGAAAGGGAGTTTGACCTGAACCTTGTGACAACAGCTCCGAGCGTGAGTTTTCGCGTGACCCAAAAAGACTCGACTGTTATCGAGGTGCGAAATCCTTCCGAGCTCCCCGCACCGCAGGATATCCTTAAGATCGAAGAGCCGACGATCGAAGCGCTGCTTATCACTCCGGACAGGTATCTCGGCGCTGTCCTCCAATTGCTTACAGAAAGCCGGGGGGAGCAGAAAAAGATGGAATACATCAGCTCCCAACGGATCTTTCTGACCTATCTCCTTCCGCTCAATGAGGTTGTCTTCGACTTCTATAACCAGCTCAAATCCATCTCTCAAGGGTATGCGTCCATGGATTACGAGTTCGTCGGCTACAGGGAAGCCCCACTTGTGAGGCTGGATATTCTGGTCAACAGAGAGCCTGTGGATGCTCTATCTCTCGTCGTCCACAAAGAGAAGGCCTACAGCATGGGCCGGGCTCTTGTCAACAAGATGAAAACACTCATCCCCCGCCAACAGTATGAAGTTTCTCTTCAGGCGGCACTGGGCAAAAGGATCATCGCTCGGGAGAGCATTAAACCTTACCGCAAGGATGTTTTGGCCAAACTCTACGGGGGCGACTACACTCGGAAAATGAAACTCCTGGAGAAACAAAAAGCGGGGAAAAAGCGGATGAAAAAAGTGGGCCAGATCGAGATTCCCCAGGAAGCCTTTCTTGCCCTCCTTAAATTAAGATAACCCATTCATAAAAAATGTCGATTTACCTTAATTACAAAACCATGTTTACGGTCTTCCTTATGTTCAATCATTGTATTATATGGATTATTCCCTATCGAATACTCTTTTTCATCATCGACATTTTTTACCCTCCGGGCGAACCGTTGTCACCGCATCTGCTTTGTTGCGGCCCGGGCTAGGTTGGGTCGGCTCGAAGTGGACGACCACGTCTTCATGGGCCGACGCCTCGCATCTGCGGCAACCTCGGTTCGTCAATGGTCCGTTTAAACTGAGAAAAGTGATATGGTATTTTTATAAAGGATATGGTAAAAGAGTTTCACCTTGGAACATCCATTTGGGCATGATGGACTGCTCAGTTGACGGATAGTCTTGAGCCCCGGGAGTAATGATGACAGATAAACCGGTCGAAAAAGTTATCAAGAATGCCGTAAAACTTCTCAGGGAAATCTATCCTCGGAACACCTATCTGTATTTCCCGCTTCTTTCGACTGCGCTTGTCTGGGCTGTACGGAGACCCGAAGAGTGGGAAGAGAGTATATTGTCCTGGCAGGTCTGGCCCGATCCCGACTATATCAAAGTAAAACCCGATGACTTTGTGCTCGAATTTTTTTCCAGTCATCCCCTTATACAGAACGAATACTCTGAAGAAATCGAACGTAAAGATTGGAAAACTCTGAGGGCTGTTTTTATCCGTCTGTATCCGATCTTCGGCCTCGAAGATCCTTTTCTTAGAGCCCTCTTCAGGAAGGAGATCGAAGCCAAAGATTTATCCAAGATCGTCCTCGAGTTCGATCAAAGAGTCGCAAAGGCCAAAAAGGATATTCAGGCGATCGAAAAAAATCCAAGGCTTCTCGCGGCATTGAGAGCTTTTGGCGAAGAGATGGCTTCTTTTATCACGACACTTCTTGCCGAGAGTGAAGTTCAAAGATCCTTACAGGACATTCTGGAAGAACAGCTCAAGGGAACAAATGGCTCATAAAATTCTGTTAAGCGTGCGGATTGGCTTGATTTATGCCCTCCTTGTTTCCGTTCTGGCTTGTACATCCCATTTGAAAGATGCGAAGCTCTACTTTAGCCAAGGGGAGGATTATGCCCGTGATTATGAAACAGCGAAGGCAACCGCCGCCTTTAAAAGGGCCAGGGAGGAGGCTGCAAGCCAGGTCAAAAAAGATCCCTCCGCACAGGCCTACATGATCAAAGGCCTGGCTGAGCTGAATCTGGATCTCTGGGAAGAGGCTAAAGATAGCTTTCTAAAGGCCAACGCTTTTGGATTCGAAAAGGGAGAGGAATGGGCTTCAGAGCTCTCGCTGTTTGGATTGGCCTCCACTCTCCTGGAGATGGGGCTCGAGGAGTCGGCCTCGGAAATTTTCGAGGCCCTTCTCGACAGATCGAAAGTCAAGCCGGTGAAACTGCTTGCGGCTCAGAATCATGTCGAAATCGAACTCGAAAGATCCCTTGGCCTAAAAACGTCTGATAGAGAAAAACGCCTGAGAGCTCTTCTCAAGACGACCGGCAAGCTCATTGCCAAAGACCTCGGTTGCGGTTATTATCACTATCTGCAGTCCCAGGTTCTGGCGCATCTCAAGGAGTTCGGGAATAGCTTCGAGAGAGCTGTTATGGCCCGGGAGCTCGGGCTTCCTACGGAACAAATATTCCGTGACAATGATAACCAGATTGTCTTTTGTTACCGAGAATTGAAAAAACAAATGCCATCGGACGAGTGGAGTTCCTTCGAAGCTGTATATCTTGACTGGGTGAAACGCTGGGGTTGGAAGGGCCCCGAGACGCCGACTTGGCAAATGAGGTGAGACATGTTGCCGACAATAAAATGGGACAACGGCAAGGTCATCATGGTCGACCAGAGGAAATTGCCCGGGGAAGAAGTCTATGTCGAATATACGGATTATGGTCAGGTGGCAGAGGCCATCGAAACAATGGTCATCCGGGGTGCTCCGGCTATAGGGGTGGCAGCCGCTTTTGGAGCAGTGCTCGGCATTATGGGGCTTGGGGAGCAGGATAACCTGGATGAGAAGTTCGACCAGATCTACCGCCGACTGGAAGGGACTCGTCCCACCGCGCGGAACCTCTTCTGGGCCTTGGAACGCATGAAGAGAATCTTTTTCAGAGAGAAAGATCGGGGGCTGGACGAGCTCAAAAAGACCATGCTCCAGGAAGCTCTGGCTATAGAGATGGAGGATGTGGAGACCAACAGACAGATCGGCAAATGGGGAAAGGCCTTGGTCAAAGACGGCCAGACGATCCTCACCCATTGCAATGCCGGAGCCCTTGCAACCGCGGGTTACGGGACTGCTCTCGGCGTTATTCGTGCGGCCTTTGAGGAGGGGAAAAATATCCGGGTTTACGCCGATGAAACACGGCCTTTCCTGCAGGGCGCGAGATTGACTTGCTGGGAGCTGGAGAAAGACAGCATCCCCGTCGTTTTGATCGCCGATAACATGGCCGGATATTTGATGAAGAGGGGTGACATTCAGCTGGCCCTGACCGGTGCTGACAGGATCGCGCAAAACGGAGATACGGCCAACAAGATCGGCACGTACACAGTGGCCGTTTTGGCGCGGGAGCACAACATCCCTTTTTACGTGGCCGCT
>JASFPP010000225.1:0-6137 GCA_050115915.1 Candidatus Aminicenantota bacterium
GTTGAACCCCCGGGCGCACAGGATCATTATTCAGAACGTTTGATACTTCTAAAAAGATTGGCAATGTATTGCTATCGTCCAAAGATAAAGGAAGAGATGCTGACACGGGAAAATTTTGGATTTTCCAGTGCCCAACACTTATACGTGTGTCCTCAAGCACTTTTCAAGTTTCATCCAGATTTTGATATGATTCTCGGATCGATTCTAAGGCGCGATCCTCGGGGGGTGCTCGTTTTGTTTAAGGGAAGACACAAACATTGGGAGGAACTCTTGCGTGACCGCTTTGCTCGGACATTCCCTGATGCTATGAACCGGGTCAGATTCCTGCCTAGGATGTCTAAAGGAAACTATTTGTCCTTCATAAGAATGGCCGATGTCCTTTTGGATACCATCCATTTTTCGGGAGGTTACTCCAGTTTGTTATCATTTGCATGTGGTTTGCCCATCGTCACTTGGCCCGGCACGCTAATGCGCGGGAGGTTGACGCTGGCTCTCTACAAACAAATGGGGGTAATGGACTGCGTAGTCAACAGCTCCCGGTCTTATGTTGATCTCGCATTAAGGATAGTAGAAGATAAAAATCACAGGGACGCGATTAAAGCAAAAATCAGAGCTTGTTCAGATATCCTGTTTGAAGACATTGAAACGGTCCATGAACTCGAACGTTTCTTCGAAAACACTGTCAGGAAAGCATCCAGTGATCTAGATGTGTCGACTCCCTAAAAAAATATCCCTCTTCTCAGAATTTTGATCGAGCGAATGATAGAGTGTTTAGCCTAACGCCAGGTCTTCTACCCAATTACGGATACTGAGATTAATCTTGGACGAGCTTGTGCAGCGAAAAATACGCGGTGTTGTAGGCGCCGGGCAAAGCCTCTGGTTTTATAGCCAAATAAGAGGGTTTTTGCACACGAGGATCGTAACTATAACCTCCCATCACCGCTTTCATTTCCTCTTTGCTTATTTTAGTGTCTCTTGGTAGATCCTTGATTTTAATTCTCGGCATTATAATCTCCTTATACTTTGTCTTAACATTTATCGACTGCGCTCGTGGCGCAATTATTTTAGTTGATTTTTTAGCCAGTCCCTGTAAATTGAATCCCTGACCAATTCTTTGATTGATGGAGATGAGAGATATTTGGTTTTACTTGTTTTCTTTTCAAGTTGATCCTTAAACATGCTGATGAGAAGGTTTGTTTCGAGAAATTCTTCAAGAGCTTCTTCAGAGATTCCATTGGATTTGAGCCATTTTTTGGTATCACTGGATTTGTGTAACCCATGGGCCACGCGAAAGGCATCGGATGCTTTTTGGAGCTTTGGCGTTGTCACCTTAAGTCCTTTTTTCTTGGCTGCATCTGCAGTGATCTTCCTTTCAATCACTTCACGCAATGCAGGAGCAAATCCCCCTGTTATTCTTAAATAATCGACAACTTCTGCCACGGAAATTTCAAAGTCTTTTGTTTTTTCCGCCATTAAATTACCTCCATTTTATTGATTTTAACAAAATAAAACTCATAGATACTTCTGTGTCAAGGTTTGTATCTCTATCATCGAGCCTATTTGCGGACAAATCAAATCTTTAATCTTTTTTATATATTTATTTATCTTTGTAAGCAAATCTTTTTTAATTATTTTTGCTGAGAATTCCGGCCTTCCATAATTTTTGCTTCAATATAGAGAATTATTTTGTCCCGTCAAGGAGGAGCTCCAGCAAAAATATGTCTTGAAGATTCAAAATAAGAATCCGTTTGTGTTAAAGGAATAAGGAATTGCGTTTTTAACTTAATTTCCACCATCGAGATGCAAATTTTACGTTGACAGCAAGGAAACTTATTAGTAAATAATTAGATGGGCCAAAAAAGGGTGTCTTGATCTGAGTTGTTGTAATTTTTTTTTGAGCAAGGAGATTACGTTATGCCTAGAATCAAGATTAAAGATTTACCCAAGGATCAAAAAATCTCTGCAGCAGAGATGAGGGCCGTACTGGGCGGCACAGATTACTTGAACCAAGCATTACTACCACAGGGAGAGGATCTTATTAAAGAAGGAACCATACAATTGTATGGTTTAAGGAAGCTTTTTGGTGGCGCTGCCCTTTATGGTGGCTATAATCAGGTCTACGGTGGGTGACCCCTGTACGGATAACTCTGGAGTCAAAGCTGAACTTGAGAGAATCCCACCTTAGAGGATGGTTGAAGTAATCCCAATAAATTATTTCATTTAACACTTTGCAGGTTATTCGATATCCTCTATAAAGCCTTGCTCCCACCATATTTCGATTGCGTACTGAATATCGTCCTCCGAGTAATTCTTGGACAATTTGTTCACTATCTGCTCTAGCCTGAGTTTGCCATCGAATGCGCGCACGAGTTCTGAAGCCAAACCCTCCGGCACGGTGAATTTTCGATATTTTGATGTGAGTATAATTTTGCCGTTTTTGTTTTCGGTTATGCGTAAATCGTCTCTCAATCGTGGCTTTTGATTGTCTTGTAAGGTAAAATCCATGATCTCTGATTCGCACTCTCTCATGAATTGGAGTAGGTTTTTTCCATCTTTAAAGCGAGCTTTTCTAAAAATTCGATAACCCAGTGGCCACCGTTTCGGTTCTATACATGGACTGATAAGCTTTACAGTTTGTTCAGGCAGGTTGATAAGAAATCCAGTGACACAGGCGCTGGTCCCATCAATGGATCGAGGGATTTGTCTTGCACGGCCGGTTCTCGATATATTTGTCAAAGCGCCCGGATGATTTATTATAAGCTCAACCTTTTCCAGCTCCTTGGCCGAGAATGTCTCCATGCAAAAGTTCAGCTGACTTATAGAATTGATGCTAAACCTCTGCCCTAGTGATTTTTGTTTTTTATTTTGCCGCAGGAGCTTCCGAGTGCGATTGACATCGCGATCCCAGGCCGCCGTAGTCGTCTCCGGGATTCTGCCGAATTCTTCATAAAAAGCGGTGAGGTATTTTTCATAATCTGGATTGTCAAGAGGTTCTGTGGCCCAATACAGCAAGCCTATATGTGCACCATTTCCAAAAAACGATAAAAATGAATGAAGGATGTCTCGGAAAAGTGTTTCATTTTCTCGATCAAACCTGGCTACAGCTCGCAAAGGGCCAGCAGCGACTCCACAATAATCGCATTGTATTAAGCATCCTTTGTTGAGTTCAATAGCAAAAAGCATGTGCGGATTTTTGTCGCTGTCTTTGGAGTGATCCTGACCAGCCAATCGAGCTATCTGGCGTGAGCGCCACACGGAAAAAATTCTGTTATTGGTATTTGCCAGATTTCGGAGTTCCGTTGAATTTTCCCGAAGTTTGTCCATTTTTCTGCAGAAAGCTTTAACAGCAGGATGAGTGTTGGAGGGCAAACTGCTGTAATCTTGAAGGCTTCCTTCATACAGGATAGACGCGGCTAAAGGATTCACCTCAACTTTATATTCATTAACTGTACCCCAAGGATTTTTTGCCAGTCCTTTGCGGAAAAGCGGATCGCCAATCCACCATTCCAAAAACCTCTTGATATCACAAAATTCCATCATCTTATTTTCTTGCTTGACTGATCCAAACTTTGAAGACGCTTACGTCAATAATATCAAAACATTATACAAAGTCAATTTCGAGCAAGTGGTCCAAGAGCAGTCTTGGATGACGAACGTTCATCATTTGACTTTGATCCTGAATTTTGATTTATATGAGATCAAACAATCAGAGATGGAGGTTTGGCAATGAGAAAGAAAGAGTTGACCCGGAGAGAGTTTTTCCAAACAGCGTCAAAGGGAGCTTTTATTCTGGGAGGGATGTATCTGGGATTTAACCAGGCCTGTTCCAAAACGGAAGAGGGGAGTGGTCCAGCAGAAGAAAAAGCTCAAACGACTCGAAAAAGTGATTTACTCGATTTGTCTCGGATTTCTACCTGCAGCATCTGCCTCAACCATATGTCTGCGGAAGAAGCATTTCCCTATATCGCAGCTGCGGGATACAAAAAGGTCGACACCCACGAAAAAGTCCATCTCCAGATCTTTCCCGATTTGTGTGATATAGAAGCTCTCAAGGAGACTGCCGAGAAAAATGGGCTTCAGATTGCCAACCTTTCAACTTACGCTGGAGGTGGTCTGGATGGACGGCAAACAGCCTATAAATTTCACGGCTGGGAGGTCCCCCATCCTGAAAGGTTCACGAGCGTGGGTTTTTCGAGCGACGACCCAGAGGAACTGAAGACAGAATTCGAACAGATCAAACACACGATCGATATCGCCGCATTCGTGGGCGCACGATCTATCAGGGTTGTACCGGGTGATGATGAACCCGAATCCATCGATAAAGTTGTCCCATGGTTCAAACGGGCTGCCGAATACGGGGAAGAAAAGAACGTGTATATGGCATTCGAAAATCACAGCGCAGGCATAGCCGGAACTCCGGATCTCTGTGTGGAATTGGCTGAAAAGGTGGGGTCCCCTTACTTTGGCATTCTGTTCGAGCCAGGAAATCTGATGTTCGACACGGGAACAGACTATAAAATGGCTTTGGAAAAAATGAAACGTTACGTCACGCATGTTCACTTCAAAGATTGCAAGCCCGTGGGCGATGCCTACGAGATGCAGCATTTTGGCGAAGGGGCGATAGATTTCCCCTGGTGTGTGGTGCAGCTTGAGGCTGTGGACTATAAAGGGGATTATGCGCTGGAATACGAGCTCCATCATCCAGAGGCTGAAGTAGGACTCAAAAAATTCTACGACGATTACATCGCTCTGTTTGAAACCCCATAGATTTTTGAATTAAGATTTATTCGGGATTTTTAGAAGAGATCTATAAAATCCGTAAGCTTTGAGGCTGATTATCCATGTGTCTGAGATATCATAGCCGTGCCAGGCCTAAAAATGAAGCATGCAGAGAGACGACGAATACGATAAATACGCTCCTGGCCGTTTGAGGATTTAGTCCAAAACATTTGTAGTAGAGCGCTTCCTTTTTGCAGCTCTGGATACAATCTCCGCACAATGAGCATGTTATCCCGGCCTTCCGTTTTTGAATATCTCCAGCCTCGAGCGCATTAAAACGGCACGCTAGGGTACAGGCACCACAGTCATCACAAGCGTTATTGATCCGAATACGAAAAGGGGATACCTTGCCCAGCCAATCGGCCACCAAGCCAGTAGGGCAGTACACAGTACAGTGAACCATCGTTCCTTTCTTCCTTGAGAGGAAGATCATAAAAGCAACCCCAAGCAAACCAAAGACAATCGCCAGGCCTGCCGCTACGGTCCCGGAAATTTCGAGAAGACGAAGACCTACTGTAGCTAAGAGCACGAAGAAGAGGATTCCCAAACGAGCTCCATGTCTCCATTTAGGGAGAGTTGATGGTCTTTTTTGTGAATATGCAGAGAGGTTGTCCCATGCACCGATGTAACAGAGATGGCTGCACCAGGCAGATCCAACAAAGAGAACGGTCCCCACAAAGAGGATAAGCATAAAGAAACCCTCAGCTCTGTATAAAGGACCTCCGAGGATGACAGCGGGTATGGGGAGGTGGAGTTCGCCCGTCATTAAAAATTTCTCTAAACCAGCTAATCCAAGGATGAATTGGGCAAAAAACACAATTGAAAAGGTCATCCAAATCCGTATTCTTAGAGGAGGGCTCTTCTTGATGTCGAGCATTTTCTCTGTGATCCAGGCTGCATAAAAGGCCAGGAGGAGAATTTCCACCCATCCTGTGCCGGGTAAGAACCTTTCTGCAAGAAGCATGGTGGGGGTGTTGACTTTCCATTGGACAAAACCGAGTAGTGCGGCCGTTAAGAGAAATGAAAAAATGATAGGACCGACGGATGTATCTATTCTCTCATATCTCTGCCTGGCTTTTTTTGTTTCGAGGGACAAAGACGTGAGCAAGGTTAAGAGCGCAACAGCGATTAGAATGATAGCCAGTCTTATCCACTCCTCACCAGCTTCCTGGCGCATTCGAACGAGAACCACCGTGCGTTCGATCCAGACCAGGCAGCCCATAATGAGCAGGATCTGGTAAACCCTTTTGACCCATAATTTTTTTATGAAGAGAACAGCCGGTAATGTTAAGCAGAAGATGGCCAGCCAATCATTGTTGACTCTGGAGAAGTGTGCGGCCATCAACAGAGCCGATAGT
>JASFPP010000226.1:0-6116 GCA_050115915.1 Candidatus Aminicenantota bacterium
AATAGGGGTCAGGCACCTATTTCCAGGGGTGATAAAAAAGTGGACCTGGCACCTATTTTTTGCAAGGAGCGTTCCCCGAACGGTCCCCCTCCAGTTATCGATCCGTTCGGGAATGGGACCTGTATCAATCAGTTAGAGAAACTGGCCCTGAATTTAAAACTCCTCTTCGTACTTGTACATATGATCGACGAGGGTTTTCATTTGTTCAGGGGAGGCATCGATAAATTCGATCCCGATCTCATAGAGATCACCTTCATGGGATCTGATCCACTTGACTTTACCCTGCAGGCGGAGCGGTTCAAGGAGCTCGGCCAGAGAGAGATCGATCTTCAACAGTGTGTCTACAGGAAAAAATGTTTCGGATATGACCTTAATCCCCTTGAGAGATATATCCTCTGTGATGGAAAAACTGATTTTTTTTGTGGGGGCTGTATCGTCGTCGGCTCGATTTTGAAGAGCGGTCTCGATGGTGACCCGATTTCCCTCTTTTTTCCGTGCTTCTCTTCGTCGTTCTTCAGTCACTTTGGGCGCCTCTCTATAGGAAAGTCCTCAATATTACCTAGGCATGGTTATTTTACCATAAAGTCCTCTATTGAAATAGGCAAGTCGCTATTTCATGGATTAGAATTCTTGATATTTTTGGAGGGGAGGCCTGCCGAGAAGCAACACAAGCAAGCACTAAGGAAGGATATCAGACTGCAGAAGTGTTCCTATTTTCTCATTTTTTCAGATGGGTCTTGAACTCTCGGATTTTGATTTGTCGGTGTTTATCTTATCCCTGCTAGAGCCTGAGCCTGCTGTCCCCGATTTTGAGCTTTTACCTGTTCCCGCTCCCGAGTTCAGCCCCAAACCCGCCTCTGATCCGGCACCTGAATCTCTGCCTGGATCTGTTCCCGAGCCGGTGCCTTTACGAGAACCAGTCCCCGATCCCCTGCTCTTATTCCGGATGGCTTTGATAAGACCACCAACCATGGCCGTAATTCGATTGATCTTGTCTTCAAAATCCAGATAATCCCCTTCGGCCAGATAGCCGATCTCCCGCGATATAATAAGCTGCGTCCTCAAAAGGGCCGCCGTCGATTTAGCTTTGGCTAAGTAGCGGATGAATTCGCTCGCCCCTCCCCTTTCGCGCCCCCCTGCGATAAGCGATGCCACAGACGTGGCCGACTGCCTCATATCGCTTAAGAGGCCGTAATCGTCGCTGAAATTCCCATCATCCTGCAACCTAAAAATATCCACTGCGAGGTCCTTGGCCTGTTTCCAACACTCGAGATTTTCGAAACCGTAAAATTCGTTCATCTTATCCTCCTGATTTATAGACGAACGGGGCGGAGGATTTTCTCAGTTCGGTAAATTTATCATAGAAAAGGCGCAAAAATTAGGGACTGCCATATTTTTGGTCGTTTTACTTGACAGGTATTGGTTTCGGTTCTAAACTATTCAGTTCATGTCCATACGTGTTAACATTCATATTCACACAGTTTTATCACCAGGAGGTCTTATATGAAAACCGTAAGTTTTGTTGAAGTGCGCGACAATATCAAGCACATCGTCCAAGAAGCCAACTTCGTCCTCCAAGACGATGTGATCAAAGTCGTCGAAGACATGAAAGAACAGGAAGAATCCCCTGTGGCCAAGGCTGTTTTGGATCAGATTCTCGAGAATGCCCAGATCGCAAAAACCGACAAATTAGGGCTCTGCCAGGATACAGGATTGGCCGTTTTTTTTGTCGAGATCGGTGAGGATGTTAAACTCAAAAAAGATGGCGGCATGGGAAGCCTAAGGGAAGCGATCGAAGAGGGTGTGAGAGCTGGATACAAAGATGGCTACCTGAGGAAGTCGGTCGTCGAAGATCCCATCCGTCGGAAGAACACCGGAGACAACACGCCCGCCTATATCCACTGGGAATTGGTGCCCGGAGATATTTTCAAGATGACATTTATCGCTAAGGGGGGCGGAGCAGAGAACATGAGTCGGGTGAAGATGTTCGCTCCAGCGGCCGGTCAGAAAGGGATCGAAGATTTTGTGGTCGAGACAGTGGATATAGGGAGCTCGAATCCTTGTCCGCCAACGGTTGTGGGTGTGGGCGTCGGCGGGAATTTCGAGTATTCGGCACTGCTGGCGAAAAAGGCGCTGCTACGGCGGCCGTTGGGATCCCACAATGCCGACCCCTTCTATAAAGATATGGAAATCCGGCTGCTCGAGCGTGTGAATAATCTGGGGATCGGCCCTCAGGGATTGGGAGGTCGCGTGACATCGTTGGCGGTCCATGTAGAGGCCTTTCCGTGCCATATTGCCTCGATGCCGGCGGCAGTCAATATCCAGTGCCATTCCCACCGTGTGCTGTCGTTTGAGTTGTGAGTATTGGATAGGTTAAGATTAGGATAGACCAGAATAAGAGATTATAGGACAAGATTTTTTAGTGAAATAGCTTGCTTCATCTAATGTACATCTGGTGTGCATCTGATGTGCGTGCTAAATCGAGAAAACCGCAGAAGGCAGCCTTGTCAGTAAATTAAGCTGATCCGATGAGTCACATGAGTTCAGGAATCAAAAATTTTCTTGAGGGAATCAGTGTTTTTTTCCAGGGATTGGCTGTTGTGGTCATAATGGTGATTTCTTATGTGATCCTCCTGGTCAAAAAAGCCATCAGGACTATAGGGGCTTGAAAGGATTTAAGGAATTGCAGGATATGGAAGATAACGAAGGCTTGGTGGATAACGAAGGCTTGAAGAATACGTCGTAGAGGGAGGAATAAATGCCGAAAAAGGGTTATGTCGAGATAGATATCGAGGGATGCAAGGGATGCAACCTGTGCGTTTTGAATTGCCCGAACGAGTGTCTGGCGCTGAACACTTCCGATACAAACAGTTACAGTCTGCATTACGCTTATGTCGTGGATCAAGACAAGTGTATCGCGTGTATGAACTGTGCAGTCATTTGTCCGGATGCAGCGATTACAGTGTATAGAGAGCTCAAACAGCCTGTGAAGGAGCCGGAAAAGGGCGCCGAGGAGGAAGGGAGCAGGGCTAGTGTTGAGGGGGCTTCCGCAAGGGTAGGAGGAGGCGAGACGGAAGGAGCTCTCGAGAGGGGCGCCGACGGAGGCAAAATTGGGTGAAACACGCTTGATGAAGGGAAACGAGGCGCTGGCAGAGGCGGCGATCAGGGCAGGGCTGCAGGCCTATTTTGGATATCCAATAACTCCTCAGAGTGAGGTGATCGAGTATTTGGCACAGGAGGAACCCAAATATGACTACACGTTGATCCAGGCCGAGAGTGAGGTGGCGGCGGTCAATATGATATATGGAGCGGCTGGGGCCGGGGGGAGAGTGATGACGACAACGTCTTCTCCCGGATTTACACTGATGCAGGAGGGAATCAGCTATTTGGTGTGTGCGCAGATCCCCGCTGTGTTCGCGAATATCAACAGGGGGGGACCGGGATTGGGAACGATCCAGCCGAGTCAGGGTGATTATTTTCAGGCGACCAAGGGGGGCGGCCACGGCGATTATCATCTGATTGTGTTGGGGCCGAACTCCGTGCAGGAGATGGCGGACCATACAATGTTGGCGTTCGAGCTGGCGGATAAGTACAGAAGCCCTGTGATGTTGCTCTCGGATGGAGCGACAGGTCAGATGATGGAGAAGCTGACGCTGCCGGATCCAAGAAAGTACACGCCGAACAAGCCGTGGGCAACGACGGGAAAGACAAAGGATAGGGAGCGGAATATTTTGACGTCTCTGTACATCAAGTCCGAAGATATGGAAGTGGTCAACTTAAGGCTCCAGGAGAAGTTCAAGGCGATCATCGAAAATGAAGTGCGATATGAAGAGTATATGATGGAGGATGCAGAGATTGTCGTGGCGGCGTTTGGGCTGTGCTCTCGTATCGTGAAGAGGGCAGTGGATATAGGAAGGGCAGAAGGCCTGAAGATGGGGCTTTTCCGACCGATCACGCTGTGGCCTTTTCCAGTGCCGCAGATGGAGGCGATTGCAGGGAGGGAGCACGTGAAATTCTTCATCTCTATCGAGATGAATGCCGGACAGATGGTGGAGGATGTGAAGCTGTCGGTGTGTGGGAAAAAACCCGTCCATTTTTTTGGCAGGTTGGGCGGCATTGTGCCGACACCGCAGGAGGTCTTCAACGCCATCAAGGAGCATATGTAATGAAAAACTGGGGTCAGGCACCTATTTCCAGGGGTGAAAAAAAAGTGGACCTGGCACCTATTTTAGGAGTATTGCTTAAGTAGATTCAAAGGAGAGCGATCATGAAAGAAGGATTCGAGCTCATATATGAAAAACCGGCTGCACTGACAGAGACGAGGATGCATTACTGTCCGGGATGTTTCCATTCGACCATACATAAATTGATGATGGAGCTTGTGGTCGAGATGGATATTCAGGATAAGATCATTGGTGTATGTCCGGTGGGATGTTCGGTGTTTGCCTATCATTACATGGACATCGATATGCAGGAGGCGGCCCATGGAAGGGCGGCCGCGGTTGCGACAGGAATCAAGCGGATCCTTCCAGATAAGATCGTCTTTTCCTATCAGGGTGATGGTGATTTGGCAGCGATTGGAACGGCGGAGACTTTGCATGCATGTAACAGGGGCGAAAATTTCACGTTCATCTTCATCAACAATGGTATTTATGGGATGACTGGAGGACAGATGGCGCCCACGACGCTTGGGGGGCAGAAGACGAGCACGAGTCCTTACGGACGGGATGTGACGACGGCAGGGATGCCAATGAAGATGGCGGAGATTGTGGCGACGTTCGAGAGGGTTGCGTATGTGGAAAGAGTGAGCTGTAACACGCCCGCAAATACGAGGAAGGCGAAGAGGGCGATCAAGAAGTCGTTCGAGTATCAGATGGAGGGATTGGGCACGTCATTTATTGAGGTGGCATCCAATTGTCCGTCGGGATGGAAATGTACGCCGGAAGAATCGCTGAAATGGTTGGAGGAGCACGTGCTCCCGTATTACCCGCTCGGCGTTTTTAAAGAACCACCAAAAAACAGGTGATGTTGAAGTGAAAAAAATTGAAAATTTGGGGTCAGGCACCTATTTCCAGGGGTGAAAAAAAAGTGGACCTGGCACCTATTTTGGTTTTTTACTCTCGCAGTATAGGAGGAAGTAAAGAATGCTTCAGGAAATGATCTTCGCAGGATTTGGCGGCCAGGGTGTCTTGTCGATGGGAACGCTCCTGGCCTATGCAGCCATGAAAGAAGGAAAAGAAGTCAGCTGGATGCCATCCTATGGCCCAGAAATGAGAGGCGGCACGGCAAACTGCATCGTAAACATCAGCGATCAGCCCATCTCCTCCCCTATCGTCAGCGAATACGATGTGGCAGTAGTGCTCAATCAGCCATCACTCCGAAAATTCGAATCCCGTGTCAAGGGAGGTGGATTTCTCATATGGGAGAGCACCAATATCAAAACGCCACCCACGCGGTCCGACATCGATTTATATCCCATTCCAGCAGTCGATAAGGCCACACACGAACTCAAAAATGTCAAGGTGATGAATATGCTGCTCCTGGGTGCTCTCACTAAAATTAATAATATTGTGAAAAAAGAATCATTGATGATCGCCCTCAATGAGACACTTCCCGAGCGCCATCATCATTTGATCCCGCTCAACGAAAAAGCCATCGAAATCGGAATGAACCTCGTCTGATAATAAAAGGGGGGTCAGGCACCTATTTCCAGAGGTAAGTTAAATGTGGACCTGGCACCTATTTTTTCCCTCTTCACTTTTTTCTCCTTTTGGGCGGCCTTTTGGTTTAAGCGTTTTCTCCAATCCCAATTCTTTGCTTATCTTTTTCTTCCACCTTTTACTGCCAAAAGGGACTTGGCGATTTACTGAATACCGAATGCTCTCCAATTCTTTTTCTGTTAAAGGCTGATCCACAAACTCAGCCCAATCATTTGGCAAGTCAACAGGCGGAATATCGATTATTGAATCTAATGTTTTCTTCATCCTTTCTCTGAAGCTTGACCATGGCCAATCTTTTGCGGATGGGACAAGGTTGGCACGGACAGGATTTCGTTCGACATAACGTAAAACTGTCAGGAAATGGTCATCTTGCTGAATTATGAAGTGTTTGAATCT
>JASFPP010000227.1:0-6075 GCA_050115915.1 Candidatus Aminicenantota bacterium
AGCTCAAACAGCTCCTCGAGCTTCTTCTTTGCTTCTTCTTCCTTTCCCATCTTCGCAAAAACAACACAATTATAGTAATGTCCTTCAGATAGAGGTCCTTTTGTATTATTTATTACTTTTTGAAACTCCGCCAATGCCTCATCATATCGTGACTGTTGTAAGTATACTTTTCCTAGATAAGTATTTGCATAGTAGAAAGTTGGATCCATTGTGATCACTTTTTTTAACGTTTCTTCAGCTTTTTGATAACGGCGAGCAAAAAAATTTACATATCCAATTTGATAATTCACAATAACATTAAAAGGGTCACGTTCATACCATCGCTCTATTTTTTCGAAAGCCTCATCAAATTGACCAGTTTGCCACAATAAGTCCGCATATTGTGAATGGGCCCATAAATAATTGGGATTGAGTCCAAGGGCTAACTCATATTCTTCCCTGGCACCGTCCCAATCCCAATCATAAAACATCCTAATATTTCCTAATGTTGTATGCACTTCAGCAAGTTTGTCATCGATTTTTAGTGCTTTTTTCGCTTCTGCTTTAATTTTTTGCAAAACTTCCTGTGTAGAAACCATACCATAGGCATTAAGCATTGTATAAGTGTCAGCCAGCCCTACATGAGCTAGGGCATAATCGGGATCTTTTTCTATCGCCTTTGCGAAATACTCCAGAGCCCTATTTAATCCCTCTTCTGTTCTTTTCCACCAGAAAAAACGACCCTGCAAATATAAATCATAGGCCTCAGGATTCTGAGTGTAACGTTTTTCAAATTTCGCCTTTTCCTCCCCCAAAAGTTTTATCCTTAGATTATCAACAATCGCCAGTGATATTGCATCCTGTAATGCAAAAATGTCTGTATCATCCCTCTCATATCTCTCAGACCAAGTGGGATAACCATCTGTGATTTTGATGAGTTGAACTGTGATACGCAGCTTATTTTCTGCTTTTCGAATACTCCCTTCCAGGATATTCTCAACTTTAAGTATTTTCCCAATCTCTTGAATACTTAATCCTTTCCCCTTGAATGAAAAAGATGAAGTCCGAGCTGGAACCTTTAGACCTTCAATTTTTATTAGCCTGTTTATTAGCTCATCGGCAAATCCGTCGCAAAGGTATTCCTGATCCTTTTGCGGGCTTAAATCATCAAAGGGAAGCACCGCAACAGAGGGTTTAACTGGTTCTGAAGGAGGAGGGATAACTTCTTTTTTTAGCATAAGCTGCCAGATTATTATTCCGACAATCACAATGCCCGTAAAGACCAAAGCAGGTACCAACAGCTTCTTCAAACCAAATGTTACTGTGATCTCTTTCGATGTAAGAGGCCTTCTCTTGGGTATTTCTCTATCCGTAGTAGGGATGCCCTTCTCAATATTCTCAAGCTCTGACTGTATTTCTCCTGCACTTTGGAACCTGTCATCCTTATCCTTTTCCAGACACTTCAGTATTAAATGGCTCAAGTCATCAGGAATCTGAGCATTGTATTCTTTCGGGTCTTTAGGAGCTTCGCTCTTATGCTTCATTGCTAGGCTTAGTGCTGTATCTCCCTCAAACGGAACTCTTCCTGTTACCATCTCATATAGAATCACACCGAGTGAATAAATATCAGACCTCAGGTCTACTTCCTTTGCTTCTGCTTGTTCTGGCGACATGTAGTCTGGTGTCCCTATCATCACTCCTGCACCCGTTATGCCCTTTTCTTTCAATGACCGAGCAATGCCAAAGTCCATAATCCGAACATTGCCCTCTCTGTCTATCATGATATTGCTAGGTTTTAAGTCCCTATGGATAACTCCTGTTTTATGGGCTTCTGACAATCCCTCACAGACTTGTTTGGCTATAGTAATTGCCGTACCTATATCTAATCGTCTTGACCTTCTAATAAAGCTTTTTAGGTCTTCACCTGGTACGTATTCCATTGTGATGTAATGAGTTCCTTTTTCTTCATTGATGTCATACATCCGCCCTACATTCTTATGGACAATCTTTCTAGCAATCCTCAATTCATTGCCAAACCGCTCTAGAGTCTTTTTATCAGATGCTATCTCTGGCTTAATAAGTTTTAGGGCGACCTTCTCGTTAATCTTTGTATCAGTAGCTTTGTAGACTCTACCCATACCACCTTTGCCCAGTTCTTCAATAATCTGGTATCGTCCGGCAAAAGTTGAGCCTGTGGTTAGTTCTTCACTGGGTGCTTCTATAGTTTGAGTGATGACAACAGCCTCTTCTGGCCCTGTGATCTGAGTCCCACACTCATTGCAGAATTTGGACTCGACGGGATTCTCTGCTTTGCATTTAGGACACTGCGTTGTCATCATCCCCTTCGTTGCTGAGCATAGCATATAAATTTGTGGGAAAAGAGTCAAATCTTAATAATCTTAATCAGATATACCTCTCCCTGTGTCACTTTTGTAGTGCCTAATACACAAAGGCCCGTACTGCACTCAAAAAACGCGGGCCAAATACGGGCCAAATTTGCTTAAAAATGCCTACTTTTGACTAACGGTGCTAAAGTTAAAAACGCCTTCTACCCCAGGAATAGGGTATAGTACTCTCGCACCCTGGAGGTCTCCGGAACCATTGGAGGAGAATTGAGCGGCACCAGGGGTAATCACTTCCAACAGGGGTAATCTCTTACTTTTTCGTTTAAGCAACCGTACGCAAACGTAGGCGATTTTAAGCATTTTCTGTGACAATCTGTGACAATTTGAAATAGGGGAGAGGTCTGTATTTTGACAATTTGACAGTAACATTGCCAAGTGCTATACAGAAGAAGTTCTTCTTCAAATCCATAAAGGAAGGGGTAAATGAGAAAATCATTCCTTCAAATCTCCATTTTTTCTTTGATCCTCATGCTATGCTTTGCTTTCGGGTGTCAGCAACCGGTTGAAGAGGTCCCTGAAGAATCAAAAATTACGGTATTTCATGGCGGAGATGAATGGTCACTGGGTCCCCTAGGAGTTATGGATACCGCGACGCTCATATACCTGCCGCTGGGCAAATGGGATGAGCAAGGTCTTCATGGCTGTTTGGCAGAACGGTGGGAACATTCTCCGGATTATCGGGACTGGACTCTTTATGTCCGTAAAGATGTCTTCTGGCATGACGGCGTTCCAGTAACGGCTTCTGATATCAAATACAGCGTGGAGTTACAGACCAAGCCCCCCGTTGCGTGGGAAGCCAAAATATATGAGTCAATCACAGTTCTTGACGATTTCTCGCTTCATTTTCATTTGAATCGACAGGCCAGACTTGATGCATGGTATGGGTGGATGGCGATTTACCCAAGCCATCATCTGAATGACCTGGATGCTCAAAATTGGTATTACTGGGATTTCTGGAAACAACCTGTCGGGAACGGTCCGTATCGCTACGTTCGTCATGTGCCTAAGATCATGATTGAACTTGAATCAAATCCTGATTACTATCGAGGTGAACCTCGAATCAAACAAGTTATTTTGAAATTTGGTAAAGCCGGAATGCTGAATGAGCTTCTGAGTGGAAATGTAGATGTAATCACAAATGTCAATCCGATAGATGTGTATAAGTTAAAAGACAATCCTGATTTTCGCACGTATTATCAAATGGGGCATGAATGGCACAATGCGATTTATTGGAACCAGAATAATCCACTATTTAAAGATGCAATAATCCGTAAAGCCATAACCTTGAGTATCGATCGGCGGGAACTGGCGAAGGTAATAAACTATCCTGACGACATCCCCATTTTTGATGTAATCTTTTCAGCAAGACAGTTCCGAAAAAGTGATATGATGGAGCCGCTTCCTTATGACCCTGCCCAGGCCAAAAAACTGCTTGCCGAAGCCGGATGGCAGGATACAAGCGGCAATGGAGTGCGGGAAAGGGATGGAAAAGATTTTAACTTCACAGCAATTGTTGAGAGCGGAAATGTTCTGGAACAAGCGGCTATCTATGTACAGCAATGTCTCGGACGCATCGGCATTCGGATGGAGATACAAATGCTTGATGTGAATGTAGCCAGGAACAGATTGCGAACCGGACAATGTGACGCGGCTTTTTCTGAATTTAGAAACGGAATTGGGGGCAGTTTGCACGGTTATCTAAAGTATTTCGGAGAAAATTCCCCAATTGGTTACAGACGCCAGGAAGTCCTCGAATTCATAAACTCTATCTTTAGAAGAAAGGAATTATTGCCTAATTGGGATGAAGTCGATAAGTTATACCGCAACATCATGCCCATTATTAAGGAAGATCTGCCGTTAACCTTTCTATCTCCGAGTATTCAGTACTATGTCGTAAAATCTAACATTAAGGGATTAAAAAGCCCTTTTCGGGGTAATCCGATCCGTTTCATGGAGGACCTCTGGATCGAGGAAGAGTAAAATGAGGAACAAAATTCTGATTTTAACCTGCATTAGCATGTTGCTCTTTTTATCGATTAATTGCTCGCAAAAAAAGGGGAGGTTGTCCGGCGAGGAGTCAAAAATCACCGTGCTCTCTATCGGAGATGAAAGAATATTGGGGCCCTTTTACGACAGCCCACCCCGCTTTCTCGTATTTCTCCCCTTGGTGGAATATTCTCATGCAGAACCAAAGCCGTCCCTGGCGGAACGATGGGAGCACTCCCCTGATTACAGGACCTGGACTTTCTACCTGCACAAAAATATCAAATGGCATGACGGAGTGCCTACCACAGCGCATGATATCAAGTTCACGATAGATCTCTGGAAGCATCCTGACGTTATGTTCTACGCTGGCCTTCCCATCGGTTCGGTTGATGTTATCGACGATTTCACCATCACCCTGACATACAAAAAGCCCAGCAAATATGCTCTTGATTTCTGGCAAGTTTACTGGCCGAAACATCTCCTGAAAGATCTCGATCCCAAGGAATTCTGGAAATGGGAATTCTGGACACAGCCCGTGGGGAACGGCCCTTATCGTTATGTCCGGCATATCCCCAAAACCATTATAGAGCTGGAAGCCAACCCGGATTACTATAAGGAAAAACCAAGGATCCAGAAAGTCGTGCTCAAGTTCGGCGGGGGAACCCCCATAGCTGAGCTTCTGAGCGGGAATGTGGATGTCATCCAGACTGACCTTTCCGATGTTCCCAAACTGCACGATGATCCCCGCTTCCGGGTCCATTACAAACGAACCTGGTATGTAGGGACCATATTCTGGAATCTTCGTAATCCCCTTTTCCAGGAACCATCCATCCGGAAAGCATTAACCATGGCCATTAACAGGCGGGAGCTGGCACGGCTGCTCTACTATCCTGATGACACGGCTCTGTTTGATGGGATATCAACAACCTTCCAGCACTATAATGATGACCTCCCAGAGCCTCTGCCCTATGATCCTCAAAGAGCTGAACAGCTTTTGGAGGATGCGGGATGGCAGGACCAGGACGGCAATGGTGTGCGGGAGAAGGACCAGCAGGAATTTCGCTTCACAGCCATTGTCGACAGAAGCATCGGATTGGACCTGGATAAGGCAGCCATCTTTGTTCAAGACCAGTTAAAGCGGGTAGGAATTCGCATGGAAATACAGGAGTTACAGGGAACAGGGAGAACACCCTTTCGATCGGGAGATTTTGAGGCTGTTTTTGGTAAATTCCAAAACTCGCCCATCACTTTTTCCGGCCAGTTAAGCATCTTGGGTGAAAATTCGCCCATAGGCTATGAAAATGCGGAGATGACCAAACTGCTCAATCAAGCTCGAAATGAACCGGATCTGGAGAAAAGAATGATGATATTTAAAGAAATCGATCCCATATATGAGGCTGATTTTCCGATGACCATTCTTTTCCCGGAAACCCATGTCCTTATTGCTCACAAAAGAGTCCGGGGCCTGGAAGATTATTTCGATCCTACCTGGTTCATGGAATATCTCTGGATCGAGGAGGAGAAGTAATAGAGCAATACGAGAAATTCCTCGACCTGTGGAAGGATGCTGACCCAGGGATAGCTGAGGTGGAAGATGCGAGGGAGAGGCTGGCGGGATTGAAGGATTTGCCGTAAATTCTGGCTTTGTGTTATCAAATTTGCATTTTTTGTGTCCATAGAGAAAAAAAGTAGTCAATATTTGGTC
>JASFPP010000228.1:0-6074 GCA_050115915.1 Candidatus Aminicenantota bacterium
TATGATCACCGTGCCCAATATCGTGGCAGGAACACCGCATCTCGACAAAAACCCGGTCATCATGTACATGAGCGACCGGTTCACCAAACCTTTACCCTTTAAGCCGGATGTCGTTGTGGGGCTCGACGATGTCATCGAAAAGAAGATGGATATGTATCATTGCCACGAATCCCAAATGTATGAGTGGCTCCCATTTAACAGGGGCGCTCTGGATGAAGTCCCTAAAAACGATTCCGAGCGGCGCGCCTGGCTTGGAGAGAGACGTAAACGGAACGATCAAATGATCGCCGATAAATACAGAGAGAAGCTTATCGAATTGTACGGTGAGGAAAAGGGATCCAAAATTCGTTATGCTGAAGCTTTCGAGAATTCGGAATATGGATCTTCTCTTTCTGAAAAGAATTTGAAGATTTTGTTTCCGTTCTTTGATCAATAAAAAGGATATTTTATCATTTTCCGCTGAGACTATTTTCTTTTTTCGCTGTATTCAGTGAGTATCTTCTGGAATTCGGGATCTTTACGGATGGAATCGACATAAGGATCGATCTGTTCGATCCAATCGAGCATGTTCACAACACCACGCTCGAGTGCCTTTTTGAGGCATGTGAACGCCTCTTTTTTCTTCCCCAGGCAGGAGTACGCACATGTGCAATTGTAGAGAATGACACCATCGGTGGGGTCGATCTCCATAACTTTATTAGCCGCGTTAAGAGCTTTCTCGTTTTCGCCAATATTTGCATAAGAGATGGCCATCCGGCTCAACGTGATGGCATCTTCAGGATTGACCTCGGTTTTACCCTCACCGAGCTTGATGACTTTTTTAGTCGCCCTCTCTGCAGCATTTTCTTGGCCGTGTCTCCGATGAATCTGATCCAGCCAATGCCATGGCTCCTCGCTGTAGGGCTTGATCTTCACACCTGTCTCGAAGCACTTGACAGCTCCATCATAATCCCCGAGGAGCTCCAAAGTAATGCCTAACCAATAATATGCCGGATACATATCGGTCTTTACTCGGATAACCTTTTCAAAGCTTTTTTTGCTTTCTTTATATCGTTTTTGATGGAAGTGAACCATTCCCAGGCCAAATTGTGCTTCGATCAAATTCGGATCCAATTGGAGGGCCTTTTCATTCATTTCCATCATTTTCTCGAGCCACACACGGTCGCCGCTATAGAGGGCATAGTTGTACGAATACGCTTCGGCAAGACCCACGTAAGCCAGAGAGAAGTCGGGATCTATAGAAAGGGCGTGCTCGAACATCTGTATGGCTTTATTATTATCTGTCTGTCCTTTTCCCAACAAGAATTCACTGCCGCGCATGTAGAAATCATACGCGCGCAGGTCGTACGTCGGTTTTTGAGCGAGGGATCGTTTTTCCGATTCTGTGAGCGAAACTTTTAGAGCGTCGGCGATTTTTTCTGACACCTCCATCTGGATCTCAAAAATATCCTCTGGCAATCGGTCGTAGCGCTCGGCCCAAACATGATAGCCGCTCTTGACATCGACCAACTGGGCAGTAATGCGGATCTTGTTTCCTCCTTTGCGAACGCTTCCTTCCAGGATATATTGGACCTTGAGCGCCTCCCCTATCTCGCGAGAGTTGACCTCTTTGTTGCGGAAAAGCAGGACATCCGAGCGAGGGATCACTCTGAGTTGTTGAATCTTGGAGAGGTCGGTGATGAGGTCTTCTGTCATTCCCGCACAAAAGTACTCGTTCTCTTTGTCCGAGCTCATGTTTTCGAAATAGAGAACAGCCACTGATTTTTTTAGGTCCGTGACAGCTTTTTTAGGAGTTTTTTCTTTCAATCGTGTGATGATCTCTTTTGCAGAAGAGATGCGGTTGGACCGGTCTTTCTGGAGGAGGTGTGACACAAGTTCGGTCATATCGTCGGGAACATCAGACCGGAATTGCTGAATAGCTTTGGGCTCTTCGTTCAGAAGGCTGTAGATGATGGCAGCTTCATTCTCTCCTTGAAAAGGCAATTCCCCAGTGAGCATCTCGTAGAGCAAAACGCCCAAGGACCAGATATCTGTCCTTTGATCGACCTCCTCTCCACGGGCCTGTTCAGGAGACATGAAGGCTACAGTTCCAAAAGTGGACCCGGCTTTGGTGAGTCCAGAATAGCCGGCCAGTTTGGCCACGCCAAAATCGACGATTTTGGCCTTTCCTTTATCAGAGAGCATGATGTTCCCGGCTTTGATATCACGATGGACGATGCCTTTATCGTGGGCTTCCTGAAGGCCTTCGGCAACTTGGGAGACAATGTTCGAAGCCTCATTGACACTCATGGGACCGGATTCAAGCCTGTTTTTAAGGTTTTCTCCCTCTATATAGGCCATGGCAATGTAGTTCTGCCCTTCGAATTCGTCCACCTCATAGACGGTACAGATGTTTGTGTGATCGAGGGCTGCAGCAGCACGGGCCTCTTGGATGAATCGTTCTCGGACATCGGGCTCAGCGATCAGTTCATGGGGAAGGAATTTGAGGGCCACTGTCCGCTTGAGTTTTGTATCCTTGGCTTGATAGACAACACCCATTCCTCCTCTTCCAAGGGATTTTGTGATCTGATATTTTTTTGCGAACATGGATCCCTCTGGGAGAAAATCTTTAGGAAACTGAATCGTTTCTGTCATCGATATTTCCGGGGATGTGATTAATTTGGTCCCACATTCTCCGCAGAACTTAACAGTCTCGGGATTTTCGGAACGACAGTTGGAGCATGTAATTGGCATTATCTTCCCCTTCGGTTGTAATGAAAAAAATATACCAAGGAACGCATAAGGTGTCAAATTGAATGGGATTGAATTGGAGTTATGGCTATTGGGTCTTAAGGCTAGAGAGCCTCTCCCCCGCGTCCTCCACCTCAATTATCCCCGGGTCAGCGTCCTTCCAAAGGTCGAGGAATTTCTCGTAATGTTCAATAGCTTTGGCAGTGTCTCCTTGCTGTTCGTAGATTTTGCCGAGCATGTAAAAGCTTTTAGAGTATAAATCGCCAAAGTCTTGCCTCCCAGTTGTAAGAGAAACCGCTCTTTCGTATTCTTGACGAGCGCTGGCTAAACCTCCCGCCTCGTAGTAAGCCAATCCCGCTTGGTAAGCAAGCGACAGATGTGAGCTGGAGGTTACAGATAAGAGAGGTGCCGCCTTCTTATAAAATTCAATGGCTTTGGAATAATTGCTTTTTTCCAGCTCTATCATCCCCATCAAGGTATAATAATTTCTTATTAGTTTCTTATTCATCGCTTGTTCGATCATCGTCTTCAGTTCATCTGCTGTTTTTTGAGCCTCATTCATCGATTTCATCTTAAGATACGTAAGCCCTATGCCTAATAAAGCACCTCTCTGGGCACTAAAATGTTCATCTTCAACAGCACTTTTCCAGTTTTTTTCTAATAACTCTAAAGCTTGGTCATAATTGCCCAGCCTCCATTCCACATAAGACAATTCACTCCTAGTCGCTCTTATCCAAGAATGCTGACCGAGCCTTTCCGATAGTTCAAGCCCTTCCTGCGCGACCTTCCTGGCGTCATTGAATTTCCCTTGAAGTAAATACAAACCGCTTAATCTCTGCAAACCCCAAGCATAGACATTCGGCTCTTTTCTCTCGTGAAGCTTTGTGTATTCCTCTTCTGCTTTCTTCAAATCTCCCATGTAAAGGAAAACGTCTCCTTTTCTCCTGATCGTCCGCCAATGATCGGGATCTAGTGAAAGAGCTTTGTCCACTTCAGCCAGAGCTAGCTCATATTTCCCTTGAAAGAGATAATTGAGAGCTAAATCCTCGCGGACAAACGCGTTGTCTGAAACATTATCTAAATACTGCTCGAGAACCTGTCTTGCTGTATCAAATAAGCCCTTAATTCTATATTGCCCTGCAAGATTTAAATAAAAAACAATATCTTTTCCACCATACTTAATGCAATTCTCATAGCTCTCTATGGCCTTATCCCATTCTCCAATCCAACTATACAAGATGCCGAGATGATTGTTACCGGACAAATCGTCTGGATAAAGCTCTAATAACTTTTCGTACGCCTCAATAGCCTTGTCATAGGTTTTTTCCGATAGGTTAAAATAATAGGCTCCTTGGATAGCGTACTTTTCCCTATCAGAGAGTCTATCACTCAGGTCCATTGCCTTTTTCAAAAATTTCTTTTCCTCAGAACGATAGCCTTGATTCCCATAAGCCCATGACATCGCATGGTAGGCTGATGCAAACTCTGGGTCCACAGCAACAGCTTTTTCCATGTATTCGATAACTTTGGGATAATCCCCTTTTATATCGAATCTCATCCCTTCATGATAGTACTTATATGCTTCAGATGACTTTGTTGTTACCTCTCCGATGTGCCTATCGATGTCACTTTCTATCTGGACATCAGAAAGCTTGAAATCTCTCTTTATTTTCGTTGTCAGCTCATCAACCATGGATATGATACTTGCCTCGCCGATCCCATCGACCGACTCCGTGCCTATCAGCTCTCCGGTATCTGCTTCCTGAAGTGTAATATTGATCCGAAAGTTGTCTCCAGCTTTTGTCAGGTTTCCGAGCAGGATGTGGTTAACCCCTCCTCGTGAAGCGACCCTTTTTAAATCTGCAGAAGAATAATTATCCGCCTCCAAAAGGTCCAGCTGTTCCAGCATATTGTAAAGCTTATCTCCGCCCATCACGTGGATGTATTTTGATTGGGCCAGATCCGAGATCAGAAGATCCGAAAGGGCAGATCTCCAGTGGTCATAATTCGTATCGCCAGTGTTATTCTTGAAATACATCACAGCCAGAGAGGGCTTGTCCTGGGGGATAAGTAAACTTTCCTCAGAGGGCAGAAGCCTCCATATAACTATGGCGACTACAGCTAGTGCAATGATAGCCAGCACGGGAATAAGAAGCTTTTTCATACCCAAAGTAACGGTAATCTCTCTGGATGTGAGTGGCTTTCGCTCGGGAACGACTCTCTCTGTTGTGGGGATGCCTCTTTCAATATCCTCGAGACTTGATCGCACTTCCCCCGCACTTTGGTATCTTTTCTCTTTATCCTTTTCCAAACATCTCATTATTACACGGCTGAGATCTTCTGGAATCTGAGCATTCCATTCTTTGGGATCTCTCGGTATTTCACTCTTATGCTTTACTCCGATCGTAAATGGCGTATCTCCCTCGAATGGGACTCTTCCGGTCACCATCTCATACAGGATCACACCTAGGGAATATACATCTGAACGCCTGTCGACGTCCTTTCCTTCAACCTGCTCTGGAGACATATATTCAGGCGTGCCTATCATCACACCAACACCTGTAATGCCTTTTGACTCGAGTGAACGGGCTATGCCAAAATCCATGATTCTTGCATTCCCATTTTTATCGATCATGATGTTGCTTGGTTTTAGGTCTCTGTGGACAACACCCAACCTGTGGGCTTCTTCCAGTCCTTCGCAAACCTGCTTGGCAATAGAGAGCGCTTTCCCTGTGCCTAGCTGCCCCATCATCCTTATCATCCCCTTTAAATCTTCGCCTGCGACATATTCCATCGTTATATAATGGGATCCCTGCTCCTCACCCAGATCATACATCCCGCAGACATTCTTATGACGGATGTCTCTGGCGATCTTTAGTTCATTCCTGAAGCGTTCGATAGTCTTTTTATCTTGTGCGATTTCAGGCTTGATAAGCTTGAGGGCAACCTCTTGTTTGAGTTTTGTGTCTTCAACTCTGTAGACTCTTCCCATCCCGCCTTTACCCAATTCTTCGATGATCTCATATCTACTGGCTAGTGTGGTTCCCCGGGTGAGTTCCTCTTTGGGTGCTATGATGGTTTCAGTAACATCGATCTCCTCTGATGAAGGGAGTGATGTCGCACACTTGCCGCAATAGATGGTATCGTCAGGATTCTCATGCTGACATTTGGGGCATGTTATTGCCATGATTTTCCCCTTTGATTGAACTGGAAAAAGGATATCAAGGAAAAAGGAGGGTGTCAAATTGAAGTGAGCATACAATGAGGCCTAATCTGTTTTTCTACGGACATTTTATCTGTATAATGTATTAGATGGGAGGTTTATATGCCGAAAAAAATTGATC
>JASFPP010000229.1:0-6071 GCA_050115915.1 Candidatus Aminicenantota bacterium
ACGGACTGAATGCCGTCTTAGCCGTATACCTTGTTGATGTTCTGGGCTTTCGAAATCAGGCTGTGGGATTTCTCCAGGGATTCGTTTACGCATTGACATACATAGTGCCTATTTTGGGAGGTGCCCTTGCAGAGAGGATGGGCTACCGAAGAATGCTGCTGGTGGCTTTTTCTTTGCTGTCTGTCGGATATTTTGCCGCCGGGAATGTGACGGCTTATGGATTGATATTCCTCTTCCTCCTGATCATGGCCACAGGAAGCGGATTATTCAAGCCGATCATTACGGGCACTGTGGCAAGGACCACAACCAAAGAAACCAGTGGATTCGGTTTTGGCGTCTATTATTGGTGTATAAACTTAGGTGCTTTTGTTGCACCTTTGTGGGTCAGTTGGATCAAAGGATTCGACTGGCGTTATGTGTTCTTTTCTTCGGCCAGTTGGTGTTTCTTGATGTTGCTGCCAACGATATTCGTTTATAAGGAACCGGAAAAGCCGGAAGAAGCTAAGTCCAAACCCATCAACCAGGTGCTGAACGATGCCATGCTGGTGTTGAGCGACTCGCGCTTCATGCTTATGATCCTGGTTTATTCTTGTTTTTGGATTCTCTACTTCCAGATGTTCGGGTCTATTCTCTGGTATCTGCGTGATTTTATAAATCGGACTCCTGTAACAGCGTTCATGAAAAAGGTCCCGATATTACGGATATTTGAGTTTGATGCCGAATTTGTCACGGTTATTAATGCAGGGACAATTATACTTCTTGTTTTATTGATCAGCCGGATCACAAAAAACATGAAAGCCCTTCCTGTTATGTCCGCAGGAATTGTCTTCGGAGCCTGTGGGTTTATCGTCTTGGCTTTTACAAATTCGCCGTGGATGTTTATTGTTGGGATTGCCGTATTCTCGATCGGCGAAATGACCGCCCATCCCAAGTACTACAGTTATGTGGGGCATGTGGCACCCAAAGATAATGTGGCCACATACATGGGGTATGCCTTCCTTTATGGCGTATTCGGAAGCCTGTTCGGCAGTAATTTGGGAGCGATCCTTTATGAGAGGATGCTTATACCGCTGGCACCGGATCCTGAAAAAGTAGCCGCTGGCGTTGCACTCGAACCGTATGTGCTCTGGAAGATCAAAGTTTTCTGGTTGATATTTGCTGTGTTAGGCCTTGTTTGTCTTGTAGGTATGTTGCTCTACAATAAATTCTTTGCGGAGGATACATCCACAACGAACCGCAGGGCATGGAAGATTATGATGGGGATCTATTGTGTGCTTGCCGCTTTTGGACTTTATTTCTTCATCCATTCGATTTTTCTTGCTGATCAGATCCAGTGGAGGACATTGATTCAATCGTTGATCCTGCTGATAATGGGTGGAGGCGGGATGAGGATATCCCTGAAGAAAAAGCCATGAAATCCCTGACCGAGTATTTGACATTTCATGTGCCGAAAAGGCGCGATCTCCTAAACATCACCCCAGAAATTCAGACACTCGTTGAAAAAAGCGGCGTTAAGGAGGGGCTGTGTCTTGTCAACGCTATGCACATCACGGCGAGTGTTTTTATCAATGACGATGAAAGTGGACTGCACCAGGATTTTGAGGTATTTTTAGAGGGGCTTGCTCCGCATGAACCTGTCTCTCAATATTTGCACAACAGGACCGGCGAAGATAATGCGGACGCTCATCTGAAACGTACGATCATGGGAAGAGAAGTGGTGGTGGCCATCACAAACGGCCGGTTGGATTTTGGCCCATGGGAACAGATTTTTTATGGCGAGTTCGATGGACGCCGGCCGAAAAGGGTGCTGGTAAAAATCATAGGCGAGTAAGTTTTTTAGACTAAGACTACACTCCATCTGATCGATTATTTTCGATAAAAGGGCTATTCCTTCGTGTTCATGGCATCTTTGACAGTTTTTGTCTGGTTGACGAGCGATTCATCGAGTACTTGGCTGATGAGGTCAAAAGCCTGAATGATCTTTGGGTTGGCGATGGAGTAGTACACATTGATCCCATCCCGGCGTGTGGTGACGATCCCCTTGGTCCTTAAGATGGCTAGATGCTGTGAGAGATTAGCCTGAGAAATCCCCGTTTTCCCGACGATCTCGTTGACTGTCATCTCTTTTTCCCTGAGGGTATCCAATATTTCCTGTCTCTTTGGGTTTGCAAGGGTCTTGCACACGTCAGAATGGATGTTGTAGAAGTCTTTATTTTTCATCTCTCCAGCCTGACTTATTCATAAAATCGATCTGTGAATAATTCACATTAAAAAAATATATAATTACAATATTCGAAACTTATTATAGCTTAAATTTTCTGTATTTCAAAACACGCCTTGAGAAAATGGGGGTCAGGCACCTATTTCCAGAGGTAGAGAAAATCGGTGCCAGGTCCCAATTTAAATTACCCCTGGAGGAGGTGCCTGACCCCTATTTGTTTAATCAGTTTGGGGGTAGAGGAGGGTGTTCAGCAAGAATTTGTATGTGCCGTGGGATTGGGCACGGTGTTGGCACCGGAATCCGATGAGGATGATGTGTCCTTTCTTATGTTTCACATCCACAACGGCCGCTTTTCTTGCGATCTGGTCTTCTCCCAAAAGCCAACCGCTCAAGAGGATGTCTTCTTTGGGATAACTGGCAACAACAGTCCTGTCCCACTCGCCCGAAGGTACGCGGGTTCTTAAGGCCAAACTTCTGGAGAACATCGCTGCGGCTTCTGCGGGCATCCCGTAACCGATTGGCGTTGAATTATCCACTTTGATCTTGAGCAGGGAGGTGGGGCAGAAGAATTTACTGCGGTCGACCCTTTCCAGGGCATTACTCACCGGGGCTTCGAAATCCTTGAAAACGAGGCCGGAGGCACTGTTTAACGTGACGAGTATACCGCCTTTTTCGACAAAGGTTTTCAGCGCCTCGACACCCTCCTTGCCGATACCGCCCTGGTATTCAGGGGGGATGTTCATCCCGCGGAAATAACGTGCGTACGGATGAGTTGGACTGGGTTTGCCGTTTTTGATCATATCGGCATCTTCATCGGCGAAGACAATGACGTCGTACTTGGCCTTAAGGTCGAGTTTTTCCTTTTTCGTTGCCTTAAAATCTTTGTTGTGCATGGATTTGAACGGAACGCCCAGATCGTCGAATACATAACGTGTCCAGCCCTCATCCATGTTGGACCGCCAGGATTGGTAGAGCCCAATCCGTGGATTTTTTAAGGGTGATTTCGGGATATCTTCGACGCTGTCGAGCTCATAAGCCTCAACGTGCCACTTCTCAAGGAGTTCTGGGAGCGATTTTTGAACCTGGGGAGTGTTTTTAACGATAAAACTCCCTGTGCATGCGTGTATCTTATCCTTTTGAATGTGTTTTTTCGTTCGATAGACTTCCGCTTTCTCTTTGAGGAGAGCGAATATAACAGAATAGGCCGCATTTTTTTTGGAATCGAGGACGATGTATGGAGCTGTCGCTTGAGGAGGCGTTGTAGTCGGATAGGTGATCTCATCCAGTTTTTTGAGGTCTGCTTTAAAGGGATAATCCACCTGATCGCACTTCACTCCCATTTGTAAAGGGAGTGTCCAACCTGCATTATCATAGGGGGGTACAGGTGGTCCTCCCGGGTACTGTCTGATATCCGGATATTTTTGTTTCTCGAGCAATGCCTGCGCATAAGGCCGGTAGGGCTGTGAAAGAAGGACAACATAGGAACCGGCAGGATAAACTTTCCCTGCAGCAATGAAGTCTGCATTAGCCTTGTGGATTTCCACTCCTCCCATCTGCAGAATTCCCAGCATTCTCAATGTTGTCGGGTAATCTCTTTGTTTTTGAGGAATGACAAAGGCGAAAGGCTGTCTTTCCGCTCTTTTTTCGATGCTATCCTTACACATCTTGTAGAAGTTGAACAGGAAATCTTCCTTGTGGAGAAAAGCCGTTTTGACAAGACTCATGGATAGGACGAGCTCGTAATCCACGATATCTCTCAATCTCCACCAGCCGCCGGGCCATGGATCGGGAAACTGAATCTGTTTCTCCGTGTAACTTTCAGAGACCTCAGTAGGATCTATATAGATAGGAGCCGCAGTTCTCACGGAGGCCATTTCACTGAGAAGTCCTATCGAATTGTGGAGCCACGAGGTGTCGTCGCACGCGCCGATCCACCAAGCGGTAAAGCTTCTGTCATAGACAACTCCTGAGTATCCCTCTTTCTGCAGGTCAAAGGCCATGTTTGTCCCACAAAGGGCGATACCTCTCCATACAAGAGGATGGACGGTCGGAACGGGAGGATTCATGAATGGAGGTATAAAAAGACGTGCACCTGTCGATCCCATCTGGTGTTCATCGATGTGAATCTGGGGAATCCAGTCGTGGTAGAGAACTTTTGTGACTGCCCGTGTTTCGGGGAGATTGAACATAAACCAGTCTCGGTTGTTGTCATGACCGGCATAGTGATGGTACAGCCAGGGCATCGAACCTCCCTCGTATTTTGTGCCCACATATTTCCTGAACCACTCCGTAACCATCTGATGGCCATCCGGGTTGATGTGAGGGGACAGAAGAACGATCACATCTTTGAGTGCCTTGTCGGCATCGAAGGGTGTTTTTCCCGTGACCAGGTTATAAGCGAATTCCAATGACATTTGGGAAGCGCCTATCTCTGTTGCGTGCTGGGAGCAGGTGAAGTAAAGGAGCACTTTGCCCTCTTTGGCCAGCTGTTTGGCTTCCTCGGCATCCAGGTCTCTCGCATCACGCAATCTTTGGGCAATTTCCCTGTATTTATCGAGGTTGGCCATGTTCTCTTCAGCCGTGATCACAGCCAGTATCATGGGTTTTTTCAGGACGGTTTCGCCGATAGTCAAGACTTTAATCTTTGCGGATTCCCCGTCGAGTTTTTGAAAATAGGCGAGGATCTGGTTATAATCTGCAAGTTTACGGTCTGCACCGACCTTGTGGCCGAGGAATTCTTCCGGAGAAGTTTGTGCCACTAAATGGGAAGAAACCAAAAACAGGATCAGAAGGCCGATGGTTAAAGTTTTTTTGCTCATAAAGTCCTCCTTTTTTGAGAATATCAAAGAAGAATTTCTATCACCACGATTCCTCCAAGTCAAGCTATTTAACAATTTACTCTCTAATCATTCGACTAAAAATAGTCCATAGGCCTATGAAAAATTACAGAGCAGAGGACTGCGATAGGATAGAGTCATTGTGCAGGTTTTATCGCGAATGTTGTGTTTATTTTATTGACAAATTAGCCATATAAAGTTAGGATTTTCGAGAGTGAAAAATGATAAAAAATAACGGGAAGAAAAGATCAGTCTTGGCAATCGCGGTTGTATTCTTGATTCTGGCGCCCTGCGCGTTCACTCAGCAGGAGGAGCCCCAGATAGAGCTGCCCGAGGTCGCCAAAAAGAATGGATTGTCCGGAAAGCTACAAATCGGTATTCACTATGGTCCCTGGACCCTCAAACCCTTCTCCAACTACTTTGAAGACGACCTTCTCTCGGAGATAAGCAAGCAAATCCGGAGACGTGTGAACGATGAAATAGAGAACCGAATTGATTATCCAATAGGTGACAAGGTTTCTGGTTATGATGATGATCTCACTTTCAGCACGAGTGGTTACAATCTCGGTTTCGAGATCAGGTTTTATCCCAAAGGGCCTGAAGGTTCTTTCAGCCTTGGATTATCGGTCGAGCGGACCAAGATAAAAATCAAAGCGGAAGGCCCTATCAATCAAAATTACGGTAGCGAATATCAGGGTGCGTCCTCCACTGTTGAAGGATTTGGCTATATTACAGCGGATCCCCTCACGGTGAATTTGAGCTTTCGTTGGGATACAAATCCCTCATGGAGAGTATCCCCCTATTTTGTCACTGGAATTGGCTTGGGCACACTTCTTGGGGAAGTGGGCTATGAATGGACGGGCAGCTATCAGTACGAAAATGTGATCCTGCAAACCGGTGGTTCTGATGTTCTGACCCTTGAAGAAGTTGAATGGGAGACCGAGGAAAATATCCCCAATATATTTTATCTTTTCCAGTTAAATGTGGGTGTCCGCGCCCGTATAACACCGAAT
>JASFPP010000230.1:0-6008 GCA_050115915.1 Candidatus Aminicenantota bacterium
CAAATCAATACAGGAGGAACAATCGCCTTTTGAGATGAATTTAGGGGGTGATATTGTATAGTATCTCTCACCGCTAGAGGGGAGAGGCAAAACTAAACCCTTGAGCTAGGGTTTACAATATAATTTTTTCCTTCTAAACAGAAAAATAATGTCGTCTTTGTTTACTTGAAAAAAATTGTTTTTTTTCTTTTTTAAGCCAAAAAGTTAAATTCTGTTGGATTTCTTTTTAATCGCCGCCGCTTGGTCTTCCGCTTTCCAGATCTCCCGTGATCTTAATTTTTTGCTTGATCTCGTTTTTTACATCTGGAGCTTTGTCAGATTCATCATCGATAAATGGCAGGATCTGTAACAGGGATGTGACAAATGCAACCTGCTTCTTGATGAAGCGGCCAAAGTCAAATTTGTCTGTGCGGGGCTTCGCATTCAGTGTTGGAACTGTTAGCGCAAGCAGAGCAAAGCACGCGATCAGTGCTGCAACCTTCCTGGTTTTTTTTGGCATTGTAACCTCCTTTTAGGTTACGCTCGCCTTAGGTGAGGGATAGATTTGGAGGGACTAAGTCATGGTGGTGCCTAAAAAAGTTTTAATCCCTTCATTCTCATCCAAGGCAGCGTTAATAAACTAAAAAATTAAAGGCGTGATGTCAAGCCCTTTTTTGGGCGTAAGTGGTTTAAAATAAGTAATTTACCCCATCTCACCTCATCATATAGTGTGTTTAAGCATTTAACACCGCATATATTGAGTCGAAATTTTTTTGGAAAAATTGAATATTTTTTAAGTTTTTTTTGATTTTTTTTACTTTTTTCGAAAAATTTACCTGGAATTCCCCTAGAAAAAATATTTGGGCGACTAAAATCACGCACCTCATCGATGCTCTAAAATCTGGCATAAATCGAAAAGGGCTGTTGAGATTTTAAGTTTTAGAGTGCGGATTTAGGATCGAATTGGCTGAAAGACCGTGAGGATTTTGAAAGGAGCCGGGATTAAAATAACTCCGAACAGCGGACTTTTTAGGATTTATAAAAGTAGTTGATCTCCCACTCGGATGTTTGGGGAGCATCCGATCCGTGGGTGGCGTTCCTCTCCACAGAAAATCCATACTGGTGTCGTATAGTTCCAGGTTCTGCTAACGCAGGATCGGTCACGCCCATCGTCTTTCGCCATTTTTCGATAGCGTTTTCACTTTCGAGGATCATCACAACAATCTTGCCGGAAGACATAAAATCCGTCAGGCTGTTGTAGAAGGGCTTTGCTTTATGGACGATGTAGAATCCTTCGGCCTCTTCCTTTGTGAGGTGGAGCATTTTTAGGCCTGAGATCTCGAATCCTTCTTCTTCGATCCTTTGGATGATCTTACCGACGACCTTCTTTTTAACTGCGTCAGGTTTAATTATGGCTAAAGTTTTCTCTATCATTGTAGCTCCTATATGATTCTTCCTTCTTTTTTTGCTAAGGCTTCAAGGGCGCTGCCGATGACTGCGCCTATTCCAACGCCGATCCCAATTCCCGCTCCCACATTACCAATTCCGCTTCCAATGGCGACACCAATTGCCGTGCCTAGAGCGATTCCAAATCCAACATAAGTTCCCTCTGCATAGAGTCTGTGTTTCTTCTGAAGGTGGCTGGTTATCTCCCTGATTTTCTTATCATAATTTCTCTTGTCCTCTCTTGAGGATTGAACCGTGCCTCCAAGGTTTTGTGCGAGCGCTGAGATATCGGCTTGGAATTTATGGCATTCTCCACATTCTTTGGAGAAATTTGCAACTCTCTTTGCCACGCGTGTAAGATAGTCCAGTTTATATTTTTTTGTGTCCTTTTTGCTGAAGGTCTGCTTTTGGGCGGCAATACTTTCTAACGTGTTATTAAGCCAATTATCGTATGTTTCCATCTTTAAATCCTATGGATAAAAATTTATAACAAAGGGTTAGTACGAAGTCAAATTTTGAGGGGCAGCTTCAGATGGAGGATGCCCATATTCTGAAATTTTTGAGTTACAACGATTTCCTGAATTTTGGTATTCCCAGGTATCCTAATTGACTCTGTTTCGTTCCATCAGTACAATGAGTCCTCATGACCGAGGAATATAGCAATTATGAAAAACTGAAAGAGTTCTCCTGTGATTTGGATTTTTCGCTCTTTGGTGTAGCAGACGTTACAGAGATTAAAAAGGAGTTCAATCTTACTAAAGTATCGACCGAGAAATTCTCGAGGGGAGTTGTTCTCGGAAAGAAACTTTTAGATGCGGTGATCGAGGAGATAGAGGATCGTCCAACCGTTCTCTATTTTCACCATTATCGGCAGTTAAATTTTTTCCTCGATAGGGGAGCATTCATTCTGGCATCGAAGATCCAAGATCTGGGCTTTCAAGCCCTTCCCGTCCCTGCCTCTCAGATCACGGATTGGAAAAAACAGCAGAGTCATGTTTCACACAAAAAAGTGGGTTATCTGGCAGGACTGGGTTGGTTAGGCAGGAATAATCTTCTTGTAAATCCGAATCTAGGAGCGAGGCACAGGCTCGTTACAATATTGACGAATATGCCTCTTAAGACTGATCGACCTATCGCTCAGGATTGTGGAACCTGTCGCGCTTGTATTGAAGTTTGTCCCGCGAAGGCCATACATGATGATGTTGCTGATTTCGACCATTGGGAATGTTATAACAAACTGAAAGAGTTTCGAAATAGTGGTATCGTCGGCCAGCACATTTGTGGCGTATGCGTCAAAGCCTGTGGTGGCTCCAAGTTCCAGAATAAGTGACAAAAATAGGTGCCAGGTCCACTTTTTTTCTACCCCTGGAAAGAGGTGCCTGACCCCTATTTTTATCGGGTGAGGCTTATGTGTTTGGAAGCGATTTCGATCGTATTTTTACCGGTGCTCTTGGCTTTGAAGAGCGCCGCATCGGCTAGAGTAGTCAGCTCTGTAGCAACTTTCTCGTAATAGGCTGTTCCTTTCTTTGAAACAACGTCACTTTTTTCCATTTTCTCCGAATAAGTACAGTGTGCGATTCCGAGGCTCAGCGATTTATGGACTGAACTTCCCTTCGGATTGAACCTCAACTCTGAAAAAATCTTTCTTATCCGGTCGGCCACTTTGGTCGCATCCTTCACTTCCGCTCCCGGCAGGATGATGGCGAACTCATCCCCACCGAACCTCGAGGCCCAATCACCGATCGATGAGCCATTCTCCTCAAACGCCAAACACCAATCGCCATCGCCATCTCTTTCTCTCCGGATGTTTTGTGAGATGACACTCGCCACTTCTTTAAGGAGTTCGTCACCCTTCAAATGATGGTATTTATCGTTATAGTGTTTGAAATCATCGATATCGATCATGATGAGCGACAGAGAACTCCGCCATCTTTCGGCATTCTTAATTTCTTTGGGTAGATTCTGATTGAAGTAGCGCCTGTTAAAAAGCCCGGTCAACTCATCTGTGATCGAAAGTCGCTGGACTTCCTCCTGCAGTTGTCTCTTCTTCGTGACGTCCTCGATTACGGTATCGTAATAGAGGATCTTATCTTGTTCCCTCATTACGGCCGTTGATGTCAGCGATGCCCAGAATTGAGTCCCGTTTTTCCTCTTCAAGCAGAATTCTTTGTTTTTAACCAGGCCGTTGTTTGCCATTTCGGCTATTAATTCGGATGATGTCTCCTGAGTGGGAAAAAACTCTGACACATTCCTCTCAAGAAATGGTGTTGCATTTTTGAAGCCGAACATTTCGACTGCTGAAGGATTGGCTTCGAGGATTCGGCCGTGCAGATCCATGCGAAAAATTCCCACCTTGATGTTAGTGATCAACTCCCGATATTTCTCCTCGGATTCTTTAATCTTTTTAGCGAGCATTCTTCTCTGGAGCATTTCGGAGATTAAATTCGCAAAGATTTCCAAAGGCCTTACAGTGACGGCTGTGGGAGTTCGGCCACTCTTAGACTCATCGACAGAAATGATTCCGATGACTCGTCCCATTGCATTTTTCATGGCCACGAGGAGGTTGTCTTCTCTGTGCCAGCATCCATTTTTTTCGGGGTAGGTTTTTTTCCCGTAGAGGACAGCTTTTTGATCCAGGATTTCCTTCAAATTGTGCGGGATATAACAAGATTGGTTGCCAAGCTTTATGCCTTGTTCGAAGTATTCGAGATATTTGGCTTTAGGCATTTCGACTTCTTTGATTTTGTCGAGTTCTTTGTGTGAGACTCCATAGAAGCCGATGATCTCCCGGTACGGGGGCTTGTCGATAAAATAGGAGATGAGCACTCTGTTGAAATCTGAGATGTCTGCGACAGCCTGCGTCACGAACGTTAAAAAATCCTGGGCGTCTTCGACAAGGACAAGTGCGGCTGTGATCTGCGCGAATCTTTCGATCTGCCGGTTCATTTCGTCCATTTTGGTTGCAATCTGCTGACGATCGCTAAGGTCGCGGATGAATCCCATGTCTGCCGGCCGGCCATCATATTGGATCACAGAGGCCGAGATCTCGACTTTTTTCGTTCTTTTATCCTTGCATGCAAGGTTGATCTCATAGACGGAGGGGACATCTTTTCCTGCGAGCCGCATATTATATCGTTTTTCGATGAGGTCACGTTCCTTCTGCGGCAAAAACTCGAATATTGACTTACCCAAGAGTTCTTCTGGGGAGAACCCCAAAATATTTTCAATGGCCTTGTTTGCATATTTACAGATACCATCCTGGAGTATGACCACTCCATCCCGAGCCGCTTCTATGATGGTTTTGTATTTTTTGACGGATTCTTTGAACGCCTCTTCCGCCTTTTTCCGGTCGGTGATATTGCGAGCGATACCCTCGAGCGCGACGATGATTCCCCGTTTGTTTTTAATGGGTTTGAACTGAATTTCAAGAGGGATGCATTTTCCACCGGCTGTTTTGATTTCGACCTCGAGTGGGGGAGGAAATTTCTTCCGGCGGAGGCTCTTCAGAAGCGATTGGATTTCCTTTTGATTTTTTGGAGTAGTGATCTTGATGAGATTATTTCTTCGAAACTTTGAAGATGATTTAATGACCTCCTGAGCGGTTTTGTTGAGATAGAGAAAGTTGCCCTCGAGGTCTATTGTGAAAATAAGGTCCGGTGCATCATCTACCAGGATTTGGTAGTTTTCTCTAGAGTTGGATTTTTTAGCGATATAGGGATTTACAAAATCAGGATTATTGATGAGATTTATATCTCTTCGATTTACCATTTTATTAGAATACAGCTCTCACTACTTGGACAGAATAAAAAATGGGGAAAAATCAGTAAATCGCCTATTGGGATGAATGGAGGGAGGAATTTACCGCCATCTTTCTAACCCCATGAAAAATGCCTTTTCACCCCCCCGAGCAAAAATGGGGGTCAGGCACCTATTTCCAGGGGTAGAAAAAAAGTGGACCTGGCACCTATTTTTTTGTAATCGAAAAATCTACCGTTTATAATTTAATTAGTTGAAATGCTTCAGAACAATCTTTTTAGCGAAATCCACGCTGTTTTCGAGCGTTTCGAAATTCATAACTGCGCCGATGTAATATGTTCCTTTCTGTCCCTGAAGATCATCGAGTCGCCTATAAAATCCCCGCCCCAAATCCTCTGCATCCACGCGCGGAAAATAGCGCCAATGCTTCTGTGTTATGACTTCAAGGAATCTTCCACCCAGCTTCTCCACATCTTGCTTTAAGATTTCGATGAGTTCACCACGACTCATATCCGGAAGAGCCATTTGATATCCCATGTACACTTTCGAATCGCAGTGCCTACAAAAAATAGCCACTGTCCTACCCTTTGTTTCCGGATGAATGTGGTCTCTGATAAACAAACTTTTGTCAAATCCGTCTCCCTTAAAAAGGGTCACATAATAGTCCGTGTGAATGATCTTGCTGAACAGATCATTTTCTTCCGCACTTAAATCTAGAAATTGATCCGCTTCCTCCAGCAGTGAAGAAATGATCAGACGATCATATTCTCTCGTTTGGCCATTAACAACAACAGCAATTTTTGCTTCTTTAGTATTCACTAATGCTG
>JASFPP010000231.1:0-5995 GCA_050115915.1 Candidatus Aminicenantota bacterium
CGGGCAGAATTTGGCCCAAGAAAAAGTGTTGGATATCATGGCCCAGGGGAATGAGGGATTGACCTTTAAATGGATCCCGATCCTTTTTTCCAAAATCCCTTCAGGAACCTTCTTTCTTGCGCTCTTTTTTCTTGCGTTGTGTTTTGCCGCTTTTTCTTCACTCATCGCACAGCTGGAGCTTGTCACCCGGATTTTCATGGATTCGGGATTGCACAGGAAGAAGGCGGTTAAGGTCGTGGGGATCTGTTGTTTTGTCTTGGGGATTCCTTCGGCGATCAGCATGGGTTTTTTCAAAAATCAAGACTGGGTTTGGGGTATGGGACTCATCGTCAGTGGCTCTTTCTTCTTGATGTTGGTTCTGAAAGTGGGACCAAAAAAAATCAGAGAAGAGGTCATTACGCGCCCTGAACATAAAATCCGATTGGGTCGATGGTTCGATTATCTGGTTAAATTTGTTCTCCCCATTCAGTTGCTCGCCATGCTTGTCTGGTGGTTTTGGGACAGCTATTCATCGGATCCGGAAAATTGGCTGAACATCTTTGCGAAGTCATCCATCGGAACCGTACTCTTTCAATGGGCGGTTGCGTTGGCCATTTTTATCGTTTTTAACCGGATCATAAAGAAAAAGCTTTTTATGAACAATAATCGATCGTAATGAATATTTTGTGCTGGATAATATAACAATACAAACAAGTGGAATGAATCTGATCTATTTTGTGGGATTTTGACAAAAAAATGACGATCGAAGCGCTGTTAACCATGATCTTGATTTTCGGTATCTGCTTAGGAGGATTTCTTCTATCCCTTTATCTCTCCTCCAAAGAAAACTAGACTATCAATTGTACTATGTGGAGACGGGCCCCAATAAGTGTATGATAAAAAGCGTTATCCCCCTGTTTGCAATTTCTCTAATTTTAATACTACAATGATTTATGCATTTGAGTGAGATGAACGAGTGAGATAAGCTCGATAAAATGACGGAAAGATGAATTTCATAAGAAAAAATAGTGTCATTCTGTTCCTATCTTTACTGGCTTTCCCGTTAGGGATTTTATCCGGCATCCAGTCAGAAGACGAGTTGCCTCCCCGATTTAAGAACTGGCTGGAAGAGGAAGTAAGCTATATTATTACGCCTCTAGAGAAAGAGGTTTTTCTCCAGCTTCAGTCAGATCGAGAAAGAGAGCTTTTTATAGAAGCCTTCTGGAAACAGAGGGATCCGACGTCAGGAACGCCGGAAAATGAATTCAAAAATGAGCATTATCGTCGCATCAATTATGCCAATTATAATTTTGGGAGATCTGCCCCCTTGCCTGGCTGGAAAACTGACCGGGGAAGGATTTATATCATTCTGGGTGAACCCAGGGGTGTCGATCGCTACACAGGCGAAACTCAGGTATGGAACACTGAAGTCTGGTTTTATCAAGGTTTAACCCACTTGGGTCTTCCCACCGGGTTCAATCTGGTTTTTTTCCAAAAAGATGGGGTGGGAGAGTACCGTCTTTACAGCCCCAGTTCCGACGGCCCTCAGGCTCTGCTCACATCCTACTTTGGCGACCAGGCGGATTATGTCCAAGCTTTCCAGACTTTAAAGAAAATTAACCCCCAACTGGCTAGAGTTTCACTTTCCCTTATTCCCGGAGAATCAACTCTTTATGGCCGCCCCTCGCTGGCTTCTGATATGATGATTTCAAGTATTTATACCGTTCCCCAAAAAGAATTGAAAGACAAATATGCAGAGAAGTTTTTGGCTTATAAAGACATCGTGGAAGTGGAATATTCGATCAATTACATAGACAACGATTCTTCGATCAAAATCCTTCAAAATCCTCCGGGAATTTATTTTGTTCACTATGTTGTGGAAATCACCAAGTTTTCAGTGCAACAGTATCAAGATAAATATACCACGCATTTGAAAGTCAACGGAAATGTTTCCGATTCAGAGGGAAAAACAATTTACCAATATGAGGGATCCATTTCTGTAGAATTGGATGAAGACCAGCTTAAAAGCATTACCTACAAGCCCTTCGCTGTATATGATATGTTCCCTTTGATCGCTGGCTCCTACAAATTTTCGGTGATTATAAAGAATGAAGTCTCTAAAGAATTCACGACGGTTGAAAGGGATATTACCATTCCTGAGGATAATTCTGCCCTGAGCATGAGTTCTTTGGTCTTAGGTTATAAGATGACCCAGGCCTCTCCTGAGGCACAGAATCTTAAGGCCTTCAAATTAGGCTCTTTTCAATTTCTTCACCAGCCTAAAAATATTTTCCGTCCCCAAGATACCCTCTTCCTGGCCTTCCAGATCACCGGTTTATCTTTGGATTTGAGGCAAAAAGGCCAGCTGAAATATGAATTTTTCAAAGACGATGAGCCGTTTCTTGATTTCACTCAAAAAGTCAGCCAACATGAAGGAGGAGTGAATTTCAAACAGCAATTTGCTCTCCAGGAATTTCCTCCGGGCTACTACCGCCTTCATGTTGGATTGTGGGATGGTGAACAGGAGATCCTTTCCGAGGAAGAGAATTTCGGGGTTTCATCCGTCTCAGAGTTCCCCCGTCCCTGGATTCACACCAAAGCACTGCCCCCCCCAGATCACCCTGTTTATTCCTTCCTCCTGGGAAAGCAGTTGTTAGGCAAGGGAGAAGTCCATAAAGCACAGGCCCAATTAGAGGAAGCTTTCCAGAAAAAGCCCGATTCTTTAGATATTGCACTGAGCCTGGCCCGAGTCTATTCTTTTCAAAAGAAACACGCGCAGGTCAAGCAGGTACTGCTGGCTTTCTCCGATGTATCAGAGGTTCCTTACCAACTCTATCTTCTTTTGGGAAAATCCCATCAGGCGCTAGGGGAATTCGATCAGGCCATTGTCCTCTACAACAAGGCGCTCTCCCAGTATGGGATAAATTCAAATCTTCTGAATTCCATAGGAGAGTGTTATTTCCGTCTAGGCATATGGAATGAAGCCCTGGCTACGTGGGAGAAATCATTGGAAATCAACGACGATCAACCCGATATCGAGGAAAAGGTCAAAACCCTGAAAAAAAAGATATCTGAATGAGATTGAGGAAGGTATGAATATGAATAAAAGAATAGGGATTACAGCTGTAATTATCCTCGTTCTAGTCGGACTACTCATCTATTTTTTCGTCTTGAAAGCCCCTCCCGATAAAAAAATCACAGGCGATAAAACCCTTAAGTCCTTCAGATCCGTGCTAAGTCCCGTGAAGCTTGAGGAAATGAACATCATCCTGTTCACGATCGACACTCTCAGGGCGGATCATTTGGAATGCTATGGCTACGAAGAAGTGAAAACTCCTCAAATCAATCGATTGGCGAACGAGGGAATTCTGTTCGAACACAACATCGTCCAGGCTCCTCTGACTCTTCCTTCCCATTCTTCCATTATGACTGGAACCTACCCTCTGTATCATGGCGTCCGCGATAACGGGGGATTCTACCTGGATGAAAGTCATCTTACACTGGCTGAATCCTTGAAAAATAAAGGTTATCAAACGGGAGCCTTCGTGGCTGCTTTTGTTCTCGATTCCCGTTGGGGGCTCGATCAAGGTTTTGACTATTACTATGACAATTTCGACCTGACAAAGTACAAAAAAGTTAGCCTCGATTCTGTCCAGAGAAGGGGAGACGAGGTGCTCGCTGAAGTCTATAAATGGGTGGAGGATCAATCTCAAAACAAATTCTTTGCTTGGATTCACCTCTATGATCCCCATACGCCTTATGATCCTCCGGAGCCGTATAAATCTCAGTACTTGGGAAAACGTTTTGGCCTCTACGATGGCGAGATTGCCTATGTAGACCAGTTGATGGGAGAATTTCGGGATTTTATGGAAGAAAAAGGTTTGTGGGAAAGGACCTTGATTGTATTCACAGCAGACCATGGGGAGAGTTTGGGGGAGCATAAAGAGAACGCACACGGTTTTTTTATATATGATTCGGATGTCAGGGTTCCCTTGATTGTAAGAATTCCTGGAGCCAAACTCGCCGGACGTACAATACAAAATCAGGTGAGAAGTATAGATATTATGCCAACGGTATTGAATACTATAGGTGGGAACATCCCCGAAGGCGTTCAAGGGGAAAGTTTTTTACCGCTATTGTTGGGGCAGGAGGAAGAGACCGAACGCCTCGCTTACAGCGAAACATACTGGCCGAGATACCATTATGGGTGGAGTGAGCTCAAGCTCTTGCGTAAAGGCCAGTATAAGTTTATCGACGCTCCGAGACCCGAGCTGTATGATGTCTATGAAGATCCGGGTGAGATGGAGGATCTGGTCAATCAGAAAGCTTCGATTGGCAATGAAATGAAAAGGGAACTTGAAGCATTGATCGCGCAATACTCTCAAGAAGGTATCGATGAAGTTGTACCACAAAAGATCGACGATGACTCGCTGATAAAGCTCCAAGCTCTGGGTTATCTTGGCTCATTCCGGACCTCCCAGAAAGATAGGGGAGAGCGTCTGGCAGACCCCAAGGACAAGATCGAACTCTATAACGACATCAAAATAGCTCAGTTTTTGGTCACCGAAGAAAAGATGGAACAGGCTGAAAACAAGATCAAAAACGTTCTGGAGAGGGATCCCGATGTGCTGGAAGCCCGTTATGTTCTCGGCAATATATTTTCCAAGCAGGAAAAATACGCAGAGGCCATCGAAGAATACTCCAAAGCCCTGTCTGTCGATCCGGAATATTACGATGCCATTTTTGGCATAGCACTGGCCTATACCAAATCCGGGAATCAAGATGAAGCGATCATCGGCTTCAAACGCCTCTTGGATATCGACCCCAAGGATACAAAACCCTATTTCCATCTGGGGAATCTATACAAAGAGCGAGGCGAGCTGGATGAAGCAATCTTATATATGAAATCAGCTGTCAACTTGGATCCTGAAGGTCCAGTCTTCCGCAATAATCTGGGTGCCCTCTATCTAAAAAAGAAGATGTATGCAGAGGCCGAGACAGAGATTCGGACCGCTCTCAGCTTCGAAAGGAGTATTCCTATAAAGAACGCTCATTTCAATCTGGGATTGCTGCATGAGGAGAGAGGAGAGATCCCTTTAGCTATTGAGGAATACAAAAAGGAGCAAGAAACGAGTCCGTTCAACCACCAACCAGATTTCAATCTAGGTCTTTTATATGTCAAAATGAAAGAACTGGACAACGCCATAAAAGAATTTAAAAGCTGTATCGAGAAAAATGAAAAATTTGGCAGCGCCTATGTCTTTTTGGCAAAAGCGTATATGGACAAGGGAATAGACCTCAACGAGGCAGCCCAGTTGGCGGAGAAGGGAATCGGTCTAACTCCTGATTTGAAGACAACTGTTCTTGCCCATTTTGTTCTGGCTGATATCTATAATAGACTAGGGAGATACCAAGAATCCCAACAGCATGTGTCTAGAGCCAGAGAACTGCAAAAATCACTCTTTCCATAAGAATAAAAAGTCACTTAACAACAATATCTTAGAGCCACCAGACTATTGACAAACGCTCAAAATTACAGCACAATCCAACCCGCTTGCGATCTTTTTGTTTTCTAAATCTACCACTTGGTCATTTGTTGAAAGGCGTTGTCATGAAAATTATTTCGATATGTTTGCGATCAAAATTCCAGAGTCGTCGCTCTTCAGCGACCGAAATTCTGGTCATGGGTTTGAGCTTTATTCTGTTGTTCGGGTATGGAGCCGTAGGCGCCGCGGAGGATGAAGAAAAACCTTCAACCCTCATTCCGTTTGTGGATCCAGCGACGATCGACCCAAAGATCCCTCCGCCGTCTTCCATCATCGGGCATGAAGTGGGGGAGAAGGCTGTTCGATACGATCCGCTGATGCGTTATCTCGAGGAATTAGCGGCTTCCTCGGACCGTATCATAATGAATCCCATTGGCAAGACCCACGAGGGTCGAGTGCTGGTTCACTTGATCATTACCAGCCCCAAAAACCACAAGCGCCTGGAACAAATCAAAGCCGGCAACGCTTAT
>JASFPP010000232.1:0-5933 GCA_050115915.1 Candidatus Aminicenantota bacterium
CCCGCGACATCCAGGGATTGGCCACAGGACTCATCTCCATTTCATCACTGCGGCGCTTTTTGACCATGAGGTTGGCGGTCATATCCATGTCCGTCCCCTCATAAGTCTGCCTGTAAAAGGCCATCATATCTCGGATAGAGACTTTTTTGTCCGGCTTGACGGAAAAAGGAAGCTCCTTGACGTTCATGTCCAGGTTGAGAGAAGGGGCCATCCGGCTGAGCACAAAATACTCTCTGTGCGAAAAAGGTCTGCGGCCGCTATAGGCTTTCCAGAACTTGAAGGGTTCCTCACTCGCAGGATCCCACCAACCCATCTCCTCTGCAAGGGAATACACATTGTCAGAGGCCATAAAATAATCGGGATTTTCAAGATCGATTTCACCAATCCTGGGGATATTCGCAGAGATGCCGACATGATCGTCAGGAATCCGTTGTGCGGCCCACACAGCGCCGATCTCCAAGGGCCCGGCACCCATGATCTCGAACTGCCAGACCTCTTTCGGGTCGGCAAAAGTGAGGCATTCACCCCGGTCGCAATACCCGTATTTTTTAACGAGCTCTCCGATAAGCTTGATGGCCTCCCGTGCAGTCGTGCATCGCTCCAGGACGATCCTTTGCAGGTTTTCGATCAAGAACAGTCCTTCACTATTATAGAGTTCCCGCCGTCCACCAAAAGTTGTCTCCCCGATAGCCAACTGTTTCTCATTCATGCAGGGATAGGCCGTGTTCAGGTAGGCATAAGTTGATTCCACCTGCGGGACCTCGCCGGCAACAGTCACTCTTCGCATATCCCAGGGAGTCTCATTGTGAAGAAAGCCGTGGTAGATCTTTGTCATCGTACCCTTTGGGTGCGTCTTCGGGGGGACAATATTCACCCACGTCCTGTAATTGCCGTCGCAGGAATGCGCTGTCATGACCGATCCGTCTGCGGAGGCCAAACGCCCGACCATGATGCTCGTACAGGATTCCGGCTGCTCCCAATCCAGGGGCTTCTCCTTGGCTTTCTGGGCAGAAACCTGGACCAAACCAGAAATCAATAAAAGCACAAACAAAAAGGTTGAACGCCTGAATAGGACGTAAGTTTTCGAATGCTTCATAGTTCCGCTCCTTACTCTTTTTTGAAAGACTCTCCATTATTCAAAATACAGAATCCGTTGTCAATGTTTTCACCCCTGTCGTAAGAATCCCCAAAGCCATGATGGCAAGTTAACACCATACGTTTTTGAGTGATCCCCTTGTGTGGTGGAGAAAACCGTGTGTAGGGCTAGAAGGAGGAGGTCTGTCCTTAGGGATGAGATAAAAAGATTTTATCGGGATGGGTGGGGGAATTTGAAGCTAGGTGAAAGAAAAGGGCCTGACCTTTGGTAAGCCTTTGTGAGCTTTTTGAAGATCAGGCCCAAGACGTTGTTTCTGGTCAGCAGATTAAACAATGCTGACGCTCAACACTATTTGCTTCTTGTCTTGATCTTTTTAATGATCATGGTGAATGTGCCTGTAGATATGTTTCCTACAGCATAAGCCATGTATAGCCGGTTGATCTGAATGTTGAAAAGCTTGGTGAAGACAACTGTACCGGAATTCCAAGGGGCGAGCGTGAGATTCCACTGGCCTTTGAGTACTTCGAAGGAAACTCTGTCGCCATTTTTGAAATTGCCGCCTTTGTTCATGATCGGAGCCCTGTCCATCGCTTTTCTGTTAAATTCGACATCGACGATCGGTGCTGCGGCTAAATGGTGGATCATCACACGACCTTTTGGATTCTGGGTCGGTGAGACATCATTGATCAATTTACTCGCAGTAATGCCGCCCTCTTCCGTGAGGTGAGCAATGATTGTGACGTTTTCACCGGCCCTGAGTTTCACGTCGGCCTCGATAACCGGATCGTTGCTGCAGGGGGCACTGGGATTGGCTACGCTGATCTGGATGTTGTATGTGCCAGGCTCGAATGGGAGCGGTCCGACCACTTCCATGAATTTAAAACCTGTGATCGCGCAGGCTCCGTTGACCGAAATGTCCACCGGAAGTTCGGGGTCCAGCCCCAAGTCCGACCCAGGAATGCCGTGGATGACATAAACATCGGCATGCTGGGCAATTGCGTTGGCAGGAAGCATTGCAAAAACAAACAATGCAGCTGTCAAAAGAAATAATGCTTTTTTCATTAAAATCCCTCCTATTGGATTATATTTTTTGCATCTATATCAAAGGCGTTAGCCTGATTTTTTCCATATGATTCGCTCTTTTGTCTAAAAAATGCTCTTTTACTATAGGATTCCAGTAAAATCATTGTAATTGTACTTTGGTGCAATATTCTCTGGGCATAAGAACAGCATCGATGATGTGAACGATACCGTTCGAACACACGATGTCTTTTTCAATAATATTGGCTTGATTTGCCCGGATCACATCTTCGTTCTGACTGAATTCGAGCGTCTGCCCGTTCGCTGTTTTGATCGATTTTCGACGCAAAGCGTCTTCGATCGTCATACGTTCAGGAATCACATGATAGGTGAGGACATCCGAAAGCTTGATCGCATCTCTAAACAGAACATCGAGAATATCAGCATACAGACAGGCAAATGCCTCGTCTGTGGGCGCAAACAGCGTGTACGGGCCGGAACCCTCAAGAACGTTTTTAAGGCCTATGGATTCGATCGCTTTCCGTAAAGTCTTGAATTGCCCCAACTCGAGTATTGTGTTTAGGATGCTTCTCATCGGATCATCTCTCAGGGCTCTCCCTGCCATCACGACCGGGGACAAGCCCCGGTCGTGACAGCCATTCTCCTTATCTTACTTGGGGAGGACAACGGAATCGATGACGTGGATCACGCCATTGGAACACACGATGTCTGTCTTAACGACTTTAGCCCCATCAACCATAACAGTGTTATCTTTAACCATAATGGTTAAGGACTGTCCGTTAACGGTTTTGGCGGATGTCAAATTCACGACGTCTTTAGCCATAACTTTGCCGGCCACAACATGATAAGTCAAAATTGCCGTGAGCTTCTCTTTGTCCTTGACTAATGCTTCCACAGTTCCCTCAGGGAGTTTTGCAAAGGCATCATCCGTAGGAGCAAAAACCGTAAACGGTCCATCCCCCGACAAAGTTTCAACGAGGCCTGCAGCCTTTACTGCTGTCACGAGTGTGTTGAAAGAGCCCGCGGCAACAGCCGTCTCGACGATGGTTTTTTCAGCCATCTTGGCACTTGAGTGAGTCACCCCAAAAGCAAGAAATAAAACGGCCAAAACAATAAGTCCAACTTGATTCTTTTTCATAGAATCCCTCCTTTTCTAAGACCGGAAAGAATGATCATGTTCATCCTCTCTCTGTCTTTCGTTTTTTGTTTCATTTGATATCCGTGTTTTGTGCATCAGATGCCGCAAAGGATATCATGGCACCGAAGGAGAAAAAAATCGCGGAATCCGTGTTTTTTCTGTGGTCGAAAAGCCTTTTTGTGTGTGATTTTTTTTGAGATGCGTGTGGTTAAATATGTGACAAAAAATGAATTAATGCCTAGTCGAGGAGATTGTTTTTTATCGCATAATGGACCAGCTCGGCGATGTTTTTGGTATTCGTTTTTTCGAAGATGCGGGCCCGGTATGTATTGACCGTATTCGGACTTAGGAAAAGATCTTGGGCGATCTCTTTTACCTTCTTTCCCCTGACAAGCAGAGTCATGACTTCATACTCCCTGTCAGAGAGGAGCTTGTGCGGGGGGAGCTCGCTCTCTGTATCAAAAAGAGAGACGAGCGTTTCTGCTATGGCGGGAGAGACATACTTACTTCCGCGGGAAACTTTTTCAACAGCTTGGACGATCTCATCCATCATGCTTTCTTTGGTAAGATAGCCGGATGCTCCTGCCCTGAAAGCTCTGGTCACATATTCCTCCCCGCGGTGCATGCTGAGCATAAGGACAGGCAACCGCGGCCTCCTGATTTTGAGCTCTTTGAGAACTTCCAGCCAATTGGTATTAGGCATCGTGATATCGAGGAGAACAACATCGAATTCCTCGGTTTGGATTATGTCCAATATTTCCTGTCCGCTTTGCGCTTCTCCGGTGACGGAAATGTGGTTTGTCTTGGCAAATATTTTTTTCAAACCTTCCCGGACAACGGGGAAGTCATCCGCGATCAAAACTCTAATCATTTTCCCATCTTTGAGATATTGAATCCTCTATACAATATGAATTTCCTCAAAAATTGTCAAACGCGAAAAGGAACCATCCCAAACCTCACCTATAGAAAACGCCCCACTTATGGTAAAATAATTTTTCCCAAAACAAAAAATCAATCACGGATCATGTTTCGAATCTCTGAGCTACTTATATTCAGCATATAAACGGGGTACGGGATGAGCGAACTCATCAAGGAAACGAGCGCAATCATTCAAGATCAAAGACACATCCTTGCAAAGATGGTTGTCGACCGCCAATACGAGCAGCATCCGCAATTCTGGGAAAAATTCGGGGAAGGCGGCCGCGAATTGAGTGTCAGAGATGTCAACTATCACATCTCTTATCTCATAGAATCCATCCGGGCCAAAGATGTGTCTCTGTTCGGCAGATATACCGAGTGGGTGGCAGAGCTCTTCTCAGGACTTGGATTCCCGGATGACACTGTGACACAAACACTGGAGTGCATGAGAGCGGTCTTCGATGATGCTCTGCCCGAGGATCTATTCTTAATCGTCGACACGCACATCAAGGAAGGCCTTAGGCAATCTCAAAAAAAAAGGGAGGGCTCGCCTTCCTATCTCGATAAATCCGCTCCGCTGTATTCTCTGACAAAAAAATACCTGGACGCCCTATTGGCGGGTCAAAAACATAAAGCCAGCCGTTTGATCCTGGAAGCCGTCGAAAAAGGAACCAGCATCAGAGACATATACCTCGAGGTATTCCAAAGGTCCCAGTACGAGATAGGACGGCTGTGGTGTCAGAATAAAATCTCTGTGGCCCAAGAGCACTACAGTTCGGCAGCCACACAGCTTATCATGTCGCAGCTCTATCCTCACATCTTTGCGGGCCATAAAATCGGCCGGAGCCTGGTTGCGGCTTGCGTCAACAGCGAATTGCACGAGATCGGCATTCGAATGGTCGCGGATTTTTTCGAGATCGCCGGATGGGATACCTATTACATGGGAGCAAACACCCCGAACTCCAGCATCATACAGGCCATAGTAGATACCAGTCCACATATTCTGGCCCTGTCAGCAACAATGCCCTACCATCAGAGTTTACTCCAAAAGACAATTGCGGTCGTCCGCGCTTCATATCCCGAGGACAAAGTCAAAATCATCGTCGGCGGATATGCCCTTAATAATTCTAAAGATCTTTGGAAAAAGTTGGGGGCTGACGGATATGCCGGAAATGCTGAAGAAGCTGTAATCGTGGCGAACAGCCTTCTGGATGGCAAACTAAAGGGCTGAATTATGAATCCAAAAAATCCTCCTGAGGGAATAGCCTTCTTTTGCGATGATATGGGGAAAATAGTGGAGGTGATCCAGAACGACCTGAGTGGAGAAGGCTCAATCAAGCGTGATGCTCTTTTCCCTTCGATTGTTGAGCGCGAAAGCATGGGGAAAGCGTTGAGTTTCCTTCTGGAGATCCGTCGGAACAGAATAACATCTGATTGGGAGTTGAACTTGACTCTCGACAGAAAAACTTTAACGCTCCATTTTTTAGGAGCCCTTGAGCATAACAGAATGCTTGTTGTGGGTTCCCTCGATAAATCATCAACCCTCCAACTTTTCGAGACATTAACACGCAGCGAACCTGATGACAAACAGAATATAAGGGAATTTGTGGAAACACGCACAGACTTCGTGGAGCACAGAGCAACTGTTGACAGTCTCTACTTCGATGAGCTCACACGTCTCTATAACGAGATCTCCAATGTGCAGCGGGAATTGGCCAAACAGAATGTGGAGCTCAAACG
>JASFPP010000233.1:0-5886 GCA_050115915.1 Candidatus Aminicenantota bacterium
TGACTGGCCAGGGATTGAAGAGATAAGTCGATATTTTCGATCCTGGCGGAGATTTGCGACTTCAGCAGATCAGCAGTCCTCCTGTGATCGTTTTCCACCTGCTCGGCCAACCTGAATCGCTCATTCCTTATAGCGCGCAAACCGAAAATACTCAGTGTGACTGAAGGAATAAAAATTGTCAGAAAAAAAAGGAGAAGAAGTTTTTTCTGTTTTCTGATAACAATTTTCAGGTTTTCGAGCATATGTGCTCCCTAAAGCTGACGATTCTATGGCTACTATACCATATATTGAGTAATCAAATGTTAAGGAAGTATGAAGATGTGTTCAGCCAGAGTGGAAAATGAGAATTACTCAAGACATGGATGATAGAAAACATCAAGAGAGCAGATTATGATTGGCTCCCCCAAAATGACTGGTTCAGAACTTTTAGGGATTATTTGGAATTGGATATAAAATGGCTAAAATGTCTTATCTTTGATGTAACAATAAGAAATGTCGTTAAATGTATATATTTCATGACATTGTATTACTAACAATGGAAATGATACTGGGCGGCTCCAAGAATTGCTGGTTGGATGAATTGAGATCAACCTGGCTTGACAACACATACCAACTTCAGCTTTGTTTATGCCATCTTAGGGCATCTCATCGAGGAGGGCTTTGGCTTCTTCGAGGTCCAGAGTGTCATGCCCTTCGGAGAACCAGGCATAAACATCTTGGAGGGTTTGTTTAATTTCTTTAGCTCTACCCTGTTTTTTGAGTAAACGGCTTAAACTTACAACGGCTCGCAGTTCCAGTGACTTCGCCTTTTGTTTTTTGGAAACCTCGATGGCTTTGCGGAACAGAGATTCGGCTTCGGCCTCGATTTTTTTAGAATTCTCATCTCCCTTTTTTTTCTTTCCTGCCTTAGATCGGAGTTCTTCCGCCTTTACAAGCAGCAACTCTCCTTTGAGCCTGTATAGCTCTGCCTCACAATAACGTTCGTCATCCCTTTGTAAAATCGCCATGGCTTTGTCATAGATGTCCAGGCCTTTTTTTGCCTCTTTTGTCAATATGTAGGCTTCCATTATCCTTGTATAAAGACGAGTGAAACACGTCCCTGCGCCTATGGCTTCCAAAATTTCCAACGCATTGTGCATCTTTGCAATTCCTTCTTCATGCTCTCCTTCCAGCGCTTGTATGTAGCCATCATAAAAGATTCCGTGTGCTTCCCAATAGATAAATCCCTTTTCTGAAGAAAGCTTTATCAATTCTTCGATCAATTCTTTGATGCCTTCGAATTCGCGTCGGTAGATGCGGATCACAATGTCAAAGGTTATGGCGAAAGCGAGGGTATGAGGATGGTTCAATTTACGCGCCAAGGCCACTTCCTCATGTCTCTTTTTCCCAGCCGTATCCGGATAGCCAAGAAACCAAACGGCCCAAGCGCCCACAGAAAGGGTAATGACTCCCATGTCCCACCCAAAAATGAACATGAGCGGGGCATGTTTCTCTGGATCATACACATTATCCCACTCTTCGGCAGTGGCACGGGACTTCAGAAAATCTCCGAGGTTCATGTAGGACCATGTGGCTAAACACGGAGCCAGCTGGACAAACTTTGTGTCTCCTGCATCTTTGGCAATTTTTTTAATTTTCTCGAAGAGATCGATCGCGTTGTGATACTCCGCTCTTAAAGAATAGAATTGTGCCAGTGAAGACAGTGCGGTTAAAAGCTGAGGGGGATTTCCCAGTTGTTGACAGAGATCCTGGCTACGATCAAGTGCCTGGCCTATATCTGGAGCTGCGAGGCCTTTAGTTGCCTGGAGCGGCACGGTACGGTTGAGCTGGATCATGAGTTCCTGTTGTGCGCGTTCGGGAGTATCGGGAAAAGTCTCAAGAATTGCCAGACATTTATTGAAATGAGTGAGCGCCTCATTGTGGGCAGAAAGCTGTAATGCCTTCTGCCCGGCTTTCTGAAGGTATTCGACCGTCTTAGGCATGATCCCTGCTTCCTCAAAATGCCTCGCAAGCTGGACAGCGATCTCATCGGCCTGTTCCCCGTACAAAGCCTCCAATATGCGTCCCACTTCCTCATGCAGGTGGGCTTTTTCAACATCATCCAGACTGTTGTATAGATACCTCTGGAAGAGGATGTGCTGGAAAAGATAAAGGGAGAGACGCTGCCGCTCCAGATGCCGGATCCCTTTGGCGCTCACCAGGTGGTGCCGCTTATCCAGTTCGCTGCTCAAAAGGCGGATCAAATCTCGAACTTCTGTATCCTGCAACCGGGCAACCACTTCGGCGGTGAACTCTTCGCCTTCAACACTAGCCAGTGTCAAAACTTCCTTCAGCTTATCGGAAAGGCGGCTGATGCGCTCCTCCACTACTGCGTCCACGCGCACAGGGAGTGATTTCCAATCCAATTCGGGGCCCTCAACCCATTGGCCTTGTTTATCCTTAACGAGGGCACCTCTATCTTGCATATCCCGAAGCAATTCAACGGTAAAGAGTGAATGACCATTCGTTTGATTGTAGAGCGTATCACGAAATTCTTGTCCCAGCTGGTTGGGTTCAGAGTCAAGAAATGCATCCACGAAGCGGCGGCCTTCTTCTTCGCCGACCTCCACTTCAAGGCTCCCGAAATCCCGCTTAAACTCGTGTAGGATGGGATCAATGGGATGCCGCTCTCCTTCCCGCCCTAAGTCGATCTCCGATGGCCGGAAGGCACCAACGATCATGATACGGCTCCCAGCAATCCGTCGGCCCAGGTGGAAGAGCAGATTCGCAGAGCCGGCATCCACCCATTGAAGATCGTCCAGGACAAGGAGCAGCGGCTTCTTCTGAGCTAAGGCCTCCAAAACCCGCGTGTATTGTTCGAAAAGGTCGCTCTGCTGGAGCATCACATCTGCGGGAAGTGCCGCCTTTCGTTCGACAATCTTTTTTAACGGGATAAGCCAATTCGCTCTTCCCGCAGTGAAGGTCTCTCCGCGAGAGACAAGTTCTCGACCAGGGATAAATATATCGATCAGGTCCGGTCCTCTATCCAGGACTGCTTGAGCTGAAAGGGGAAGAATATTCCACAATCGCGTGGCATGCTCTCCTGTGATGATACCCGCTGCCCACTTGGCTTCGACATCTCCGGTCAAAAGCCTCAAAACCTCGATGAAAGGCAAATAGGGATCTCCGATTCCTGTGTGAGCATTACATTTTCCCTGAGCAGCGATCAATTCCGGATGAGCCTCTTGAGAGCGCCGCGCAAACTCCTGGATGAGCGCTGTCTTTCCGCTTCCCGCCTCGCCAGTGACGAATGCGACTTGTCCTCTTCCAGAGAGGGCTGTTTCGAGAAATAACGTCAACCTATCAAGTTCAGGTTCCCTGGCCACAAAAACGGGTCTCTCATCCTCAGGCTCCTCTTCGCCCTCGATAAGGAACGCAGGGATATGAGGCTTTGGGAGGCCTGCTGTCGTATCGATCCCCTTTACAATATTTTCAATATCCGATAGCATTTCCTCTATAGATTGATAGCGGTGTTCCCTGTCTTTCTCCATACATTTTAAAATAAAAGCACTCATGCCATCCGTGATTTGATCATTGAAAGACCTCGGATCCGGAGGCCTCTCCGCCTTGTGCTTCATGGCTATACTCAATGCTGAATCCCCCTCGAACGGAAGCGCACCAGTCAGCATCTCATACAGGATCACTCCGAAGGAATAAATGTCTGAGCGCTGATCGGTTTCCTTGCCTTCGGCCTGTTCGGGAGACATATAGTCCGGTGTCCCGATGATAAGGCCTGTTTGTGTAACTCCTTTCGCCACCATCGAGCGTGCGATTCCGAAATCCATAATCTTTACATTGTCTTTTGCATCAATCATGATGTTCGATGGTTTTAAATCCCGGTGAACGACTCCCAATTCATGCGCTTCCGACAGACCTCTACAAATCTGTTTGGCGATAGAGATCGTTTTGTCTTCAGACAACCTCCCATGCTTTTTGATGAATATTTTCAGGCTCTCACCCGGAACGTATTCCATCGTGATGTAAGGAGTCTGCTTTTCTTCATGAAAGTCGTGCATGCGACAGACATTCCTATGAGTGATTTTTCGCGCGAGTTTCAACTCATTCCGGAACCGTTCGATCGTGCTCTCTTCTGTAGCGATCTCAGGTTTCAAAACCTTCAGAGCCACATCCTCATTGAGCTTGACATCCTTCGCTTTATAGACTTTGCCCATGCCTCCCACACCAAGCAAATCGAAAATTTGGTATCTTCCTGCGAAGGTCGAACCAATGGGCAATTCCTCTCTGGAAATATGGAGTGTCTCTGTGAATTGGACATCAGCTGCGCCTTCAAGATCAAGCCGTGTCCCACACTTCCCGCAATAGATTGTATTGTCAGGATTTTCGAAATGACACTTTGGGCATTTATTCTTGGCCATTGCTTCCCCCATATCGTCAAAGATAAAAAGTCTATCAATAAAACAAGAAAGAGTCAATTTTCCTCGAGTTATCCTCGAGATGTTCCAGTTTTTTCCGAGTTGTTCTTTGAGTTGTTTCTGCTTGACAAAACATAGCCGACGAATAGACTAAAGAAACCGCGCGGAAAATACAGTCATTGTAAAAATGGCAAAAAAATCATCCAACACGATTGAAAATCCACAAACACACACACAGTTGTCTCGTGATCTAGGTTTCTGGGCGGCTCTATCCATCGGCGTAGGAACTATGATCGGCGCCGGCATTTTTGTCCTGCCGGGTATTGTAGCCAGCAAAGCGGGACCGGCAGTCCTTCTTTCTTTCTTATGTTGTGGAATCTTATCGGTTTTGATCGCTCTGTGTATGACCGAGCTAGCCACAGGCATGCCTTATTCTGGAGGGGGATATCTCTTTATCGTGAGATCCTTCGGCCCGCTGATAGGATCCATGATGGGTTGGTGCTTATGGTTGAGCCTAATTTTTGCTTCGGCCTTCTACATGATCGGTTTTGGATATTATCTGAGCGATGTTTTTAGTGCTCCACCAACGTTGATCGCTCTAGGGATGATGCTGCTCCTCATCCTTCTCAATTATATCGGCGCACGAGAGACTGGGGGAACGCAGACAGTCATTGTAATCATCCTGCTCATCATTCTGACATTGTTTGTCCTCAGGGCAATATTTTCTATCAACTTGGGCAACTTGACACCTTTTGTACCTCCTGAAATCGGATTTTCTGGAGTCTTAATCACTTTGCCCATCCTTTTTATAACATTTATGGGATTCGCCGAGATCGCCGCCATCTCCGAGGAGATCCGCAATCCAAGCCGCAATTTGCCTCGATCGATTGTTGGGTCGGTGGTCGTGGTCACCATTATTTACTGCGCGGTGGTGTTTTGTCTTTTGGCTCTTCGCGCTTATAACGATCCGAATATGGGTAAAGAGACTGTGCTTATGGAGGTAGCCAGGGAATTGATGGGTGGAGGTGGATATGGTTTGATCCTTCTTGGAGGCATTTTGGCGACTGTATCCTCGGCTAATGCCAGCATCATGGCCGCCTCGCGTATTTCTTTTGCCATGGGACGCGACCAGCTCATGCCCGAGTGGCTGAATCAGATCCATCGCCGGTTCAAAACACCCTACCGGTCCATCCTTGTCACAGGCGTCTTGACCATGCTTATTCTTATCATCCTCGGGACACATTTGGAGCTTCTTGCAGAAGTTGCGGGTTTTTTGAGTCTCGTGCTCTATGCCCTGATTACAATCGGGAGCATGGTCATGAGAGGATCAAAACTCGATTGGTATAAACCGACATTCAAAACACCGGGTTTTCCTTTGGTCCCACTTTGTGGCTTGTTGGGCTGTGTTTTCGTGATGGTCAACACCAGCCGTTTGACTCTTATATTTGGCTATTTGATCCTGGCCGGGAGTTTT
>JASFPP010000234.1:0-5845 GCA_050115915.1 Candidatus Aminicenantota bacterium
TATCTCGTTTTTTGCGCTCGTCGCGCAGATGGGATTTGGCCAGTACTATTACATGCCCTATTACGGGAAAAATAAGGTCAACTACGTTAATTTCCAGTGGGACAAGTACGAGACCGCACATTTTGATATTTATTATTACACCAAAGATCTCAGGACCTTAAAACTGCTTGCCTCATACGCAGAGAGTGCCTACCAGAAGATCAGCCGTGATATCAAGCACGAGCTCTCCGCTCCTGTCCCCCTGCTCTTCTACAAAACGTTGACCGATTTCCAGCAGACGAACTTGTACAATATCCCCGAAGGCGTCCTCGGAGTTGCAGAGCCACTCCTCTACCGCGTGGCACTGCACGGGGATATGCCCCCAGACGAATTGCAGGACCTCATCGCTCACGAATTAACGCATATCTTCGAGTACGATCTTCTCTGGGGAAGTCCGGGTGGCGTTATCTATGCCGTAACCCAGCCCCCACTCTGGATCATGGAGGGCTTTTCTGAATACAACACCGGAAATTGGTCTTCCTGGTCCTCGCTGATCGTCAGGGACACCGTGCTTAACGATAGGATGCCAGACATGACGGATCGGGGGCAGCTTTATTCCCAATACCCGATGCCCCGTGATCCCGCCTATGACTTTGGACATGCCATCTATGAGTTCATCGAGGAAGAATTCGGGAAGAATGCGGTCAGAGAGCTTTGGCAATCCATGAAAAACTCCTCCTTCATCGGAAGGTCCGACCCGATCCAGAAGACCTTTAACATGAAGCCACAGGAGTTCAATCACCAATTCAAAAAATACCTGCGTAAAAAAAATAAACATTTACTCTTGAGAGATAACCCGGAAGATTACAGCCTTCCGATGGGACCCCAGTTCCCGCTGAACAATTATTATTTTGCGTTCTCTCATGCCCTGTCTCCTTCCGGGGATGTGGTGGCCGTGCTCACGTTCAGCGTCAGGGATGCAGATATCGATATCGTTCTTCTCTCCACCAAAGACGGAAAGGTCCTCAAGAACATCACCAAGGGATACACGCTCAACTATGAGTTTATCCGGTACAGCATCGACCCTTCCGAGGGTAAACTTATCGCCTGGTCCTCCGACGGCGATCGGATCGCTTTTTTCGGCCGGGCCGGACAGAAACACTCGTTGTTCATTATCAACGCCCTGACAGGAAAAACCCTTCTGGACATTCCCATCCCGCACGACCAGCCAACTTCACCCGCCTTTTTTCCTGACGGCAACGCGCTTCTTTACATCGCCTTCGATAAGGGAATACACGACATCTACAAGATCGACCTCGTGACAGAAGAGATCCAGAACTTAACTCAAGACGAGCTCTACGAAAAAGCCGTATCGATATCTACAGATGGCAAGAAGGCCGCCTACACGATCCGGCTTGATAAGGCCGACAAGATTTTCATCTCTCCTCTAGACAATTTCAAGAATAAAACCCAGCTGACTTTCGGTCCCGGAAACAACATCAATCCAGAGTTCTCGAAAGACAACACAGAGATTTATTTCTCCGGGGACATGAGAGAAGCCTATAACATCTACTCCGTAAACCTGGAAAACGGGGACCTCAAGCGCTATACGGATGTCCGGACCGGGAACTTTTTTCCTGCGCCGCTTCCGAATGAACCGAACACCGTCGTCTTTTCCTCCTTCAACAAGGGATCGTTCCAAATCTACAAGAGCGAACTCGAGCCCGAATTGGAGAAAACCCTGACGTTCGATGTGATCGAGCCCGAGGATACATACGAACAGTTCGAACCCATCCTGACGCTCGATGTGAACAAAGATGAGATCGAAGCGCAGAAAGGGATAGGAAAGCTCTATCTCATAGGGCGGCCCCCGGTCGAGGCTGTGGTGTCCACCGATGGTTCCATCTATGGGGGAACAGCCATCGCTTTTTCCGACCTGTTCGCCGACTATACCTTTACTATCCTGGCATATCAGGTCAGGAGCTTCCGCTCCTACCAGTTCTCCTTCTATAATCTAAAAAACAGGCTTCAGTATGCCGTAGAACTCTATGCCTATACTCTGTTTTACTATCCTTCTTATTCCTACTACGATCCTTACCTGTATAACTATATGAATTACTCCGATGCCATATCGACGCGGGACATTTCCGGAGCGACGGTCAGCGCATTTTATCCGTTTAACCGCTACTACCGCGCTCAGGCCGCTGTGTTCTTCCAGCGCTGGGAAGAAGATTTCTACGATCCCTACATGAACCAGCTCCTCGATTACAGGAGTACTCAGTATGGATATTTCCTGAACGGAAACATGTTGGGTGTCCAATTTGCCCTCGTTGGAGAGACCACGCGCTTTAAATATTTCGGCCCGGTTTCAGGCAGCACGTTTTCCGTATCTGCTCAGCAGGCTGTTCCGATATCTGATAGCTTTCTCTCGAACACCACTTTTCGGGCGGACCTGCGCAAATATCTGCATATCGGCGGCGATGTGCTCTTCGCCCTGAGGCTCAAGCTGTTCGGGAGCTACGGCAAAACGCCCTATGTGACTTATTTCGGAGGAAACAACGAGATCCGTTCCCAATATTACTACTCTCTCATCGGGACAGAAGCGTGGTTCGGGAATCTCGAGTTCCGGATCCCTATCGTGCACCAGTGGACAACCCTCCTGGGATTGCTGGGTCCCGTACGAGGCACTCTTTTCTTCGACGTCGGCCGCTCAAAAATGAAGGGTCGGGAGGCCGTATTTTCCGATATTTTGCGAGATGAAGATGGATTGCCCATCCTCAATGATGATGGATTTTTTCAACTCTACCAATACGAAGCCATCGGCTCGTACGGGTTCGGATTCCAGGCCTTTTTCTTGGGCTTCCCCATCCATCTGGAATTCGTGAAAGAGATGCAATGGAGAGATTTCAGCAAGCCGTTTAACTGGGATATTATCGGTGGCTGGCAAACAAAATTCTGGATCGGTTTCGACTTTTAGGTCCGGTATAAACGCAGAGGAGAGCCTTCCCCTCTGATCTCATTTTCAGCGTCGCTTCCTTGCTTGCCCCTTCCATCTTCTCTTATTCTGTCTCATAACGTTCTGAAAACAATGCAGTTCCGATCATAGTAATTTTTTTTTATTATTTCATGAATTCCGCTTGAAAATGGCAATTTGTGGTGCTATTATATTCGGGCCTTCTCACAATCCAATCTCAGCGTCTATGAAGGTTTTCCACAGGTGTGAAAATTTCTGTGGAAATCTCGTGGGAACAGATGGAACGCAAAGAAAAACAAAACCCTTGGCTCAAAATTCGGAATGAGATCGCAAACAATGTAGACAAAAACAGTTTCGAGACTTGGTTCGTTCCCACCGTCTACATCGGCGAGGAATCGGACGCTCTCTACATAAAAGTCCCCAATTCCTATTTCAAAGACTGGCTTTCCTTTCACTACACGAGCCTGATCAACAGAATCTCACAGGATCTATTCGACAAATCCTATGAGATCAAATACATTATCGACGACACATCCTCGCCCTTCATACGCCGGTCTCCCGAGGAACGTAAATCCAAGCACGGGCATCTTCTCAATCCTAACCTCAATCCCAACTATACGTTCGCAAACTTTGTTGTGGGTTCGTGCAACCAGTTTGCCCATGCCGCAGCAACAGCGGTCGTGAAGAATCCAGCAAAATCGTACAATCCCTTCTATATCTACGGGGGTGCAGGCCTTGGGAAAACCCATCTCATGAACGCCATCGGCCACAGCATATTGAATGATTGCCGAAGCCTCAAAATTCTGTACATCACGACAGAAAAGTTCATGAATGACCTCATCAATCACTTGCAATACGGGAAGATCCTCGATTTCCGCCAAAAATACAGGAGTATCGATGTCCTTCTTATCGACGACATCCATTATCTCTCCGGAAGAGAGAGGACCAAGGAAGAATTTTTTCACACCTTCAATCACCTTTACGACAGCCAAAAACAAATCGTTATATCGAGCGACTGCCCACCCAAGGAAATCCCCAACCTTGAGGAACGCTTCAGCTCTCGGTTCGAATGGGGACTGATCGCCGACCTTAAGCCCCCAGATATAGAAACACGAATCGCTATCCTCAAGAAAAAATCGGAACTGGAACAGATAGACCTTCCAGAAAGCGTCGCTCTTTTTATCGCAGACAAGGTCCGCTCCAACATCAGGGAACTCGAGGGATACCTCCGCCGCGTTATCGCCTTTTCATCACTCAAGGGCGAGAGTATCGACCTCGACCTGGCTAAAGAGGCCCTCAAGAGCCTTCTGGATGCGACTATACACATCGTGACCGTAGATAAGATCCAGAAGATCGTCTGTCACAAATTCAAGATTAAACTCTCTCAGCTCAAATCCAAAAACAACTCTCCAAAAGTCGCATTCCCCCGTCAAATCGCTATGTATCTGTCCAAAGAACTGACAAAAACATCTCTACCAGAAATCGGTAAAAAATTCGGTGGAAAACACCACACAACTGTCATACACAGCATCCGCAAGATCGAGAAATTAAGAATGAAAGACCCTGAATTTAACAAAGAAATAAACAGCCTAATCAGTTATATTCGTTAGAGAATCAGCAAATTACAGAAGTTTTTCACATTTTCGTTTGCTTTTATTATTGTATTTAATTAATCTTATTTATATTTATTAAAGAATAATAGTCTCAAAAAGGAAAGGTGGAAAAATGAAATTCTCGATCGCGAAAGAAGACATTCAAAGAGAGCTTCAACTCCTCCAGGGCATTGTTGAAAAACGAAACACAATGCCGATCCTTGCCAATATTTTGATAAACACTTCGGAAGATGAAGTTGAGCTTACAGGAACAGACCTCGAAGTTGGCCTGAAGACTCATTTCCCGGCGGACATCGAGGACAAGGGTGCTATTACAATATCCGGCAAAAAGCTGTTCGAGATTGTGAGGTCGTTGGCTGAAGAAAAAAAGGTGACATTCCATGAGAGTGATAGCCTCGTCATGGAAATTATCTCAGGAGAAAGCCAGTTTAAAGTTCTTTGTCTACCTAAAGAAGACTACCCCCAGGTCCCGGAACCGAAATTCGAAAAAAAGATCGTTCTTCCTCTGGAAGAAGTTAAAGATATGATTGAGAGGGTGTATTTTGCCATCACGCAGGAGCAGAGGTATTACTTGAATGGCGCCTTGATGATTCTCAAAGATAACAGTTTGGAGATGATTAGCACCGATGGTCACAGGTTGGCTTACACATCCATGATGCTCGAAAACCTGCGTGTCGAGGAAGAGATCAGGGGGATCGTTTCGAAAAAAACGCTCAACGAGCTCAGAAAGTTTGAGGATGAAACTCTGGAGTTCGACCTGGATGAGAACAATCTCTTCTTCAAGGTCGGGAACCGCACGCTGATATCACGCATCATCGAGGGTAAATTTCCCAACTATGAGGCCGTCATCCCTCAGGACAACACAAACGTTATGGTCTTTTCCCGTGAAGAGATCACGGATGCTATTCGCCGTGTATCCTTGCTGTCCACAGAGCGCTCCCGAGGAATAAAGTTCAACATCGAAAAAAAACAGATGCGGCTTTTTTCATCCAACCCGGAGATCGGGGAAGCGAGGGACAAGGTGGATGTCGACTATGACGGCGAAAACCTTGAAATAGGGTTTAATTCTCAGTACATCCTCGATTTTTTGACAACGGTCAGATCAGACCGTGTGCGCTGTGAGATGAAGGACGAGAACAGCGCTGTGCTTTTAAGGCCCGAAGAAGACGGGGCGATCAAGTATTTGTATGTTTTAATGCCCATGAAGATCTAAGCCTTCTACTCGGAAGGCTTAAAGGAGACATCCTTTCCAAGAAAAGAGAGCGTTCCCTCTCTGTCT
>JASFPP010000235.1:0-5818 GCA_050115915.1 Candidatus Aminicenantota bacterium
AACCTGCCTTGAGCGTTCCACGAATGACTTTGACCGGTTGGAAAGCGGATAAAAACAGAGCCGGGTAGCTGCCGGCAATAAGACCCGTAAAAAAAGTGATTCCGATCAGACCAACGAGAATACCTACAATCCCTGCAACGTTCCAGGACAGCTCTTTTTCTGCGAATTTACTGAACGCTGGCAGTAAGGTCGTAACGATCCCTGCGGCCAATACAAGAGAGATAAACGCAAACACCACGGATTCTCCGTAAAATTGCCGGATGAGATGGCTTTTCAAAGCCCCCACCACCTTTCGCATTCCAACTTCTTTGGCCCGGTTAGCAGAACGGGCAGTGGAGAGGTTCATAAAATTGATACAGGCGATCAACAGAACGAACAGGGCAATTATGGAAAACATATACACGTACTGAATGGCGCCGGGATCTTTTTCATAACCCCAATAGGAGTGCAGATGAATCCTCGTGAACGGCTTCAACACAAGTTCTGTCACGCTGTCGGGAACCTTCGCTTTTATAAAACCTGATATCTTTGCATTCACCTGATCCATGGTAGTATTTGGGCTGAGCTCGATGTATGTTCCGATAGAATTACTGCCAAATTCCAAGTTGGTCCTTCCAACTTTTTCTAAAAACGCGTAGGGAACCAAAACTTCAAACTGCAATATCGAGTTGTGAGGCACATTCTTGACAACACCCGCAACAGTGAATTCGTGAGCGTTGTTGATGGTGATCACCTTGCCCAAAGGATCTTCCCCTCCAAAATATTTCTCTGCAATATCCTCGTTTATAACGAGTGCATACGGTGAATCGAGAGCCTTATTCTCATCCCCCTTTATCAACGGAAATGTGAACATCTGTAAAAAAGACGGATCGACGGCTCTAATGCTGTACTCAAAAAATGCCTTTTCACCGTAGCGGAACAACAATCCACCGGACCAGACATAACGCGTGGCATCCACTATTTCCGGGATTTCATCCACAAGCGCAGGGCCCAAAGGATGGGGAGTGACACTCACATGAAAGACTCTTCCGGAGTAGAACTGATCTTCCTCAACACGGTAAAGGCGCTGGGCCTTTTCATGAAATCTATCATAACTCAACTCATCCAAAACCCAGATCGAGATGAGAAGACAACAGGCCATTCCGATGGCAAGACCTGTAATGTTGATGAAGGAATATCCTTTGTGCTTTCTGATGTTTCTCAATATGATCTTCAGATAGTTTTTAATCATGGCCACACTCCAATACAGAGAATTTGAAACGAATGAGGGCATAGATTTAAGGATCTGCCCCCAATACCAGAGGGATGCGGAAAAAGTCCCCTTTTCCTGAACGATCTCCGAGTAGATCTCCTCAAAATCGCCGATCAGGGGGAAATGTTCACTCTCCTCATAAGCCGTGGTGAGAAGCCAAAGCCCCAACCGTGAGGGACGATTTCTTTTAAAATTCATGTATTTTTCCCGGCGGAAAAGGCAAAATCCGGATAGCCCTCCCACATAATATCATTGACGCGTTTGATCTCATCGAGAGCCCTGATTCCTTTTGCTGTGATCCTGTAGTATCTTTTGCTCAATCCTTTTCTTTTTTCGTTGGCTTCCCCGATGTAAGACGACAGATAACCCTTGTTGGTGAGCCGTTCCAGAGGAAAATAGACGCCGCCCAAGGATATTCTTTTGCCGGTAACCCGGCGAATGTGTTTATAGACAGTCGTTCCATAAGCATTCTCCTCCAATTTCCACACAGACAACAGTATCAGTTCTTCCAATTTTGTCAGCATTTTCATGGGTTCACCTCGTATTGGTTAAACATATATTCTACATTTTAGAATACGCAGCAGAGTGACAAAAGGTTGTCAATTTTCTAACATTTAGAAAAAAATTGGGGATGGCTCAAATTTTGTCGGATCCGTTCCCCGAATGGACCGTTCGAAAAACATTCCCTAAAGCAAGTTGAAAAGAGAACTGTCTCCTCCTAAAAAAGCTGATTCTTTATACGGAATGTGCTATGTTATCGGTACGCTGTACTGACCTGGATCGTTCATAGTGGAGGTCGCGACAAATATTCTGTGCCATCCAGGCTGATCGAGGAAGGATTTATTATCACAAAAAGGAGGACTTCGATAATGTCTAAAAAGCATCTCATTTTTCTCTGTCTGACCGTCGTTTGTGTTTCACTTCTCTGCTGGAGTTGTACAAAAAAAGAGGAACCCGCAGATCTTGTATTGATGAAGGGAAAGATCGTGACCGTGGATGAGGAACAGCCCGAGGTCGAGGCACTGGCTGTAAGAGGAGATACCATCGTAGCCTTAGGATCCAATGCGGACATCGAGGCCTTTATCGGCGATTCGACAAAGGTCATCGACCTGAAGGGAAACCTTGCCATCCCGGGCCTTATCGATGCCCATGCCCACTTTACAGGCATAGGACAGGCGAAATTGGGTTTGGAACTCATGCCCGTAAAAAACTGGGACGAAGTGATCGCCATGGTGGCAGACGCTGTGAAAGACGCCCGGCCCGGCGAATGGATCCGCGGACGAGGCTGGCATCAGGAGAAGTGGGATCAAACGCCCGAGCCCAATGTGGAAGGATTGCCCCTGCATCATGCTTTGAGTAAAGTCTCCCCCGATAATCCTGTTCTGTTGAGTCATGCCAGCGGTCATGCCTCTTTTGCCAACGCCAAAGCGATGGAATTGGCAGGCATAACAGAGGATACACCGGACCCGGAGGGAGGAGAGATCGTCAAAGATGCCAAAGGCTATCCCATCGGGATGTTTAGAGAGACAGCACAGCGACTACTCAGAGATGCCTTTTACACATGGCATGAAACGCTGGGTGCTGCACAGATCGCAGCCGAGCGTCAGAAGGTCATTGAATTGGCCGATAAGGAATGTCTCTCCAAAGGCCTCACATCCATCCATGACCCCGGATCACCCTTTGAAACCATCGACCTGTTCAAAGAAACAGTTGAACGGGGCAAACTCGGAGTGCGTCTCTATGTTATGATCAGGGATAGCAATGAGCGTATACGTGAAAAAATCGACGAATACAGGATTATGGGAATGGGTAACAACCACTTGACGGTCCGGTCCATCAAGCGGTCGATCGATGGCGCATTGGGGCCGCACGGAGCCTGGTTGTTGGAGCCCTATGAATCACTTCCCACAAGTGTCGGATTGAACACGTCATCGGTAGAAAGTGTCACGGAAACAGCCCAGATCGCCATCGAAAACGATTTCCAGCTCAACGTCCACTGCATCGGTGACAGGGCAAACCGGGAAACTCTGAATATTTTCGAGGAAACCTTCAAAACCCATCCTGACAAAAAAGATTTAAGGTGGAGGATCGAACATGCGCAGCATTTGAATCCTGCTGAAATACCCCGATTTGCTCAACTGGGAGTGATCCCTTCGATGCAGGGAATCCACTGCACATCCGATGGTCCCTATGTCATCAAACGGTTGGGTGATAAACGCGCTGAGGAAGGCGCCTATGTCTGGCAAAAACTGATGCGCACAGGAGTGGTTATCTGCAATGGAACCGATGCTCCTGTTGAAGATGTGGACCCCATCCCCTGTTTTTATGCAACCGTCACGCGGAAAATGAACAACGGACAGGAATTTTTCCCGGAGCAAAAGATGAGCCGGGAGGAGGCGTTGCGTTCCTACACCATCAACTGTGCCTATGCCTCTTTCCAGGAAGATATTCTCGGATCATTGACACCGGGAAAATTGGCGGATATCACGGTCCTCTCCAAAGATATAATGACCGTTCCCGATGAAGAGATCCTTAACGCTGAAGTGCTCTATACCATCGTCGGCGGGAAAGTAATGTACCAGAAATAGACGGTTTTATTTTTAGCACAGTATTCCGATTTAGGGTTCGTTCCCCAAACGGACCGAATAAACGTGGTTTCTATACCGGGTCCAGTCCCCGAATGGACCGTTCGTAACCTTTGCAGGGAAGTTTTTCGCGACAAAAACGTCTAATTTTATTTAAGCCTTGGCTATAGGCATGGTCTCGTATTGTACCGTGCTCCTCTATGTGTTATATTCGATGATTAAATTGTCCAGGCGATTCACAATAAGGGTAAAAGATGCTGCCAATAAAATATTTAATGGGTTTAAAAATGAATTTGGCAGAAGATTTTATGAATAATTCAGGTTAATAAACCAATTTAAATATATGAATTTTAATACGTTACTTAAAGGAGGATGCGAGTGAAAAAATATTTCATCGCGATCGCAGTTTTATGTCTTTTAATTTTTTCAATCTCCATGGCCCAAGAAGCCAAAAAGGAGGAAAAACCCGATCCCTTGGCTAATTTTTCCCTCGTTGATGAAATCCGGCCTGTTCCCGAAGACGCAAAAGTTGGATTTGAATCCATCACAGGAAAAGATGCTGTCACATACTTGAAGTTTATCTCCGATGATCTCCTCGAAGGAAGAGACACAGGGAGTGACGGATATGATATCGCTGCCCTTTATGGGGCGACCATGTTCGAGCTCTGGGGAATCAAGCCTGCCGGAGATATCGTCCGGCCCCGTATGGATTTTCGCAGGATGATGATGGGGGGACAGACGCCACAAAAAGCCAAAAGAAGCTACTTTCAGAATATTCCTCTGCGGGAGACGTTAGACACAGACGGAATGGCCCTCGTCGAGTGGCAGAAAGGACAGCAGAAAAAGGCCCGCTCCTTCCAGCCTGACATCGATTACAGTTATTTTGCATCCGGCTCACAATCCATGACCGCTCCAGTGGTTTTTGTGGGATACGGGATTCAAGAAGAATCCCTGAAGTTCGACGAGTATAAAAAACTGGATGTCAAAGGAAAGTTTGTCATGATGCTCACCGAAGCACCCGGGAAAGACGATCCTGAATCGCCGTTCAACAAAGGCGAGCTGAAAAAGAAGTACTACCCACAGCGCCGCCGTATGCGGCGGATGACTAATCCCAAAACCAAACTCGCCACAGATCTGGGAGCCGTGGGTGTCCTTCTTATCGAAAACTCGCCCGAGGATAATCCCGGTGTGGCACGCCAAGCTCTGGATAGAGAAAAGATCTATGACGATCGTCCAATAATCCCCGGCGAACGCCGAAGGATCTCGCTCATGGAAGGCAGAGGACTTCGTATGCCCTGGGATTCAGTGACAACAATTCGCGTATCCAGGGAGATGGCCAATCAGATCCTGGGTTTTGTGGATCAGGATGTGGACACCCTCAAAGGGAAGATCGAAAAAACACTCCAATCCCACTCTATGCCTCTAGCGGGTGTGAGATTCACGGTTAAGAGCACGGCCAAGACCAAGCTCATTAACAGTATGAATGTACTGGGCTACATCGAAGGATCCGATCCGGAATTGAAGAAGGAGGCGATCGTGATCGGTGCCCATTTAGACCATTTGGGCAAACGGGGCGATTATATCTTCAACGGTGCTGACGATGACGGATCCGGCTCCGTCGGTGTGATGGAGATCGCCGAAGCTTTCGCCAAAAACCCGGTCAAGCCCAAGAGGTCCATCGTGTTCGCCCTCTGGACAGGGGAAGAAAAAGGACTCCTTGGCTCGAGGTACTATGTGGCCCATCCCTTCATCGAAAAAACCTATTGCAACCTGAACCTCGATATGATCAGCCGCACTTACGACAAGAGCAGAATAGGGATGATAGCACGGATGTTCGGAGAACGTGTTCCTAAGGAGGCGCTGGAGAAGATCGATGCGAAGAAATTTGTCAGTCTTTTCTACGATGCCGATGCTCCCGAAATAGGAAGCCTCATAAGGGAAAACAACACCTATGTCGGTCTTCACCTCAGCATGCGTGCTT
>JASFPP010000236.1:0-5679 GCA_050115915.1 Candidatus Aminicenantota bacterium
CCCAGGGATGAACCTTGATCACGATCTGGAGAGATTCGATCTTCTCCAAATTGTATGTCCGGTCAAAATTTGTTCTAAGATCGACAGTAAATTCCCTTGTCTGGTATCCGGCCTTTTCTATTTTTATCTGGTAATTTCCAGGAGGATACGATCCACTTAAGGGAGACGTTCCCACAAGCCTGTTATTCAGAAAAACGCGCGCACTCGAGGGCGAAGTGCGGATCGCCATCACCACCTTTGCGACCTCTTCCTCCTGTTTTTCCTTCTCCTCATCCGGATCCGGCTTTGGCGGGGGCGCAGGTTTAGGTTTAGGCTTCACCTTCACTCTGACAAGATTCCGTGTCACCGGGTTTTCGCCGGGTTGCAGCTTGAGCGACACGTTCGCCGTCTGCCATCCGCTCTTTTCAAAGCTCAATCGACACGTCTCCCCAGGGCTTTCCACCTCGAGAGCATCCGCCCCCGTCGTGCCCACATACTTCCCGTCCATCTTCACCCTTGCACCCGCAGGAACGCTCTTTATCATAAGAATGTAGGACGGCTCCAAAACATACGTCTCGACAAAAGTCTTTCCTGCCTCGATACCGACATCCGCCATTTTCATCTTATACCCGCTAAGGATCAATCGCAGCGTATGACTCCCGGACAGTGTCTCCTGTTTAAGCGGCGTCTTTCCCAACAATTTATCGTCAAGATAAACATCGGCCCCTTCGGGTTCGGATGCGATCTCCAAAAAGCCGCTCTCGACGGCCAATTTTTCGTCCTCTTTCTTCTTTTCATCATCCTTTACAGGTACGACCGTCTGCTTCTCTCCCTTCCCCTCATCCACCACTCCAGCCCCTCTCTGCCACGGCTTGAAGTAAAAAAGACCCGCAACCAGGATCAGCCCTGCCAACGCAATTGCACCCGGCACCAAAAACTTCGGCATTCGCCTCCCCGGGATCACCTTGCTCGTGCGCTTCTCCGGACGAATACTGTCTGTCGTGGGGAATCCCCTTTCAACCTTTACGATCTCGTCCATCACTTCATCGGCGCTCTGATAGCGCCTCTTCGGATCCTTTTCCAAACACTTGAGGATCAAATGATTGAATTCTGCCGAGATCTGGTCATTGATCGACATCGGCTCCGGCGGCAATTCCGTCTTCTGCTTCATGGCCACGCTAACCGCAGTGGTTCCCTCAAAGGGCACTTTGCCCGTCACCAGCTCGAAGAGCACCACTCCTAGCGAATAAATATCCGACCGGACATCGACCACATCCCCGAGAGCCTGTTCCGGAGACATGTATTCGGGCGTCCCAATTATGGCGCCCGATTCGGTGAGCCCCTGCGATTTTGCAGACCGGGCGATGCCAAAATCCATGATGCGGACATTCCCGGCCCTGTCGATCATGATGTTGTGCGGCTTCAGATCGCGGTGCACGATCCCCAACTGATGGGCCGCACTCAAACCCGCACATATCTGTTTGGCAATGATCAATGCTTTCCCCATGCTGATCTGCCCGAGCCTCAAGATCGTGCTTTTCAGGTCTTCGCCCGATACGTACTCCATGGTGATGAAATAGGTTCCGTCCTCCTTCATCAAGTCGTACATGCGGCAGACATTGGGCTGCGATATCTTGCGCGCGATCTTCAACTCGTTCCTGAAGCGGTCTATGGTTTTTATATCAAAAGAGATCTCCGGCTTCAGGACCTTCAATGCGATCTTTTCGTTGACTTCCTTGTCAAGGACCTTATACACAGTCCCCATGCCTCCCCTGCCCAGCTCTTCGATGATCTGATATCTCCGGGCAAAGGTGCTTCCTATGGGAAGGTCGAAGATCTGTGGGCGGATCATAACCGTCGAATCGAGGTGAGGCTCCGCAGAGGTCTCCACCCGGGTTCCGCACTTACTGCAGTACTGACTTCCCGGGGGATTTTCGTGTTGGCATTTGCGACATTTCATCAGCCCATCTTCCTGGGGAGAATTTTGCAGAAAAATAATAGCAGTATCTCCCAAAAGAGTCAAACACTATCAGGGCAATAACGTTTGACTTTTATACCCGGATTCTATTACATATATACTGATGAATTCAGAGGGGATTGCATCGCCAAACCTCCCAATATTGCACTAAAACGACCACGTGATCTGTATAGATTCGAATCCTCTAAAGGCGGTAGCCTATAATTTGAAAAATCCTAAAGGTGAGAGCCATGCCATATAAACTTAAAATAACCAGGGAAACAGATCCTTCTTGGAGCCAGGAATACAGTTTCGATAAAGAGACTGTCCGGATAGGCAGAGATCCGGCCAACGAGCTGCAACTCGGGGGCAGCGGCAGCGGCGTAAGCCGTCTCCATACCCAGATCAAGCAAAAGGACGACACCTTAAAGATCATCGATAACAACAGTTTGAACTTCACCTACCTCAACAGCGAAAAACTCAAAGCCGGGATCGAACACGACCTCAAGGATGGGGACGAGATCAGGATCTGTGACTTTATCCTCCAATTTTCGATCGAAGTGCCCGCCGAAGAAGACCTCGACGCAACGGTCTTCGGGAAAGATTTCATCAATCCATTCATCGCGGATGTCAAGGCCCTCTCCAAAGCTGTCGATGCGATATCCACCCGCTACGAAAAAGAGGAGTTCGGACGGAAACGCGAGGTGCTTCTCGATGCGCTCGACAGAGAATTCGGTGAACAAAAATCAGAGGAAGCGCAAGAAATCCTCGCCCACACCCTCTCTCCGCAAACAAAAACAGCGGAATTATCCCCCGGCCATCCGGCAAAAGAGGTCCCGATCCCACACCGCTACGACCAGATCCAGGAATTAATGGATACGCTGATGGAGCTTTATGTAAAGTTCACACAGGCCCGCAGACAGTTCCGCCTCGAATTCATGGGCGAAACCATGATCAAGCTCAAAAAGACTTTTTCCCTCAGCGACTGTACCCTCGAGGAGCTCAAGGACTATGTCCTCAATCCCGATATTTCCGCCGAGGAAACCCAACAGAGGATCGCAAAGATCAAGGCGATGACGGACGAGCTTTTAATCCATCAGCTCTCCATGCTGGAAGGGTATAAATCGAGCGCAAAGGAGGGGACACAAAAGATCCTGGACAGGCTGAACCCCGATGTCCTCCTCGAAGATCAGGCTAAGCGAGAAAGCGCCAAAGGCGCACAGAGTTTTTTACACACGGTTTTTCCCTTTCTGGCAAAGCTCAAGCAGTCCAAGCTTATTACGGATGCCCACCGCGAACTCAGCCAGGAGGATCAGGGGATCATCGAGAAAAAGTACTTCCGACCGAGCTATGTAAGAAGCTACAACAAGAGATCGGATCTCGCAAAGAAAAAGAAAGGAGACCAATGAACAACTATCGAATAAAACACTCGAGGCCATACAAACGATACATCATCTCGACGCTGGCTCTCTGCGTCCTTTTTCTCTTCGGTTGTTCAAGCAAGATCAAATATATCACACTCGAAGCGACCGCAGACCTCAACAAAGGCGGCAACGCGTGTTATGTCTGTATCTATCAACTGCGAAACGACATGGATTTTAAACGCACGCCCGTAGAGACATTCTGGACCGAGGGGGAAAAACCTTTCGAGGCCGACATTGTGGATAAACCCGTGTGCGAAACTCTCATTCCGGGAGATGAGGCGTATATCGACATCACGATTGCGGATGAAACCAACTATATCGGTGTGGCTGCGGATTTTCGAGAGCCGGACCAGGAGCGGTGGAGAGAGGTGTACACCATCCCGTCTAAAAAGCCCAAAGAGATCCGCATCATTGTCGGCGCGAACACGGTCAGGATCGAAGTCTACTAATCCCAGATCATTCGTAAAAAATGGTTCTACCAACCTCAACCACGGCAACCTCAACTCGCGAATGATCCAGGGGAGTTATCATAATTCGTAAATCATTTTAGGAGAACACTCGATGTCACAGAAACAAAAAGTCGTGTGGTACGAAGGCATGAATCTGGATCCTCATCATTTCCAGCAGTGGGACCGTTACCACAGATCGTTTTTAGATTCCCGGATTCGCTCTGTTGTCAAGTACGATTGGGGCCTTCTCGATATCTCCATCGATAAAGAATCCATCATAAACGGCCAAGTCACACTGCTGCGCTGTAAAGGCGTCACTCCGGATGGATTGGTATTCAACATCCCCGATGACGACCCCACTCCCCCTTCGAGAAGTGTCGAGGGCTTCTTTCCGGCAACCCAGAACGAACTTGCGGTGTTTCTGGCCATTCCTTCCGAGAGAGAGAGGGGCCGGAACTGTTCGCTCGAAGGAAAAACAGAGACAAGCGACACCCCATTCATCTTCGATAAAATGTCGGTTCTGGATGACAACACGGGCACGGACGAGCGGCAGGTCGGGATCGGAAGGACAAATTTCCAGCTCCGCTTCCGGGATGAATCGCTCGAGGATTTCAATGTCATGAAAATCGGGGAGATCGTGCGCATGCCTGACGGCAGTTTTGCCATGAACGAACAATTCATCCCCCCGTGTCTGACGATAGAAGCTTCGGAGAGCCTCATGACGATCTGTCGCAGATTGCTCGAACTCCTCGTCGCCAAGAGTTCGGCGTTCAGCGCAAGGAAGCACACGATGGGTCAGGGAGATATCGCTTCCGCCATGCGGAATTTTTCGATCATCCAGACCCTGAACACACATATTCCTCTGCTGAACCACATGCATTCATCACCAAAAACCCATCCCGAAGAGCTTTACATCAACATGCTTGCACTGGCGGGCCAGCTCTCGGCCTTCTCGCCGGAAATTCAGGTCGATCCACGCCAATTCCCCGCGTACGACCACACAAACCTGTCCCGATGTTTCCACGAGCTCGATTCAAAGATCCGGACTCTGCTCGACAGCCTGATTTCCGTCAAGAAATACGTGGAAATTCCTCTCGAAAAAAAGAGCGATACCATGCAGGTGGGGAATGTCAGCGACACCAGCCTCTTCCAGGAGGCCGATATCTTTCTGACCGCAAGCGGCGACATGCCGGAAAAAGAGATGGTCGATGCCGTACTGACGAATATTCGCGTGGCATCGCCCGACACCATAAATGCCGTTCTGGCTTCCTTCAGCAAGGCACTTCCCCTGACGCATTCATTGATGCCGCCACCGGAGCTCCCCAGGCAGGAGGGAACCTACTATTTTCGCATGGAACCCTCAGGCTCTTTTTGGGAATCCATATCCCGGAGCAGCGCGATCGCTATTTTTGTTCCGACCGAGCTCAGCCGTATCCAAATCGGTGCCGTCGCTGTGAAAAAGTGAATGGGAGGGCGAACATTGCCAAGAGATAATCAAGAAACAGAGATCACACATGTCGATGCCCGGAAAAGGCGCGGCCTTCCGGAAATCTGTGCAGACTGTTTTACGCTTATCCTTCAGCTGCGCAGGACCAACGAATTCGGCGAGCAGAGCGTTCTCAAGGAGCGCATATTTTCTCTCCTGAGCAAGGTCGAGAGGGAGGCCAAAGAAGCGGGTATCGACAGCGAAGAAATTCAGTGGGCGATCTTTGCGCTTGTCGCCTTCATCGACGAAACGATCATCTCTTCCGAGTGGGGTGCGAAAGACACATGGCTGGCCAAACCTCTTCAGCTCGAATTCTTCAACCGCTACGATGCCGGCGAAGAGTTCTTCAACCGTCTCGAACAATTGCGTCAGAGGCCTCATTAT
>JASFPP010000237.1:0-5673 GCA_050115915.1 Candidatus Aminicenantota bacterium
TCTACCATGTCCACATCGCCCCAGTCGGCTGTATGTGCTCCTGTTAAAAGGCCATACTCTTCATTCCAGCGAGACTCGAGAACATAGAGTAAGGCCTTTTCCAGTTTATCAATAATTTTCTCCCCAGTTATAGTTTTTCTAAGCCAATCATCCCCTAAAATCTCAGAGATATGGTAGGCAGCCTGCACTGCACTGGCCTCCTGGTCTGTGGCGGTTGTGTTCTTGTCTGATTTTCCCCTCGAATCTATCCAATCCTCGAGCGACCCATCCTCATCCTGGTAAGCTAAATGTTCTTCAAGCCATGAGCTTAAATAGGATCCATCGTAGAAATACCGAGAGACAGGTATAATTGTGTTGGCATCCCTCAGCCAAACCTGGGGATAATTCGATCCTGCGGCGAAGCCATGGATATTCCCAGTTTTTCCGTTAAAAGTCACTTCATTCTGATTCAACGTGAGGCGTATGAGCTTATAAATTTTATTAAGTATGTCTACGCTCGAATGGAATTTTGTGTATTTTCCGTATGTGAGATTCAAAGGATAATTGTCTTCGGAATATCTTTTTTCTGTCACCAATATACTGGCTTTTGCTGTCGGTAAGTCATAATCCTTAAACCAGGCTAAACCTTCCCTGACCATGTCGAATTCAATTATGTATTTTCCTTTATCAAGAGGGCTTCTGATATCAATCGTCATTTCAACCTCTTGGCCTGGACCGATTATTCCAGGCAATTGGAAACGCTGGTTATCGAATTGTATGACTTTTCCGTTCTTGTCGAGAAGATGATAGGATAAAAAACAAGGGTATCGGCCCCCGGAGCTCCAGATCTTCTTCCCCGTGTTTTTTATGATGAGAAAAACCTCGAAGCGGTCGCCTCCGGTTGTTCTGTAATCCCTCCTATGTGGTGTTATGAGGCTGGCGTATTCCGGTTTTTTGGGTTGTTTGTGTGTGAGAGGCTTTATTGCTGTAAAATACACGGCTGATAAAACTGAGATTAGGATAAAGAGCCGTAATGAAATTTTTAATTCTCTTTTCATTTTGTTTTAAGTTTACATGAGCGTGCTACTAATAAAAAGATTTATTACCAGAAATATTCATGAGTTGATGTTGCTCGCTATGAGAGAGGCACAATAGGGAAGAGAGCTATTTAAGTTAACAAATCCGGGGAAGAAGTTCGGAAGTCAGCGGTTCCATGAGCCTCAAACCTCCTGAGAGTGTCGAAAGGATGAGTTCTCCCGGCTTCCCGATTGTGTCCTTGACCTCGCCGATGATTTCTGCCTTTTTGCCCAGAGGATTTTTTCTGACTTCTGCCAGAAGTTCGTTACTCTTTGTTTGAGGAACAACGAGGACGGCTCTGCCCTCACAAGCGAGGTAAAGCGGATCGATTCCCAGAAGCTCGGTGGCCCCTCTTACGGCACGCGACAGAGGGATTTTCTCTTCGTCGACGATTATGGAGTATGGGAGCCGTTCGGCCAGTTCGGAAAGCACTGTGGCCAACCCTCCCCTCGTGATATCCCTCATCCATTTGGTGCCTTCTCTCCAGAAGGGCAGGAGAAAATTGAGGGGAGCGCAATCGGATTTGACTTTGGCTTCGAGGCCGAACTCCCCCCGGGCCAGCATGACAGCGATGCTATGTTCCCCCAATGTGCCTGTCAGAATGATCTTATCTCCGGGCTTAATGGTTGTTGTAGATGGCTGAGCGACAAGAGGTCCTACGCCCGCGGTATTGATGAATATTTTATCCCCCTGGCCGCGACGGACGACTTTTGTGTCGCCTGTGGTAATAACCACTCCCGCCTTTTTGGCGGACGTTTTTATGGATTTCAGAATTTTTTCGAGGTCGTCGACAGATAATCCCTCTTCGATGATGAGAGAGAGCGAGAGATAACGGGGCTTGGCTCCTGAGACGACTAGGTCGTTCACTGTACCGTTCACACAGAGTGTCCCGATGTTTCCGCCGGGGAAGAAGATGGGATCGACAACATAACTGTCCGTCGTGAAAGCGATCTTTTCCGGCAGGTGGGCTGAATCCATGAGTTCATCAAGGAACGGATTATCAAAATTCCCGACGATGTGTGTATCGATAAAATCTCTCATTAACTTGCCGCCGCTCCCCAATTCCAAGCTCACATTATCCATCACTTATCTCCTGGTGTATTTATAATAAGCGAGGCATGCGCCTTCGAAAGACACCATGCAGGGGCCATAGGGTGAGTCAGGATTGCACGTTTTGGCAAAAAGAGGACATTCAGGCGGAGAGATTTTGCCCTGCAGGACTTCGCCGCACCGGCATCCCGGGAGGTCGTCGCTTGCCTCTTCGATGCGAAGACCATATTTGATTGCGGCGTCGAATTGCGCATACTCTTTCTTCAGTTTGAGGCCACTCTGCGGGATCAAACCAAGTCCTCGCCAGTAGGCATCTTTAATTTCCAGCATTTCATCCATGACTGCCATCGCCTGACGGTTTCCTTCCGCCCTGACAACACGTGTATATTCATTGGCAACAGCCGCCACACCCTCTCTGATCTGTTCCAGGATCGATAGGATAGCCAACAGGATGTCACTGGGCTCAAAGCCCGCAATAGCGCCCGGTATTCCGAATTCCTCTGCAATGAATCGGTAAGGCTCTTCCCCGATGATGGCGCTCACGTGACCGGGATAGAGAAAACCCTGGATAGCGATATCTTTGTCCTGGACGATCGCTCTGAGGGGTGGGGGGATAATCCACAGGGCTGTAAGGACTGAATAATTCGTCAATCCCGCGTCAGAGGCATCTTTCACTGAGATGGCTATGGAGGGAATGGTGGTTTCGAAACCAACACCAAAAAAAACGACATCCTTTTGAGGCATGCTGCGTGCCATTTCGAGCGACTCTTCAGGGGAATACACGATCCGGACACGAGAGCCCTTCGCTGGCACTGTCATCTGGATGGCCCCCCTTTTGGTGGGAACCCGTGTCATATCGCCGAAAGTCGCCAGGATAAAATCGGGTTTGGATGTGACTGATTCGATCGCAGCCTCATGGATTGCGTTCGGGGTGATGCATACCGGACAACCCGGGCCGGAAAGCATCTCCACACCTGCATCCTGGAGTAATTTTTTAAGACCATACCTGTGGATGGTCATTGTGTGCGTGCCACAGACCTCCATGATCTTTATCGGTTTTTTCAAAGGGGCGGCATTTTTCCCGATCTCGGAGAGCAATCCTTGAATGACTTTTTTATCTCTGTATTCTTTCATGTCGTTCTCTTGAGGATCGCGGAAAGCGTAAGGAATATCAAAAAAGTGAGATGGGAATTTTTGCCAAATGGCTGTGCATTTCTTTTCTAGTCTTCTAAATGGCTGGCATACTCCCGGAGAATTTGGAGCGTTTCCTGGGCTTCTTCTTCATTCATCCGGGATATGGCAAATCCCGCATGAAGTATCACCCAATCACCGATCTTGACATCCTCGAGGAGTGTAAAATTCGCTTTGACTTTGGTGCCGAGGTAATCTACTTTTCCTTGGCCGGATTTTTCTATCGCAACGACTTTTGCCGGAATTCCTAAACACATTGTGTATCCTGCTTTTTATTCATTCTTACCCGAGCTATTCCTAATAAATGTCGATGTCACGGGCCACCGTCTCGTTTTACAGCACCCTACACATCCTACCGCTCGATTCGTGAATAGTTCAAGTTTATAGGGTCATAATAAACGATACGGACAAACTTGACCAAAATGATAGGATAGCAGATTTTGTGGCGAAGGTCTAGATTTTTGACAATTTGCAGGGGAGTGCTATAATACCTGCATGCTCGAGAGTCTAGAAGGTTATATTGAGCCTGGAAGTGAAGAAGAATCCCTGGTCGAACAGCTGGATTTCGCCAGGCTTCCCAAGCATGTGGCCGTGATCATGGATGGAAACGGCCGGTGGGCAAAAAAGAGAAATTTGCCCCGCGTGGAAGGCCATCGTGCAGGGGCCAAGTCTGTGCGTGAGGTTGTTGAAACATGCGGCCGTTTAGGGATCAGATATCTCTCTCTCTACGCTTTTTCCAAGGAGAACTGGAAGAGGCCAAAAAAAGAGATCGCGACATTATGGAGGCTGCTTGAAGACTACCTCAAGAAGGAGGACAGGGTTCTGGTCGAGCATAATTTCCAATTGAAAGTAATCGGACAAAGGACACTGATCCCCCAGGCAGTGATCAAAGAACTGGAAAGGGTCGAAACTCTGACCAAGAATAATAATCGGCTGACGATCCTCCTTGCGCTCAATTACGGTGGCCGGACAGAGATCGTTGATGCGGTCAAAAGAATTTTGGATGATCCGGAATTAGACAGACATTCGTTGGATGAAGCGAGGTTTTCGCAATATCTTTATACATCGGATATCCCCGATCCGGACCTTCTCATCAGAACGAGCGGTGAGCTTCGTGTGTCCAATTTTCTCCTCTGGCAGATCGCCTATGCGGAGATCTGGATCACGGAGGAGCTCTGGCCAGATTTTCGCAAGAAACATTTACTCCATGCCCTTGTTGAATACCAAAAAAGAGAAAGGCGATTCGGAGATATTCGAGCCAATGTTGAACACACGTAAACGTTTACCCACAGCAATCGTTATCCTCGCCATTGTTTTTGTCTGTATTCAATATCTCCCGAGTATCGGTTTTTTGATTGCCGTTCAGGTGGTCGTATTGGCTGCGCTTCTCGAGTTTTACTATCTCCCAAGGAAGAAAAATATTTTTCCTCATAAGATACTGGGGAGCATCCTGGCATTAGCCATCGGCTTTGCCTTCTATTCGGCGGACGTTTCCCTGGAAATGGTGCTCTATGCGTGGCTTTTGGTTGCAGGATTTTATTTTGTGGCCTCCATAAATTCACTCGAAAAGATGATGCACTTCCCGAAGATGATTGCATTGACATTTTTTGGGGCGATATATGTGAGCTTCACACTCAATCACATATTTTTGATCAGAGAAGGCTATGGGCCGTTTTTTGTCTATTTTCTTCTGTTGACCATTGTTGCGGGGGATTCTGCGGCGTTTGCATTCGGCAAGCTTTTAGGCAAACATCCGATGACTCCTTTTGCCAGCCCCAAGAAGACATGGGAGGGAAGTGTGACCGGGCTATTGTTTGCGTGTGTGGGAGGCATGGTCGTTCATTTTTCCCTTTTGAGAGAGACTTCGCTCTGGAAAGCTATCGTATTTGCCTTCCTTATCCATGCTGTCGCACAGATCAGCGATCCGCTTGAATCTCTTTTCAAGAGAGCTTCGGGAGTGAAAGATTCTTCGAACATTCTGCCGGGACATGGAGGTTTTCTGGACAGGATAGACAGCCTTGTCCTTGCGGCCCCCCTCTTCTATTATTTGTTATCTTTCTTTGGCATGGACTAATTTGTTCATTCATTAAAAATGTCGATATAATTTACTATTCATTGTTATTATAGTGTTTGAGTTTAATCTTTGAATTTGTTGATATGCCGGATCGAAACTTTACTCTTAAAAGACATTCTATTATAATCGACATTTTTAACCCTTTGGGCGAGCCGATCTCACTGCATCTGCTTCGTTGTGACCCATTCGCGGTGGAATACCACAGCTTCATGGGCCACATCTCGCATCTGCAGCAACCTCGGCTCGTGAATGATCTAAATTAGAATAAAATGAAAAATGTTGCGATTTTGGGTTCAACCGGT
>JASFPP010000238.1:0-5602 GCA_050115915.1 Candidatus Aminicenantota bacterium
ACCACTCCTGACATCGATTTTATCCTGGAGATTGGCGGGATCATCAAAGGAAAGGTTTTAAGCCCAAACGGTACACCCATCGAACCCTACAGCTGCTATGTCGTTGCTTATGATATGAAGGAAAACTACATTCGGTCAGACTCAATAGACGACCAAGGGAAATTTATTTTGGGCTTTCTCGCCAAAGGAAGATATAAATTATTTGTCCGGTATCACGGCCGGGAAAACTCAATAAGCGGCTGGTACAAAAATGCCAAAAATTTCAAATCGGCGACACCTGTTCGAGTGAATCCACCACAAGCTCAAAATGTGAAAATTAAACTCAAACGCGGCGGCATCATCAAAGGGACCATTACCGGCACCAATGGTTTTCCTATCACTCTTGGATGTGAGATCAGGGCTTATAATGAAAGGGGCGGATATGTCAAAAGCGTTCGAGTCGACGAACGCGGGCAATTCGCTCTCCATGGTTTGGAAACAGGCCGCTACAAGCTGTATGCAGAAGTTTATGATTATCCCTGGGAAGGAAGCCCACAACCGGCCAGTGAATGGTATAACGGCAAATATTCCTTCCAGGATGCAGAAATCGTCAAAGTCACAGCGCCAAAAACCAAAAGCAATGTCGATTTTTCTTTATCACAAGGAGGATATATTAACTGTATCGTTATGGGGCCTCATCATTACCCAATATCTTTTGAGTCATCTGTGTATGCCTATAACTCGAGGGGCGAGCGTGTCAGTTCGGCATATCAGGCTAACTATGACGGCCGTTTGGCAATCAACGGACTCCCGAGCGGTAACTACAGAGTGAGGGCTGTGTATCACGGGGAAGAAGATTATCTAAGCGAATTCTATGACAACAAACGCTATTTTGAAGTGGCCGAAGATATAACAGTCACAGCTCCCGGCGGAGTCGACAATATTGTTTTCGATTTGGATTATGCAGGTATTTTACAGGGTTTTCTCACTGATGCGAAAAAGAGGCGTGTTATCGTTGAACAGGATAATCATATCACGATTTATGCCTTCGATGCGGAGACGGGCGAGTTTGCGGGGCAAACACAAAATACATTCACGAGCGGATATCATATCGAGCTGCTCGAAGGGAGGTATAAACTTGCAGCTCTATCCTTCTATTACAACTGGATGATAGCCGCGGATGATTTTGGAGTGACCTATCACCCTGCAGGCAAGAGTTTTTATGATTCTGCAACCAAAGTCTCTGCGGCGAAGCCAGGGTCTGCCAAAAAGCTGAGCTCGCTCGCTCTCAAGAAGCCCAAAGGCAGCATTTCCGGCACATTTTATTACGAACCGTTAGGTAATCCCATGACTGAGGGATTGTATATGGTTTTTGTTTTCGATGCGGATGGATTTCTGGCAGGCCTGTCCGGGTACCTGGACAGCAACAATCCCATATCCGGCGAATATCGCGTCGGAGGGTTGAGACCGGGTAATTATTATTTGCTCGCAGCAACAGCCTCCGAAACCTGCAGCATCTCCGACATTTCACTTGAATGGTATGGCGGTGTCGAAGTGCCACATTCTGAACTTTATGATTATACACCGAAAATGGATATCCCAGCAGGTGCCACCCCTGTCGCAGTCGGCACAACCGATACCAGCGGAATCAACTTTTATATAAAAAAATAAACGGGGTTGGGCCACGCAAATAAACGGGGTCAGGCCACGCTTTCTTATTGATAATAAAAGAAATATGCACAACTATCGAGATATTTTATAACTTAGAAGCCCAATTTTGGCCCCAAAAGTATGCTTCTAAAAATTGACATACCCTCAGTAAATAAATCATTAACCAGTTGACACCTCTGCAGTTCTTTGATATGTTCTCTCCCACCAAAGAGGGTAGATAAGCACAAACCGATAAGTTTAGACCTCTATCTCTCTCGGTATCTTAAGTTTCAAAGAGGATTACATTTTAAATTAAAAGGAGGGGATTAATGAAACTCAATACTCTTTTCATTATCACCGCTATACTTGGACTGTTTTTTGGCTTACTCACAGTGCTGATTCCCACCGGATTCTCGGAATTTTATGGAGGGACTCTCACTGACGCTGGAAAGTTCGATACGCAACTGCTTGGAGCAGCGTATCTTGGTTTTGCCTTTCTGCTCTTTTTTGCCTTAAAGGCCAAAGAAGCGGCTGCTCGCAAAGCCATTGTCATCGGCTCGCTCGTTCATTTCGTGATTGGCTTTATCATTTCTTTAAAATGGCAGCTTGCGGGTACCGTCAATGTTTGGGGCTGGTCTACTGTAGCAATATTTGCCCTCTTGTGTCTGGGATATCTGTACTTTCTGATGAAAGGTGCCGAATAAATAACACCTACTCCGTTATCCCCACAAGATCCAACATAAACGCATAACCTAGCGCAATTTCTCTATACTGCCTGAATCTCCCCGACACTCCACCATGGCCCGCCTCCATGTTGATATGAAAGATCAGCAGGTTGTCATCCGTCTTCATTGCCCTCAATTTTGCCACCCATTTGGCGGGCTCGAAGTACTGAACCTGTGAGTCATGGTATCCAGTCGTCACTAACATCGCCGGATAATCCTTGGCCTCCACCTGATCATAGGGCGAATAAGAAAGCATGTAATCGTAGTATTCTTTATTCTGGGGATTGCCCCACTCATCGAATTCCCCGGTCGTCAGCGGAATACTCGTATCCAGCATCGTCGTGATCACATCCACATAGGGGACATCGGCAATCACACCCTTCCACAGATCAGGCCTCATATTCACAACCGCGCCCATAAGCAATCCGCCCGCACTTCCCCCCATAGCGAACATCTTATCCGGGTTGGTGAACTTTTGCTCCACCAGGTATTCGGCACAATCGATAAAATCATAAAAGGTGTTTTTCTTCTTAAGCAGTTTCCCATCTTCATACCAGTACCGCCCCATCTCCGATCCACCCCGGATGTGCGGAATGGCAAACAGAAATCCTCGGTCCAGCAAACTCAACCGGTCGGACCTAAAACTCGGATCCCTGCTCGCCCCATACGAACCATATCCATTGAGCAGCAGGGGATTCTCCCCATCCTTTTCCAATCCCTTCCTGTAGACCAAAGAGATCGGAACCTTAGTGCCATCCCTTGCCGTTGCAAAGAGCCGCTCTGTGATATAATTCGCAGGATCAAAATCGCCGATAACCTCCTGACGCTTTAACAGCTTCTTTTCTCGACTCGCCATATCATAGTCATAAATAGATCTGGGCGTCGTGAGAGATGTATAGTTATACCTCAAAAGATTCGTATCGAAATCAGGATTCGTCGACATATAAGCCATATATGCTTCCTCTCCAAAGTCGACATAGTGGTCGGACCTATCCGCCCATTTGATAATATGGATCCGTGTCAGGCCGTTTTTCCGCTCTCCCAAAACGAGGTGATCTTTGAAGATCTCGAACTCCTGAAGGAGAACATCTTCCCTGTGCGGAATGACTTCCGTCCAGTTCTCTTTGGTCGTTTTATCGACCGGAGTTTCCATCAGCCTGAAATTTTTAGCATCCCAATTTGTGCGGATGTAGAATTTGTCCTGATAATGGTCCACAAAGTACTCCAGATCTTTCTCGCGGGGCTGTATCACTTGGAATTCCCCATCAGGATCATCCGCATCCAAATACCTTAATTCCGTCGACAATGTCTGTGCAGAGGCAATCATAAGGTGTTTCTTCGACTTGGTCTTGTAAACGAATGTGTTGAACGTTTCATCCTCTTCGGTGTAGATCAATTTATCCTCGGAAACATCGGTCCCCAAAACATGCTTCATGATCTTGTAGGGGCGCAGCGTTGTCGTGTCCTTTAACGCATAAAAAACGGTCTTGTTATCATTCGCCCACGCTGCCCTTCCCGTTGTGTTGATAATCTTGTCATCCAACACTTTTCCCGTAGTTAAATCCTTAAAGTAGAGCGTGTAAAGCCTGCGGCTCAGCGTATCTACACCGAAAGTGATCAGCTTATTATTGGAGCTCGTGGAATAACCGGCCACACTGAAAAAATCATACCCCTCGGCCATCTCATTGACATTCAGTAGGATTTCTTCCTCAGCATCCAGGCTCCCTTCCTTCCTGCAGTAGAGCGGGTATTCATAGCCTTCTTCATACCGTGTGTAATGATAATATCCCTGGTCCTTATACGGAACAGACATATCGGTTTTCTTGATCCGCCCCACAATCTCATCATAGAGCTTATCCTGGAAATCCTTGGTGTGGGCCATCACCGCATCCTTATAGGCATTTTCTGCCTCCAAGTAGGCGATCACCTCAGGATTGTCGCGCTCGTTAAGCCAGTAGTAATTGTCGATCCGCGTCTCTCCGTGTGTTGTCAGCTCTTTCGGCACAATTTTAGCAACCGGTGGTTTTATTATCTCATCCCCAGTCTCCGCCTTTTCTCCCCCTCCACATCCCATATAAGAAAAGAAGATAACGAGCAGGATGGCTCCTAGAACAATATTTTCAGTGTCGAGTTTAAAAAATCTTTTTCTCATACAGTCCTCCCTTTACTCTAATCCCATTTCCTTCAGGATGTGATGGGCGCCTGCGAATTTATCCGTGATGAACAACACATATTTTATGTTCACAGAGATCGTGCGCTGGATATCGTAATCATACTGCCAGTCGCTCGTCATCGCCTCATAGTTCCCGTCAAAGGCCAAACCCACCAACTCGCCCTTTGCATTCATCACGGGACTGCCGCTATTACCCCCAGTAATATCGCACCGGTGGGTAAATGCCACGGGAACATCGCCCAACTCGCTATCCGCCCACTTCCCGAAATCCTTCTTTTTCCATAACTCGTTGAGCTTGTCCGGGCTATCGAACGGAAATTCATCCGTATGCTTCTCGACGACACCTTTAAGCGTCGTAAAGGGCTTATACCACACCGCATCCGCCGGCTTATACCCGGCCACATGCCCCCATGTGAACCGCATCGTCCCGTTGGCATCCGGATACAGGCCTTCGCCCTTCCACTCATAGAGCAGGTCGATATACTCTTTGCGCAGACTGATGATATTTGCATTAAACTTGAGAGTGCGTTTCCGCCGCTTCTCTGTCTCGTCATACATTTTCGCTGCTATAGTTATCAGGGGATCATCCAAAGCCTCTAACTTTTTGGAACTCATGTTAAACAAGGATTTTGCATATTCCACATCTCCTAGCTTGGTTTTTGCATACGCCGCCTCCACAAATTCATCGATAGATTGGTCGCCACTGAATATATACTCGAGACCTTCGATCCTCTGCCCCTCGGGCAATTCTTTCACCATACTCAAAACCCGCTTCATCATCGCTCTGTCCACAGGGTCGTAAAAACTGTAGTAGCGGAGATGGAGATTCTTGACCGTCTGCTCCACCCCCCGTTCAGTAAAATAGGGTGCGCGTTCTTCCTCGGGCTTCTCCCTCTCTCTAGCTGTTTGATACGCTTGACTTCCGATCGAAAACAGAACGCCCGTCGATAAACCGAATAAGTCCATGGCGTCGTCCTTTGCCTTAGTCTTTTTCAGTTCCGCATACTGAGCTTTGATCCGAACCAGAATATCCCCATATTTCGCCTTGAGCTCGGGTTTGCTCTCGATAAAAGCC
>JASFPP010000239.1:0-5576 GCA_050115915.1 Candidatus Aminicenantota bacterium
TGAGCGATCTCAAAAACCAGTTTTTGGGAACCGCAGCCCATGATCTCAGAAATCCTATCTGGATGATTAGGCTGTACAGCCAGTTTCTACTCGAGGATGCCTCTGTAGTACTGAACGACGAGCAGGTGGAATTCCTGAACATCATTAAATCCCACAGCGAGAATATGCAAGAGCTTGTCGACAGTTATCTCGATTATGCCACGATAGAGTCAGGAAAATTGAAACTCGATGTTCAGCCGACAGACTTAAATACCCTATTAGAAAATAACCTCCAAATGAATCGGCCACTTGCAGGAAAGAAACAGATCGAACTGAAGGACATTCAAGATGAAAAACTCCCGGAAATGAAGATCGACGCCGGTAAGATCAGCCAAGTGCTCAATAACCTCATCAGCAACGCGATCAGGTTTTCCCTTCCGCAGACAAAAATTGTGGTTCATCTCAGCCGTTCTCAAGATGAAGCTGTGATCGCAGTGACTGATGAAGGTGTAGGAATCCCCGGGGAAAAGCAGAAGTTGCTCTTTGAACCGTTTGAAGGGGAGAAGGGATTCACAGAAAATGGCGAAAAAAGTGCGGGGCTAGGACTGTATATCGCACAAAAAATTATCCATGAACATGGCGGGCGGATATGGGTGGAAAGCGAAGTCGGGGAGGGATCGACGTTTTTTTTCACTCTTCCCTTAAAAGGAGCCTAAAAATAGACAGGGGATTTTGCTATCGCTGTTTTAGACCTCAATCGACGTGTTTTTGCGGCGACATCGAAGCCATCTCTACCGAAACACGTTTCGTGATCCTCATGCATCCCAAGGAAGCGCGAAAAGTTAAACTGGGGACAGGGCGTCTGACGCATCTTTGTTTGAAAAATTCTGAAATCCTAACGGGGGTGGATTTTACAGAAGATCAAAGGATCAACTATCTGCTCAAGGATCCTTTCTACTATCCTGTGCTCCTTTATCCTGGCGAAGGTTCGGTTGACATCTCTGAATTCCATTTTCCTGAAGACGCCTCCGATAAAAGGAAAATCCTGGTTTTTGTGATCGATGCGTCCTGGACTCTGGCGAAGAAAATGTTAAAGCTGAGCGCCAATTTGTCAGCCCTGCCCAAAATCCGTTTTCACCCTCAAGAGCCGTCCCGGTATGTGATCAAACAGCAACCCCATGAAAACTGTCTATCCACCATCGAATCGGTGCACTTTCTTCTTCTTGAGCTGGATCGATTGGGGATTGAAGACTGTCAGGGAAAGCATCGCTCTCTGCTCGATTTTCTGGACAAGATTTGCAAACATCAACTGGAATGCACAAGGGACGCAACTCTTCCCGGATACAGAAAAAATGGAGCGGCACTATCGGGGAAAAAAAGATGGCCGGATCAGAGTCGATATCCGGGTAAACGGCAGAGACGGAGCATCAGCTTCGACTAGACGACACGCTTTCCCGGTCGGCAGCCTCTTGATTAGAGCTATCATTCAGCAAAAACTGTGCCATCTGTGTTATCAGGTTGAGAAACGGGAAATAAGAGTCTCCCTTGTCTATAAATCCGGACAGGTGTGCGGCTTTTCAGACAAGAACAATGTGGAATTTTCCTCAATGGGTCATTTTGGGCCCAAATCGGCGGATTTTTATCCTAAGCTCGCCTTAATGTTGTCCACTGCTTTTTGGAGGTTTTCCAAAGAGTTGGCGTAGGAAATCCGGATGTGGCAGGCCCCATTTTTTCCAAAACATTCTCCAGGGACTGTGGCCACGCCGGCTTTTTCAAGGAGCATTTTGGACATCTCGTATCCGTCCATCCCTGTATCTTTGATGGATGGAAAGATGTAAAAAGCCCCCAGCGGTTCGGGAGAGGAAAATCCAGGGATCTGGTTGACGGCCTCGAAGATGTAATCGCGCCTTCTGTGGAACTCCTTGACCATAGCATTAGCTGCTTCTTGATCTCCCTTCAAAGCCGTCACTGCTCCCCATTGCGCAAAGGTGTTGGTGGAAGTCACCATGTACTGGTGGTATCTGAGGATGGGATTCAAGTACTTTTTGTCTCCCAAAACATATCCCAATCTCCAACCTGTCATCGAGTAGAATTTGGAGAGGCCGTTGAGGATGAGCGTGCGATCTTTCATCCCAGGAAGAGTGGCGATACTGACATGTTCGGCTGGCGGATAGATGATTTTTTCATAGATCTCGTCGCTCAAGATCACAAGATCATGGGCCTGAGCAAGCTGGGCGATCTTTTCCAGCACAGCTAGAGTGGTCACACCACCTGTAGGGTTGGATGGACTGGATAGGAGGATCATCTTGGTTTTTGGCGTGATCTTGTTTGCGATCTCATTGGGATCGGGCTCATAGTTTCTGTCTTCAAAAAGGGAATAATCCACGGGTTTAACATCATTCGAAAGGGCATCCACATCATAATTCACCCAGCGTGGGTCGGGAATAAGGATTTGGTCTCCAGGATCGAGAAGCGCATGGATGGCGACGTACACGCCTTCGGCCACTCCGTTGGTGACCACAACATCTGTTTCCGGGCTGTATTCCAAGTGATATTCTTTGGCATACTTATCTGTGATAGCCTGGCGAAGTTCCGGGATTCCTGCGTTTTGTGAATAGTGGTGCTTTCCTGTGCGGAGTGCTTCCACAGCGCCCTCGACGATATGGGCAGGTGTGTTAAAATCCGGCCTTCCGATCTCAAGATGAATGATCGTCTTCCCTTCCCTTTCCAGTTTTTTAGCCATATCAAAGACCGTACGGATTCCCGAATAAGGTATACGTTGGGCTTTTTTCGATTCCATCTTCTATCGCTCCCTCTGATTTTTTATCTTTTCTATTGTTTAACTCTTTCGCTTCAGGTTTCTTCTCTATACATCCAGCTAAGCCCTGCTGCTTTCCATATGCCACTGAGGGCTGTCATCTTTCCTTATTCATACCGCAGCGAATCGATGGGATTCGAAGAGGCGGCCCTAAAAGCCTGGTAACTGACCGTCAGCAGGGCAATACAAAGAGCAGCGAGGGCAGCAGCCATGAAAAAGAATAGGTTGACGGAAGCATGATAGGCGTAATTCTCCAGCCATTTATTCATGAAGTAATATGCCAGGGGCCAGGCCAGGATATTTGATATGGCCACAAGCAGGACAAATTCCCTTGACATCAGCAGGATGATGTTCGAAACGGACGCCCCCAGGACTTTACGGATGCCGATCTCCTTGGTGCGCTGTTCAGCCATAAAAGATGCCAACCCCAGAAGGCCTAAACAGGCAATGAATATGGCCAGAGTTGTGAAGGCATTGAAGAGCTTTCCCATACGCTGCTCGGCGCGGTAGGTCTGGTCATAATACTCATCCAGAAATTGGTATTCAAAGGGAAAGACGGTTGCGATATCCCTCCAGGTTTTTTCCAGGTACCTGATGCTTTCAGTGACATTTTGTCCTCTGATCCTGATGAGCATATAACTGTAAGGTTGTGGTTTGAGCAGCCGAATCACCAGCGGTTCCACTCGGGTGTTGAGCGATTTAAAATGAAAGTTCTTAACGACACCGATGACTTTCCCTTTGATCTGCCACAGAGAGAAGGGTTTGCCGACCGCGCTATCATCCCCCAAAAGTCTGGCAGCCTCTTCATTAAGGATAAAGGCTTCCTTTTCATCTGTGGGAAACTCCCGGGAGAAATCCCGCCCGTCTACAATTGTCATATTCATGGTGTCGATAAAATCATAATCAACGGCGGTGTTGTGCATAAGGATGGATTCATTCGGATCTTTTCCGGGCCAATTAACGGAAGATGTGGAATTGACGATATAAGCGGGGAGTTGACCGGACCAGCACAAGCCGAGAATATTGGGGCTGGTCAAGGCCTCTCGCTTGTAAGGCTCGTAGTATCGGACGTCATTCATGCCGATGTGCTGGTAGATCACATGCTCCTTTTCATAACCTAACTTTTTGTTCTGGATGTATTCCAGCTGGCCGTGGATGACAGATGTCGCGATAATGAGAAAAATGGATAGCGAAAACTGGATTACAACCAACACCCGGCGGAAGGTCGAGCTTCTGGGACCGGATTTCAAAGCTCCTTTAAGGACAGCAACCGGCTGAAATGAGGAGAGATAGAGAACAGGGTAACTTCCTGATATCAACCCTGTAAGGATGGCCACTCCGATAAGAGCGACAAGAAGATCGATGCTCTCTCCAGTGAAAAGCGAAAGCTCTTTTCCGGAAAGATTGTTGAAAGCGGGGAGCAGGAGTAGGACGATCCCCAGGGCAAACAGGAAAGCGATAAAGGCAAAGATCATGGATTCGCCCAGGAATTGTTTTACTATGTCCGTTTTGTGAGCTCCGGTGACTTTACGCATACCGACTTCCCTGGCACGGTTGCCGGAGCGGGCAGTCGTCAAGTTCATGAAGTTGATACAGGCAATTAAAAGCACAAAAAGGGCAACTAGGGAAAAAATGTAGACATACTTGATATCCCCGTGACCCGGAACATCTGCGGTGAAGTCCGAATAGAGGTGGATCCTCTTCAATGGCTGGAGATGGAGTGTTGTGCGTGTTTGAGGCAGGTGTTTCTTAAGAAATCCTGTGATTTTTTCCTGTGCGGCAGCGGCATTCGCATTTTCGGCCAGTTCGACATAGGTGAAGTAGGAATTGTTCCCCCACTGGTTCAGAGGGTCGCCTGCCATTTTCAAAATCTCAAATGGGATTATAAAATTGAACCGGAGATGGGAATTGGGAGGAACATTCTCCACAACCCCCGTAACAGTGAGGTCATACATGTTCCCGATCTTAAGATCCTTATTCAGAGGATCCTCGTCTCCGAAATATTTTTCGGCCATCGCCTCGGTGAGAACAATTGAATTCATTTTCTTTAAAGCCGTTTCAGGATCGCCTTTTATCAACCGGAAGCTAAACATGGCAAATATTGAAGGATCAGCTAAAGCGATGTCGCTCTCATTAAACATCCGTTCGCCGTAGCGGATAAGAAGACGGGGGCTGTGTTCGATCCGCATGGCGTTGGCGATCTCGGGAATTTCGTCCTTGAGTGCGGGAGCTAGGGGAGCCGGCGTCACGGCCACCGGAAATAATTCACCCCCAGCATAGTACTGTTGTTCGACGACACGGTAGAGTCGATCTGCCTTCTCGTGAAAGCCGTCAAAGCTCAGCTCGTCCCGGACCCATAGAAGAATTAGGATACAACAGGCAATACCGATCGCCAATCCCGCTATGTTGATAAATGTGTAGCCTTTGAATTTTCTCATATTCCTGAGAGCAGTTTTGATGTAATTTTGAAACATGTTTTCCCTCTTGTTCTCTTATACGCAAACAGCCATTCTATGGTTGCTCGCTCAATTGCTGAATATATAGATTCTCCTATGCAGGGATAATCCCCCGAATGGACATCTGCCAGTAGTGAAACAGGACCACTTTTCGAACTCATCCTTTGGAAGACAGCGCCTATCGTTCACAGAAAAAGGGGAATTGCGATCGTTTTTTTGGACCCGTTCCTTAAGAAGACCTTTTGATAGACAGTCCCAACATTTGATAAAAATAGGTGCCAGGTCCACTTTTTCTCTACCCCTGGAAAAGGGTGCCTGACCCC
>JASFPP010000240.1:0-5576 GCA_050115915.1 Candidatus Aminicenantota bacterium
TTCAACTCGCCGATGGGAGCCCTGAGTAGTTCAACGGATGTTTCCATTCGCGGATTGAATAAAATCTTGGACGGATTGGAGGAGTTTGGTACTTTACAGGAATTTAAAGACGATCAAGAGATGCAGCGAGCAGTCTCGGTGCTGCGGGATAATTTGCTGACCTCCACGAATGCGCGGGAGCGTCTCAGTACGATCATTACACGATTAAAACAGTTTGCCAGGATGGATTCACTAACGTTGCAAGAATGCGATATCAATAGCGGTATTGAGAGCACCTTGAGCGTGCTTCAACAAGAAATGGAGGACCGAATCCACGTGGTGAAAGAATTTAAAGAGCTGCCCGAAATCAAATGCTATCCCGGTGAGTTGAATCAGGTCTTTCTTAACCTGATCCGCAACGCCGTACAGGCGATCGAGGATAAGGGGACCATCACGATCAGGACCTGGCCGTCAGAAACACATGTCTTCATCGAGATCACGGATACAGGGTGTGGGATCGAATACGAGAAGCTGAAGGATCTTTTCGAGCTGAACTTCACCAGGAGCGAGTCAAGGGTAAAGCTGGGTCTTGGTTTAGCGATCTCCTATCAGGTGGTCTCCCGGCACAATGGTGAGATCCTTGTTGAGTCCCAACCGGATAAAGGCAGCAAGTTCACAGTAATCCTCCCCATCGATCTGCAAAATAACACATCTCCTTCTCATTGATATATCGTTTTGTTGAAGTAAGACCTCTCCCTCTCCTGCAAGCTATTGGCCAGAAAGTAATGGCGATACAGGATTTGAAACTGCAACTTTAACCGTGTGTAAATGGCACCGGCGATTGACCTCCCATCTTTGTGTGTGATATGTTTTTTTAAAGTCGTTGACCAAATCTTGACCAAATCTTGACCCACAGGGGATAGAATCTCTTCTGGGAAGATGTTAATCTCACCGATGGAAGACTGAATGCGAAATTTCCAGGTTCGCCGTCCGGCCTGGCTGCGTTTTCTCTTGAGTCCAAGCCAAAGACTCGTAGGCGTCTTTATTATCTTTATTCTTCTGCCGGGCGCGTTTCTCGGTGTTTTTGCGCTGAGGGTATTGAGACAGGAGGAGCAGTTCGTCAGACAACGCACACGCGAACGCATGGAAAGGGTAGCCAGAGAGATCGGTAACGAACTGGCTTTAGAGTTCAGCCGGTGGGAAGAGGCCATTCGGCTAGCCTCAAGGGAGGGATCGTTGGATGCCGATTCTTTTCCTGATATCATCCGCGAGGTTTTTAAACAGCCTGGCGGAGGTTTGCTTTTGTTAAAGTCGGAAGAAGGCCTCGAAATATTCCCTTCCAGCGCTTTGCCGTACATGTTTGTACATGCCCCCGCACTACGCATCCCGACAAGCCGACTTCCTGCTTCCTTTGTCAGGGCTGAATCGCTTGAAATTGGGCGCAAGGATTATCGGCGTGCCATTCTTGCCTACCGAGGACTGTTGGAATCTGGCGATGCCGAGCTACGGCCTCTCCTGCTACAACGGTTGGCCAGGACTCTCCGGAAGGCCGGTAAGCTCGATGAGGCAGCCAGCGTTTACAGGGAACTTCAACAAATGGATGCGATTTGGATCGGGGGGTTGCCATCCGATCTCATTGCCCGATTCGAGCTCTGTTCCCTCGCCGCCGAGCGCAATAACAATGCTGAGCTGGCATCCAGAGCCTTGGCTTTATATCGCGATCTAACAGCAGGGAAGTGGATCCTGGATAAACCGCGATACCTGTACTATTCTGATCGCTGCCGCTCCTGGTGCCAGAAGAGTCCAGTTGAAGATATTGAGTTCAATCGGCTCCGAATGGTGGAGGAAAACAAGCTCGCCCTTTCCAGCGCGGTCGAGAAACTCTTGAACGAGCCAAAGAGGGTTCTATATAGCAAAACGGAAACGCATCTTACTTTCTGGAAATCCAATCCGCTTAGAGCAGTTGTCCTCTCCGAAAGCCTCTTGGAAGCGCATTGGTGGCCACGGATTATATTAACTCAGGGGGAAGATCTTGAAGCTGTTCTGTACTCGGCCGATGGACATGCCCTTTTTGGATCAACTCCGGCGGTGACGCCGCCTTTCGCTTTAATGTATGATGTCTCGATCGATGAAATGCCCTGGCGTATTCAGGTTTGGCCTAGAGAGCCCGCGATGATTTATGCAGATATTCGGCAGAGGCAAAATCTGTCTGTCGCGATTCTGGCTTTTGTTGTGGTGTTTCTTCTCTTCGGAAGCTATTTCACAGTGCGAATCGTGAGACGGGAACTCGAGATCGCCAGGATGCGGGCCGACTTCGTCTCAACTGTTTCTCACGAATTCCGATCGCCACTCACGGGAATTCGACAGTTAGGTGAAATGCTACTCGACGGGCGTGCTACTGAGAAAATGAAGCAGCGTGAATATTTTAAGATGATCGTTCAAGAGAGTAACAGGCTAACCCGACTTGTGGAGAATATCCTCGATTTTTCCCGTATGGAAGAGGGCCGCAAGGAGTACCGATTTGAACCGTTGGACACCTCCCGATGGTTGCGAAGCCTGGTTTCCGATTTTGAGGCGGGGATTGTGACTGAAGGGATGAAGGTAGAAACAGAAATTCCCGAAGGACTTCCCTCGATTTCGGCAGATAGCGAAGCGCTAGGATCCGCAGTACACAACCTGCTTGACAATGCGGTGAAGTATTCCCCCGGTGCGAGAACGGTTTGGCTCGATGCAGAATCTGTAGGCGGCGAAGTGAGGATCGTTGTCCGGGATAGGGGAGTCGGTATTTCCGAACTTGACCGGAAGCACATCTTCGATCGTTTTTATCGAACGGATGGTGAAATCTCGAGGCGAATCAAGGGGGCCGGACTCGGACTCAGCCTTGTCCGGCACATTGTGAGGGCTCATGGCGGGAGGGTGGAATTCGAAAGCCAGGAGGGTGAAGGTAGCACATTCTCCATTCGGATTCCCGCTCAAACGGTCATGGGAGGAGGCTAAGATGAAGGCACGTATCCTTGTTGTGGAAGACGAGCCGACGATTGCGACAGGCCTGCAGGACGACCTAGAATTAGAAAATTTTACCGTGGAGGTTGTCGGGGATGGCATTGCGGCGCTGCGCCGAATCCTTCAAGAAGAATTCGACCTCATTCTGCTCGATGTGATGCTGCCGGGCATGGATGGCTTCGAAGTCTGCCGGGAAGCGCGTTTAAAGGGCAACCACACTCCGATCATCATGCTTACGGCAAAAGGACAGGAGGTGGATAGAGTTGTAGGGCTGGAACTGGGCGCAGACGACTACGTCACGAAACCCTTCAGCCGGCGGGAACTCATCGCTCGTATTAAAGCAGTTCTGCGCCGCGGACGAGAGCGCTCAAAACTCGGCGGAATCTACCGTTTCGGCGACATCACCGTAAATTTCGACCGTTTTGAGGTTTTGCGGGGAGGCAAAAAGATCGATCTGACTGCCATGGAATTTAAGCTGCTGCGGGTCTTCCTCGAGCACCGTGGCCAGGTCATTACGATCGATGATCTGCTCCAGAAGGCCTGGGGCCGTGACGCTGTCCTGACAGACCGGGTTGTCTACACGCACGTTAACCATCTCCGCAACAAGCTGGAAGAAGATCCCCAGGAGCCCCGCTTCCTGATCAGCGTGCGTGGTATCGGTTACCGCTTTGACGGGTAGAGGCGTTTGAAGGAAGTGGCTGACTTGACTGAAACTTGAACGAAGCTTAACCCGTCCTTGGAGCAGAGGAAGTGATGATTCCATATTATGTCTCCGAGAGCGGGAGGTGCAAAATGAAAAAAATAAATTTATTTTTGATGATCATTTTGGCGATGGCTTTAATCACTGCGAAGGCTGATTTTACGGCGCAAGGTTCCCAGTCCGCAGAGGTTCTTCTCGGTGCCGCTCTTCATCAAGAAGAGGTGGAGGGAAACTACGAAGCGGCAATAGAGACTTACAAGAAGCTACTCGCGGAATTTCCGAACAATCGTCCGTTAGCGGCCCAAGCTCAGCTCCGCATCGGAATGTGTTATGAAAAACTGGGCTATGCCGAAGCTGTAAAGGCCTATGAACTTGTACTGCAGAAATATGCCGACCAACCCGAACAGGTGGCAGCTGCCCGGGATCGACTGGCTGCACTGCGCGTGGAAAAGCCGGCAGGCCTTACCGTAACGAAAATCGAACTCCCGGAGGATCCATACTTCGAAGTCCAATCTCTGTCTCCCGACGGGACAAAAATGGCGGGTTTGGTTTATGGTAAAGGGCAGAATATTGCTGTCTACCACCTGGTCACCAAGCGTATCAAATCGATCACACATTTAGACTGGAGCAGAGTGACTAACAATGCCATATGGTCTCCCGACGGGAAGGAGATTGTCTATCTGCAAATAGGTTCAGGCGGCATTCCAAAAAACAAAGAAGGTAAGATCGAAAATCTTTTCCTGATGGCCTCCACGTTAGAGGGTAAAACCAGGTCAATCTTCAGTACAGAAGCTGACCTTCCAATACCTTTGACCTGGCTGCCTGACGGCAGCGCAGTGGTGGCTTACGTGGTGCTTGCGCCTTGGATGATAGAAGTCAAAGGCATGAACCTTGGTCTCGTTTCTGCCACAGGGGGATCCTTTAAGGCGCTACATCCTCTTGAGGGGGCCTTTCATTTGGAGCGTTCCATGCGGGGAAGTAACGTCTTCACGGATGTTTCCCCGGATGGAAGATACATCGTTTTTGCGGATGGCCCCAAAATTACCGAGCAGAACATCTATTGCATAAGTTCAGATGGAAAATCGCACCATGTACTGATCGATCATCCTGCAAACGACATCCAACCTTGCTGGTCTCCCGATGGGGATCATGTCGTCTTTTTAAGCTTCCGATCGGGAGCCAAGGCCCTCTGGGGCGTTAAGGTAAAGGACGGCAAGCCTGCAGGGGATCCCTTCGTCATTAAAGAAATGGAGCGGGGTACAGATTTGATCAGTTGGACCGCTCGGGGCTTGGCCTATAGAAATTTGATTGATATGAATGATGTGTACCTGGTGCCGGTCAATCCTGAGACAGGGGAACCGGTCGGCGAATTGAAACAGCTGGATTATTCTCCTCCAGGATGCAATAGGATGGCTGTTTGGTCGCCTGATGGGAAGCACATCGCATTCTTTTCCGCTGAAAGAGCAGGACAGCCTGGACAGGGTAACATTGTCCTAATGGCTGTTGAAGGAGGACAAACCCGCGAGTTTAAGATACCCATGGATACCTTCCTTTTACCTTACATGGGCGGCCTCAGGTGGATGCCGGACAGCAGCGGACTGGGTTTCATCGGGCCCGGAAAAAAGGGTGCGACTCTTTTCCGGTTTACTCTGGCGTCCGAAAAATGGGAGACCTGGCCGATTAACGCACCAGGCTGGGCTAGGATTGAATGGAGTCCAAGCGGCAAGGCCGTCTTATACCCTAGAGGTAATTCAGGGATAATTGAGCATGACCTTGAAACCGGGGACGAGCGAACCATTTACCGGCCCGAAAAAGAGAAAAACGTCGTCAGCGTTCTTCGGGATCTTAAGTTTTCAAGGGATTATAAAAAGCTGGTTTTCCATAGGTCAGATGT
>JASFPP010000241.1:0-5574 GCA_050115915.1 Candidatus Aminicenantota bacterium
CGGTATTGTCGAGGATATTCCCGGGAATACCCATCTCAAATTCGATTACTTGATTTCCTTTTTAACGATGTATTCCCTCCGCGATGATATCGACAGCGCATGGGCGATTTTGAATTACAACAGCTATATTCAGTTGAAGGATCAGGTCTCGTACCGGGATTTCGAAAAAAAACTGCCGGCCATTGTGTCTAAATATCACGACCAGTATTCGAATAACCGCCGTTACTTCTTGATCCCGCTTCAGAATATCCATTTTGAAACCCACGTTAATTTTCATCTCAGGGATATAATCGATAAAAAGAATATTTACCTGCTGATTTCGATCGCTTTTTTGATACTCTTCGTATCCTGTATCAATTACGTCAACCTGGCCACTGCAAGGGCCGGCGCCAGGAACACAGAGGTGGGCATCCGTAAAACCGTCGGAGCTACAGAGCGGCAGCTCAGGAAACAGTTCCTGGGCGAATCGTTCGTGCTGACTTTTTTCAGTATCCTTTTGTCTCTTGGGATTGTGTGCCTCTTTTTCTCCACGTTCAGACAAATTGCAGGGAGCGAAATTCCCATGGCTGTATTCCTGAGTTGGGCAAATGCTTCTGGGCTTATGGTTTTGTTTTTGATAGTGGGACTCCTCGCCGGCGCCTACCCCGCCTTTTACCTTTCGGCACTCAAACCCTTAAATGTCCTGAAAGACACTTTCGGGCCTAGCCGATCAGGCGGCCAACAGAAGTTCCGCAATATTCTCTTGATCTTTCAATTCGGAGTAACCGTCGTCCTGCTTGTGGCCGCAGTGACCATTCAAAAGCAGCTCCTTTTTATCAAAAACCAGGATATCGGCTACAACCGGGACAATGTCGTAACAGTACGCATCTGGAACGATGAGAGCCGGGAGAATTTTCAAACGATCAAGAGGGAACTGCTCAAAAATCCTCAGATCTCGGCTGCTGCAGTTGCCAACACGGCTCCGCTTGTATTTACAGAAGCCAACAATATCCATGTGGAAACAGAGACCGGGGAAATGGTGGAACTGCCGATGGTCACCACCTATTTTATCGATGAGGACTATGTGGACCTTTTAAATATGAAAATCACAGCCGGAAGGAATTTTTCGCTCAATTTAGCCGCCGATATCAATAATCAGGTGATTCTCAATGAAACCGCAGCCCGCCTGGCCGGGCTCGAAGATCCCATCGGGAAAAGAATCGTCAAGTGGGGACAGAACATGCGGATCATCGGTGTGGTCAGTGATTTCCACTTCACCTCTTTCAGGAATAAGATCAAGCCCTTGATGTTTCAGTACATACCGGAAAGGAGCCATATTTTTCTGGTAAAGATCGGAAGTAATAATATGCGACAAACTTTGGAATATATCGATTCCACATTCCGCCGCTTAACACCAAATTTCACCTTCGATTATGCTCTCATGGATGATCTCTACAGTGATCTTTACAAAAAAGAGGGGGATTTGGGAGCGATCATCCTGAGCTTTTCTATACTGACCATGATTATCGCCGCCATCGGGCTGTACGGACTGATTTCCTTCGTGGTCAGGAAAAAGGCCAGGGAGATTGGGATTAGGAAGATCCTTGGGGCTTCGGTTTTTTCGGTAATGAGCCTGATCCTGAAACAATTCTTCATGCCCATTGCATTAGCTGTGATGATTTCGCTGCCTGTCTCGTATTATTTCGCCCATGAATGGCTCGAGGGATTCGTCTATCGCATAGGCTTGAATGCTGGGCTATTCGCTTTTTCGATCGCCGTCATACTGATAGTTGCGATTCTCAGCATCGCCCGCCAAACCATCCAAGCCGCCCTCACCAATCCCGCCCACACCCTCAAGCATGAATAAATAAGAATAATGGGGACGGGCCATACTAACTATTTTATTCTAAACAATTTAAGTTTAAAAAAAGCCAAAAAATTCGCCTTAGAATGTCCATTTTACCGCTAAAAACAGCATTCTAAGTAAAAAAAGAGCACACTGAGTCGTTTATCACTTTCTTATTTCAACCTTGAATTCAACCTAGAGTACAGAGCGGAAGAAATGGGGCGCGGAGAGCTTAAATGTGCAATATTCTAGACTTAAACAGCGCTTTAAGCGGATAATATTATTTCCTCAAAGAGCAAAATATGATATGAGATAAGCTTGTGAGGGTTTTCGAAAACCAAGATTGAAGGAGTGTTTATCATGAAGCTGAAACTCTTAATCAAGAGACGCGAGTTTCTTAAACTTTCGTCCGCTACCGTAGTCGCCGGATTGACGACTAGATTACGTGGTGAGCCATGGATTGGCAGTGAGGTCACAATAGAAGAAGCCGCCCGTAAAGTGGGACAGTTTCCCCGCCGAAAGCTGGGTTATAGCGGCCGCGAGGTTTCAGTCTTGATCGGGTCCGGTGACCTTGCTGAAGCTCCCAGAGAAGCTGGGATTTTATGCGGAATGAACTATTGGCACAAGTCAAACAGGTGGATGCGGAACGGAGCGCCGGATTCTATTCTTAAGAACCGCGAAGCCCACTACTGCCAGATCACTGTGGATAGAGTAGGGGGAGATCACCGGACAGGCACCATCGATGAAGAAGCGCATTATACCTATGTGAAGGAGGCGTTGAAGCGGACAGGTCTTGGCTATTTCGATGATATGCAGCTCCATTTCGGCTACCACAATAAGGAAGAGGTCAAGAAAGAGAGAGGTTTCGTCCGTGCTTTTGAGAGGCTTAAGAAGGAAAGCTTGGTGAAGCATCTCTGTCTTTCCCAGCATGGATATGCGGGCGATTCTAGGGTGCCCGGGGGAGAGAGCGCCGCAGAAGTTCTAACCGCTGTGGTGGAAGACGGCCTCTATGAACACGCCCAGTTCATGTATTCTTATGGCGCTGATCCGGCGATCGACCAGTTCATGGAATTTGCCCGGAAAAAAGGCTTTGGAACCATTGCTATGAAAACGGCCCGGGGAATCGGGCGTATGAAGGAGGATAAGGCATTTATGACCAGTCTACCTGCTGGAGTATCTCCTCACAATGCGCTTGTCCGATGGCTCACAACGGCCACCAAGATCGACGTAGCCGTTATCCGGGTCAAAAACATCGACGAATTTGTGGAAACCTATTCGGGTGCTGGAAAGGAGCTGCGTCCAAAGGACTCAAAAGCCATCGCAATGATGACCGCTCAAGCTGATAAAACGGCATGCCGCCTGTGCACACAATGTCAACCCCACTGTCCTCAGCAGGTGCCCATCGCCGATATTCTACGTTACGAACGATACGCCGAGGATGATCACGACTGGAATAAAGCTAGAGAGCTCTATGCCAAGCTCTCTTTCAAAGGGGATGCGTGTACAAATTGTAATACCTGTGTTCCTCACTGCCTGCAGGGTCTAAAAATTCCCGATAAAATAGCAGAAGCCCATGCCCTTCTGAGTTGACTATCTCTGGATACTACTTGATATTATTATGGGGACAGGCCACAGGAAGTATTCCATTATAAAAAAATTAAGTCAAAAAAACCCTATGAATTAGTACCTTAGAGGGCTCATTTTAACCCCAAAACCAACATTCTAAGGAGAAAAATCCAATCCCCTTTTTTGGTTTGACTCTTCCGGTAATTATGATTATTCTAATTTCACTATGGGAATAGGACAAATATAAATGTTGTGCCCCCAGTGCAAGAATGAAAATCCCCCCGACTCCAAATTCTGTAAAGAATGCGGAACACAATTATCCGGAACCTCTGATTCTGAAATCTCCCCAACAAAAACTTTAGAAATACATACGGAAGGACTCACCCGGGGAAGCCTGTTCGCGGACAGGTACGAAATCATCGAAAAGCTCGGAAGGGGAGGGATGGGTGTGGTGTATCGTGTCGAGGACCAGAAAATCAAGGAAGAGATCGCTCTGAAAGTCATTAACCCAGAAATTGCCTCTGACAAAAGAACCATCGAGCGATTCAAGAATGAACTCAGACTCGCCCGGAAAATCAGGCATAAGAACATCTGTCAGATGTACGACATGGGTGAATGGGATGGGACATACTTCATCACAATGGAATACATATCCGGCGAGGATTTGAAGAACTTCATCCACAGATCGAAACAATTAAGTATCCCGGCAGCCATTGCCATAGCGGAAGAAATTTGTGAAGGGCTTAAGGAAGCCCATGGAATAGGTGTCGTTCATAGAGACCTTAAACCCGCTAACATCATGATCGATAGAGATGGGAATTCGCGAATAATGGACTTCGGAATCGCCAGAACGCTCAAATCAAGGGGTCTAACAGGCGCAGGCATGATGATAGGAACTCCCGAATACATGTCTCCAGAACAGGCAGAGGGAAGGGCGGTCGACGAAAGCTCTGACCTCTATTCTCTGGGTGTGATTCTATATGAGATGGTCACGGGACAACTTCCGTTCGAGGGGGACACTCCCTTAAGTGTTGCCATAAAACACATATCTGGTACCCCTCCAGATCCAAAGATTATAAATCCTCAGATATCCGAAAACTTAAAAAATTTATTACTCAAGTGCCTCACGAAAGATCCACAAAAAAGATACAGAAATGCGGAGGAGCTTCTCTCTGACTTGAAGAAAATCGAAGAACCAGAGCCCGAGCCGCGGAAACGAGTAAAATCCGAATGGAAAAACTCCATTGCCGTGCTGCCCTTCAAGAATATGAGTGCTGATCCTGAACAGGAGTATTTCTGCGAGGGATTATCAGAGGAACTCATCAATGCACTCTCCCAGCTCAAGGATCTAAGAGTGGTGGCCCGGACTTCTGCGTTTTCCTTCAAGGATAAAGAGATCGACATCCGTGAAATCGGACATAAGCTCAACGTGGAAACAGTCCTCGAAGGCAGTGTTCGCAAATCCGGGAACCGCCTCCGCATCACGGCCCAGCTCATCAATGTGATCGACGGCTACCACCTCTGGTCGGACCGTTTCGACCGCGAATTAGCCGATGTCTTCGATATCCAGGATGAAATTTCATTAGCCATCACAGATAAACTCAAGCTCGAGCTCCTCGGCGACGAGCAACAGAAGCTTACTAAGAGATATACGGATAATGCCGACTCTTACAATATCTATCTTAAAGGACTCTACTTCCGGAGGAAACTCAGGGCGGGGGACATCGACAAATCCATCGAGCTTTTCAACCTGGCGATCGATAGAGACGTAAACAATGCTTTGGCTTGGGCAGGATTGGCTTATGCTCACATGGTGAGTTGTTTTTATGCGGGTGCATCTCCCCAAGATGTCATTCCGCTTGCTCAAAAGGCTATTACCAAAGCGCTGGAACTAGACGACCAACTGGCCGAAGCCTGGGAGGCGCGCGCGGCGATCAGTGCCTATCTAGAATGGGATTGGGATAACGGAATCAAATATATTAAGAAAACCATTGAATTAAAACCAGGCTATGCCTGGGGTTACTTTCATCTTGCCCATCTTGTTTCGTATAAAGGAAAATCCGAAGAGTCGATCCGGATTTTTCATAAAGCACTTGAACTCGATCCACTGAATATAACATTTTTCAGAAATCTCGGCTGTATCAATATTTTTATCGGTGATGTGGATAATGCCATTGAGACTT
>JASFPP010000242.1:0-5490 GCA_050115915.1 Candidatus Aminicenantota bacterium
CCTATCTTCGAAACGATATTTTTTCTTGCCATGCCAGGCCTGTTTTTGTGTCTCTGACGCCTTCTGCGGCTCGAACATCCAGATCCACTCCTTAAATTCTTGGGGATTTTTCACCGATGGAAATATCCTGGCATTCCAAATGGATCGTTTTTCTGAGGAAAGTTCATCATCCCAGATATCCTTATCGCTCGCTCCCATTCCGCTCATCCACTCTTCGATAGAGGCATTACAGAACGTGGCACCAGAATCGACTTTGTCTTTAATCCTGTCATCGATGCCATAGACACGCACGAAACTGATCGAATCACCAGTCGAAGATTTGCCTTTAATGACGTCGATACAGGCTTTTTCCGGTATCACGACCGGCTCATCGATGTCGATACCCACAAGCGCATTTTCTCCGCCCAAGTCAACCGCAGCTTCGATAGAACATCCTTCGATCCAAGCATTTTGGCCACGAAAAAGTCCCTCTTTTGATATACGATTGTTGACACTCAAAAGGGAATCTTTGGGGTCGGTGCCTTTGTCCTTTTTGTAAACTGTTAGTCCACTCTTCAGGACCTGGCGGATCGAACCAAAATGCAGAAAATCGCACCGGGATAGGGTTTGCGAATGCAACAATGTCTCAGACATTCTCTCATAAATGTGTGCGAGGCAGGACTCATTGATTGGAGATCCACTTTTTTTCATCTGAGCGATATAGCGGTGTAAATCGGAATCAGATCCCATCACACAGCACACTTCCCTGTAGAGATCGAGCCCTGTGCTCTCGACTGCATCTGCCACCGGGCCGCTCCAGCAGAATCCACGGATGTCGTCCCATCGGACACCGGCCAATTCGAGGAGCCTTACGGCTGAAGGAACATCCCAATTCAGAATGCCGATATCGAGCAGTGCCATCCCTTCCGCATTTATAGCACCATTTTCTTCCTGTTCTTTGACCGATGGTTTTTGGAGAAAAAGTTTCACTATCCCATCATCAGAGGGAACAAAGACACCGTGATTTTGTGTCCATTCCGGCGGTGCTAAACATCCCAGTCCCGTGATCCCGTTATCCATAAACTGGACTTCTGATGCAGCAAAATCCAGGAGAACATCCCCAGTCGTAATAACGACCTGTCCCCTGCCCTCAGTCATTTCCGGAAGATCTCGACAAACAGGGAGTTGACGGTCAAAGATGGTCTGTCCCAATATGCTCTCCTGCTCCCCGGGTAACGGGATAAAAGCTTTGCCACAGGGTCCATAGGCCGGCAGTCGCTTCGAATCGCCACCCGCATGAATAATCAGAATACGTAATCGTTCCAGTGCCTCTGTCCACAGCTCCTTGAGGCCGGGATTCCTATCGGCAACACGATCTGCAAGCTCGAGGGACAGGACCTGCATCAAACAGAGTATCGTGCTCCCGGCACTTCCGATACGTTTTCCTTCCGGATCGGGAACAACCAAGACATTTTTGATCCGAGAGAGAAATCCCAAATTTTGTCTGATATCCAGTTGCTTTCTGTAGGCGGCTGCTTGTCCAGGATTGGATGAAGTGAGAATGAGATAATCCCAGGGCTTAGGTATCTCTTTCATGGTTGTGCACGCTCTACAGTTTTAGCAAAACAATATGCCCCAGCGAAGATCGAATTCATACTCGCTTTTAAAAACCTTCTGCATGAGCCTTCACTTGAGCCTCGACCCATGGATATGTTTGGGCGATTCCTTCCTTGAGTGAAAATTGTGATTGCCATCCTAAGGCAGCGATCTTATCGATGCGGAAGTTTCTTGCCTGTACGCCCACAGGTCCCTCCACATGATCGATGTGAATTTTCTTTCCCGAGACCTCTGCCACAGTCTCCACCAACTCATTCACGGATACATACTCCTGACGACCGATGTTGATGCTGTTCTCGAGGTCGGACTCCATGAGCATCCGAATCCCATCGAGCAAATCATCGATATAAGTGTAGGCCCGCATCGCCGATCCGTCGCCCCAGATTTCGATCGTTCCGCCGTCCTCGATCTCTGCGATTTTCCGGCACATCGCTGCAGGGGCCTTTTCTCTCCCACCGCGCCAGGTCCCCTCAGGGCCATATGTGTTCTGGAACCGCGCAATCCGCACGGGCATTTTGTATCTCTTTCCATAAGCCATGGCCATACGTTCGGCATACAATTTCTCCCAGCCATACTCATTATCCGGCTGAGCCGGGTAGGCTTCCTCTTCGGATAATTCAGGCTCGTCCGGCATCATGTCCCTGTAAACGCAGGCTGACGAGGAAAAAAAGTAACGCTTGACTCCTCTTTCTACACTCGATTGGATCATGTGAATGTTGATGAGAGCGCTGTTTCTCATGATCTCGCATTCGGCTGTTTCGATGAAACCCATGCCGCCCATATCCGCAGCGAGCTGGTAGACCTCATCAAAGACCGTTCCTTCGGGTGCGATTACCGATGTCATACAGTTCGAGGGCTCTCTCAGGTCGAGAAGCAAGAACTCATCGGCTGCTGTCTCTGCAAATTCAGGCCTTTCAAGATCCACCCCACGGACCCAATAACCTTCACTCTTCAGCATCTTCACCAAATGGCTGCCTATAAAACCGCCTGCACCGCAGACCAGGGCTTTTTTCATCTGCATAGCTCCTTTAACCTCAAATCTTATAACAGAGGCCCTTTACCAAGTCAAACGTAAGAGGAAATGGGGAAAATATCATAGATTATTTTGAGAAAGAATAAAATGTCAGAAGACGGATCTCTAATGGACAACCTTGTAGATAATGGAATCACGGTAGCTCGTAAAGACACGATAATAGCCGCTCAGAAGCTGGTCCGTTTTTTGATCTCCGGAATCGATGAATAAAGGGCGCCCCTCGAGAGAATTGATCTTGTTCGGAGTGGCGACGATGATGATGTTGTCTTTTCCCACATGGGAGATAACCTCAGGGCTAAGCTGCTGATTCCCTCTTCCAAGTAAATAACCCTGACCGCCGATGGGGGTGAGGACCAGCATACTCGGTTTTCCTTTAATGAGATCCAAGATCTCTTTTTCGTTGAGGTCTTTGCCCACGAGTCTTTTTTGAAACACGATATCGATCCCCAACAATGAACAATCGAGACCCAGCTTTTCCATTATGGACCGTGTTGTCGTTCCCGGGCCGATGATGTAGTGATGCGTATCCCTCATGCTCTCGACGACAGCAGCGGCAATGGCTTCCTGTGAATATCTTTCATTGGGAGCACTCCCTGATTTTAAACGCTGGACATACCGGCTTCTGAAAGGAATTTTGAGATAGCCATACAACCTTGCCGACAGGATCCCCTTTCGGAAATCCTTCTCGTTGATATCCATCACTTCGGCCTCTCTGACCATTTTCGCCTTGCCCTGAAGATATAGCTTGCACAAGTCCCCTGCTGCATGCGGATTGAGTGCAAAGACAGCCGAATGGACTTTTACGCCTGTAGGAATGCCCAGTGCAACTGACGAGTTTCCGATAGCTTCATACACATCTCGGGCTGTCCCATCCCCCCCGGCAAAAAGAAGAAGATCCACTCCTCTCTCCTGCATCGCGCGAGCGGCTTCCAGGGTATCCTTTGAGGTTGTTGATGTTAAAGAAATGCCGTCGATGATTTGTGGGACGAAACCGGATTCGACAGCTGCATCCTCTCCCATCTTTCGGGGACATGTCAAAAGATTTATGGAATCCTTGAGCGGGGCAAGTGATTTTAATGTTTCTACAGTCCGGCGGTGTGTGACAGGTTTTGCGCCAAGTGCGATGGCTTTTTTCAGAATCTCCGGGCCATCCGTCCCTTTAAGGCCCACTCTTCCTCCCATGCCAGCTATGGGATTGACGATAAGTCCAAGTTTTTTCATGTAGATGTCTGTATGACTGATTCAAGCTCCTAGAAACGGTAATTAATTCCTGTCATATAACTAGAAAGACATTATACCAAGAGGTATACCTCATTTTCCAAGACATTCATTTTATTAGTCGTTCGTGTTCGAATCAATTTAGACATCATGGTTCCTGTCTTCGCAAGTGAAATCGCTTGGAATTGGAGATTCTCTGTAAGAAAGAACTTATTTTTTCCTTATGGTGAGTAATCCGGAGGCCGGGATACTCAATCTAAAAACGCCTTTTTTGAGGGATATTGTCTGTGTTTTGATAAGATCTCCCATACAAGTATAAGATTTTGTAGTGACATTCCCCATATCTGTGGTTAAGTTGAGAATAACGAATTTGCTGCTTTTAGCATTAATGATGTCGATATTTGTGCACTTCTTCCCATCCACGGAGACATACATATCATTGTAAAGGGCAACAATGGTTTTCCTCTTGCTTAGAGCCAGAATCTTCGGATAGAGAGCGTTCGGATTGAAGGGAACAAATTCACCTTCGAGAAGCACATCCCTGTTGTCCCGCCAGTATCCGATCCAGAACTTGACCATCTCCAAGTGATTGTCAGGGATCTGGTCCAGACGAACGGATAACTGCGGAACACTGAACAGGATGTTGAGGATCTGAAGCGCTGCGCTCTCGACGGAATCATCCGCGTGCCACATAAACATATCCGAATGAACGGCCGTATTTCCACTGAGCAAACGGATGTCGGTTGTCCGGGCTCTGTTGATCACAGCCATATTCGGGCAGTCTGTGGCCCTAAACATGTTGCCATACTTTCGCATCAGAGGGCCGATATATGGCTGGCGGAATTCGATAAGGATATCGGGTTTCAGCGTTCTCAGGCGTGCCATCACATCGGTCATGAGCTTATCCACGGCTTCGTTGACAGACGCAAAATCCCTATCGTCTGCGGCTGTCATTACAGTCTGATCGTTGGCCGCGAAACGCGCGATGAAGTCCAGCTTGAATCCATCCAGGTCCCATTCCTTTAACGCGGTTTCATAGGTGTTGATAATAAATTCCCGGACTTCAGGATACCTCGGGTCCAAGACGTATGTTCCCTGTCCTTCCCAGTAGGTCAGAAACTTTCCTTTAAACTGCTGGTAATTCTTCGAGTTCTCGCCCACGAACGGAAGAGAGTACCAGAGTAAAAATTTCATTCCCAGCTCGTGGACCCTTTTGACGAAACCCTTCATGTCAGGAATCCGAACCGGTTCCCAATCCCCGGTAAAGGCATATCCTCTCTGGCTGTTGAGCGTCTGCCAGCCGTCGTCAACGATCACAGCGTCAAAACCCAATGTTTTCGCGATTCTGCATTCATTGACGACCTCATCGGCATCCAAATTCTGATGGAAACTGTACCAGGTGGAATACATGGGCCATTTGGCCGAATCCGGAACAGGAGACGGCGTATAGTTTTCTTTTCCAGCCCACCATCTCGAAACATCATCCAGAGCTTTAAAATAGGGGATGCTTCGTGTGTCGATGCGGATCTGGACAGAATATCCTTCGAGGGGTGGGATTTTTTCATCAAAAAACACGAGCTCGCAGTAAAGTCGGGCGTCTTCCTCCCTTAGATAGGACCGTAGGATAACTTTATTGAGCGCAT
>JASFPP010000243.1:0-5425 GCA_050115915.1 Candidatus Aminicenantota bacterium
AGATAAGCACTGGTACAAAAATTACTTGATCACCATGTTGCCCAAGCTCGAAGTCGGTGGTTGCTACACCACACATAACGTACACAGAGGAAGGCGTAGGTACAGGCGAGGTGGCGGCGACTACGTGGAATACCTTCTCAGTCTGCCTAACTTGGAAACGACATTCGACGATAGAGGCAACGGTCTCTCCATCAGCTACAAAAAGAACTAATCTCTGGGAACCCTCTCGAAGAAAATTTCGTATTCCCTAATGAATCCCATATTAGAGAGGGTCTTCATATGTTCATGAATTATATTAAAATAACTTTACGGAACCTATTTCGCAATAAGCTCTATACCTTTATCAACATATTCGGACTGTCTATCGGCTTGGCAGCCTGTTTGATGATCTATTTATGGGTGCAGGATGAACTGAGTTTTGACCGGTTTCACACCAATGCCTCTTGGATCTACAGAGTCGAGCGGAAATTCGATTTCAGAGACATGCACGGCCAAGCCCCCAACACTTCAGGGCCCTTTGGACCTGCACTGGTTGCGGATTACCCTGAGATAGAAAATTTTGTCCGGGTCGATTTAGACGAATACTCAATAAAAGATCATAAGAATATTTTCCACAGACAAGAATTGGCCCTGGCTGATAACTCTTTGTTCGAAGTTTTCGATTTTCGCTTGGAGGAAGGTGATCCCCAAACAGCACTCGCTCTCCCCAAGTCCATAGTATTATCCCGAGAACAAGCAATGAGATACTTCGGTGAGGAGGAAGTTCTCGGGAAGTCTCTAGCTGTCGATTGGCATGGGGAGCTAACTGATTTCCGGGTAACAGGGATCTTGGAAGAAGTGCCTCACAATTCGCATATCCGTTTTGGCATTATCCTTTCAATGTCCACTTATTCTGATGAATCGATGACGCCTTGGTTCAATAACTTTCTCTACACCTATGTGCTTCTAAAAGAGGGGACCTCTCCAGATGATGTGGAGAAGAAATTATCCGCTTTTTTAACAAAATACATGGCCGCAGAATTTGCCGGATTTGTTGGTCCGGATATGGATATCAATGATGTGTTTCAGATGAAAATGAATCCTCTCCTCAGTATCCATCTTAGCCCTGCCGAGCAGTTCGAGATCGCACCGCAGGGAAGTATAACCTCTGTCTATATTTTCTCGATGATCGCCGTTTTGATACTCATCATTGCCTGCATCAATTTTATGAACTTGTCGACAGCCCGTGCTAATAAAAGGGCGAAAGAAGTGGGAATCCGCAAGACCATCGGGGCCTATAGACACCAACTTTGGAGACAGTTTTTGAGCGAATCCGTGCTCCTTGCGTTTGTAGCCTTGATGCTCGCAATTCTTCTCGTCAAATTATTCATCCCAGTTTTTAACACTCTCTCGAGTAAACCGCTGTACGCGGGTTTACTCTTTACGTCGCCGAACTGGCTGATCCTTATAGGCCTGACTCTTATTACAGGATTATTGGCCGGGTTGTATCCTGCCTTTTACATTACAGCTTTCGAGCCCGCCAAGGTATTAAAAGGAAGCGCCCTTTCTGGAAGAGGAAAATCCGTGTTCCGGCGAAGCATGGCGACCCTTCAATTCGTTATCTCAATAACCCTGATTATAGGAACGCTAATCGTTTACAAACAGATGGCGTATATCCAGAACAAATCTCTCGGATTCGATAAGGAAAATGTGGTCCTTATCACAACCGAAAGTAACGCTGTTCGCCAGAATATCGAATTCTTTCGCAACACGCTGATGGATGATTCACGCATTATAGCCGTGGCAGCGTCTTCGAATGTGCCTGGAAGTAAGATGTTCTCTGACACGGCTTTCAAGAGCGGGGAATCCGGTGAGGTTTATGATCTGATTTATATGCGAGCAGACTTTGACTTTATTGATACCTACCAGCTAAGGGTGCTCCATGGCCGCCAGTTCTCTCGTGAGTTCGGCACGGATTCCCAGGGAGCTATTTTAATCAATGAGGCAGGTGCACGGGAGATCGGCTATGCACCCGAAGAAGCGATCGGTAAAGAGCTCAACATTATTAGAAGTGCGGACGAATACATAAAAGGCACAATCATCGGCGTCGTGGAAAATTTTCATTTCAAATCATTGCACCGGATCATCGAACCTTTTGTGATTCTTTGCGATCCCGAGAGCTTCCAGATTATTTCGGTGCGTATCCAACCGGGTGATGTCAGAGGAACGTTGAGCTATATTCAAAAAAAATGGACGGAGACGTTTCCAGAGGAAGAGTTCGAATATAGTTTCTTGGACGATAGGATCAATCTCCTCTACGAGAGTGAAGGCAAGATGCGACAGATATTTTTTGTCTTTTCTACGCTTTCGATATTCGTTGCCTGTCTTGGCTTATTCGGGCTGGCCGCGTTTACAGCGCAAGAGAGAACCAAAGAAATGGGCGTGCGCAAGGTTTTGGGAGCCTCTGAGATCAATGTTTTTGTATTGCTTTCCAAAGAATTCACCAGGTGGGTTTTTATCGCTAACATTGTTGCCTGGCCTCTTGCTTACTATGTGATGACAAAGTGGCTCCAGAATTTTGCATACAGAATAGGTGTGAGTGTCTGGCCATTCGTGCTGGCAGCAATCCTGGCCTTCGTAATCTCTTTAATAACCGTCAGCTATCAATCCATCAGAGCGGCCTTGACTAATCCTGTGGATTCTCTGCGGTATGAATAAGCGCTGATAAAAGGCCTGAAATATTTTTTTAGGGACTCAAAACAACCACATCATCCCTGCATTTGAAGTTACGATTTCCTTGTTTTGTGAAAGGACTTTCACTGATTGAAAGGAGTTGAATTTAGACACTAAAATCAGTAACCTTTCTTACATATGGGAAACAATCGGCTTTACAATCTCCTTTCACGTGTGGTTCGCGTAAAACCCGGTGAAGAGACACTTGTTGTGTTGCTTTTTTCCTGTTTTTTCTTGATCACCGCCCCCCACACGATCATCAAAGCGCTCCGCTATGCCGATCTTTTGCAGAAAATGGGCCCCGAAGGGCTGCCTCTTGCGTATTTGTCTGCAGCCATAGTCACAGGATTGGTTGTTTTGCTTCATTCAAAGATTCGCGCTCAATTTTCCAGCCAGGTCTTGATGACATCCAGCCTTGTGTTTTTTGTTCTTTCAGGTTTGTTATTGCACATTACGCTTCAAACAGATTTTGGAGCGGCAAGCTCATTCATGAGTTATTTCTATTGGGTGTGGGCCGGTGTGCTTGTCACCGCTCTTGTGACCCAATTCTGGCTGATCGTGATAGAGGTATTCAATCCGAGAGAGGCCAAGCGTTTGATCGGATTCTGTGGCAGTGGAGGGATCCTTGGAGGCGTTCTCGGAGGATTGCTTGCAGGCATTTTAACCAGATCAAACCATGCCAATTTGTTGCTCCCTCTTGCCTGTGGATTGCTTTTTGCCTGTATTTTTGTCGTCCGGGCGATATTCATTCTGTGGAAGAAGAAACCTTCGTTCAGTGAACAAGACGAAAGAAAGAAAGATCTGTATGAATCTCAAAAATTTGGGTTTAAGAACAGCTTTAATGCTGTACGGACAAATAAGTATCTGGTTTATATAGCAATCATGATCACTCTTGCGGTCATTGTATCGACATTTATCGATTTCCATTTTAGTACTGCAGTGCACGGCGTTTTTTTTACCAAGGAGGCCAAGCAAGCTTTTTTTGGGCTCTTTTATGCGGGATTGACGACTTTTGCGTTCTTCTTGAACATTTTATTGACACACCGTTTGTTAAAAAATTTTCGCATCCGTTTCACGTTATTGCTCACTCCCATCGCGCTTTTTATAGGCTCATTGCTTGTGGTTTTTACCCCTTTTGCGCTGCTTCCAGCAATTGTTATCAAGGGGAGTGACGAGAGTCTTGGTTTTTCGCTGCAGCAATCAGTGAGGGAGTTGCTGTATATCCCTGTGTCTTCTGAGCTCAAGTTTAAAGCCAAACCTTTTATTGATATGTTCATCAACCGGTTCGCAAAAGTGATTGCAGCGATTCTTCTTTTTCTATTCGCACTTACTCTGGAGAAAGACGTCGAATACTTGACCCCCATTTTGGATCCAGGATTGGCGAAGGACTTGCTCTGGGGAGTTATCGTATTTCTTATTCTCTGGGTCATTTTCAGCCTTAAAATCTACAAAGAGTATATAAACGCCGTCAGACAGAACATAAAGATCAAATGGAGAAGAGCGGATAAGGTTGTGACTGAGAAACTTGATGTGGATTATGCCAAACAGGTCTTTGATACCATTGAGAGTAGGAATAAGAGTTCTGTACTGTATGCCCTGCATCTATTCGATCTGTTGGAGCAGGATAAACTTACGCCAGAGATAAAGATTATGATCTCTCAAAAGGCGGATGAAGTGAAAGCCTCCTCGCTCGGGGATCTTTTTAATGCTGAAGGTGCGACGTGGTTTCCCGAGATCGATGATGATGTCAGTCAGGATGCATTTATCACTGATATTCGTGAGATCATGTCTTTGGAGAGTTATCAGCGACTGATAAGTTTGTATGCCGAACGAGTGATCGAGGAAGAAGATAAATCCGAAATCGGGAAGATGGAATTGGCTAAGATGATCGGTTTGATGGATCCGGAATCTTTGGTTGTGGAGAAGCTTGGATTACTCATAGATGATGACTCTGTTGAAGTGGCTCGTTATGCGATCCAGAGTGCTGCAAGGCTTAAGAAAGAAGAATATATACCCGACATAATCCACAAAATGAGCAATCCCCTTATTCATGAAGATGTCGTCAGTGCGTTGAAGAGCTATGGACATCGAGCACTGAACATTTTGCATAAATATCTTTTGGACAGCAGTAAAACTTTAGAGTCAAGGAAGTATATAATTAAAGTCCTGGCAGAGATCGGCACCCAAGAAGCAGCCAAAATTCTGTTCGATCAATTGAAAAAGGAGATAGCGGAATTAGATGCCGATATTGTCGATGCACTTGACCGTATCCGTGCAGAACATAAAGACATTTATTTCCCACCTAAAATTGTTCGGAGAAAGACACTTTCAGTCATAAAAAGATACTGTCAAGATTATATCGATCTGATGGATCTGGGGTCCGATGCAAAAAATATAAAAAAGGGACAACAACTCCAGAGAAGTCAAATAGAAGGTTTTGCACAGGTTTTTAAATTGCTCGGATTGATTTATCCGCATGAGGACATTGTCAAAGCCTACCAGAACCTTCAAACGAGGACCAAGGATTCTGTCGCCTATGCCATAGAACTGCTGGATAACACCTTAAGTAAAGAGATGAAGGATGTCGTGTTGCCCTTGATAGAAGATTTGTCTTTTGCGGAAAGGAGACGTGAATTTCAAAAGATTCTCAGAAACTTGAAGTGAATGAAAATGAGGATGGTTCTGTTTTTAAAGGGTTTATTCCCTGATCGTT
>JASFPP010000244.1:0-5397 GCA_050115915.1 Candidatus Aminicenantota bacterium
GTTTTTCCCGAGGAGGGCGAGCTGTTCCCTGGCATCTTCATACAAATCTCCATAATAAAATCTACCTGTTGTGAGTGAAAGAATACTTTCGTATTCCCGCCGAGCTGCATCAGCGTTTCCGGCATCGCTATACGCCATCGCTAAATGATAGAAAAAGAGAGCATGGCCATGATCTACGTCATATTCCGCGGGCAATAAAGATTGAGCTTCCTTCAATTCCTCAACTGCTTCCATGGGATTGCCCTCTTTCAGTTTTATCATTCCGACAAGATCATGACTGTAGCGGGCGTGCTTTTTTACCATTCCATTGTCTACCAGAGCTTGAAGTTCTTCTGCTGTTTTCTGGGCTTCCTCTTCCTCATCTCTTTCGAGTTGAATCAGGCCTATCATGTGCAAAGCTCGTCTCAATAGGTCGGCGTTTCCACTCTCCATGGCAATATTTTTTGAATTTTCACAGGCCTCTAATGCTTTATCATGGCTTTCGGACCGGAGATGAACATCTGCCATGTACAGATAAAACCAGGCTTCCCAGCTTGTCTCTCCCAGCATGTCTCCCAATTCAACTCCTTGCTCCAACTGTTCGAGGGCCTCAGCGTATCTGACCTGCATAACGTATAGCGCTGCCAATTTCCTCAAGCCCGCATTATGCGCAATGGGCTCTTTAGTCTCCAATAATTTCTTATATTCGCTTTCAGCTTCATCAAGATTTCCATGATAAAAATGTAGGTCCCCTTTAAGAGAGAAGTTTCGAAAATGTGTTGGATCCAATGAAAATACCTTGTCTGCTTCAATTTGAGCAAGATCATATTCCCCTTGTGCAATATAGATCCGAGCTAAGGATTCTCGGATCGATGCATTCTCTGCAATATTCTCCAGGAAATATTCGAGGACACCCACAGCTCGATCGTTTTGACCTTTAGCCAGATAAATGGTCGTGAGAGCTTCGTAGGTCTGGATGGCTTCGTCTCTATTTTTCCGTAAGATTTCAAGATATTCGAGGGCTTTGTCCCACTGTTCCAATGTCATGTATATCCAGCCAAGATTCGTATTCCCAATCTCATCTTCAGGATAGAGCTCTAAGAGTTCATTATAGGTTTCAATCGCTTGGGTGTATGTATCCTCCTGCTTCCCAAAAAAAGTTCCCTGGATATAATACCGTTCTCTGTCCGAAACGCGATCTTTGAGGTCGAAGGCGCTTTGAAGACGGCTGCTAGCTTCCGCTCCATACCCCAAGTTCTCATAAGCGTTAGCCATTTGCCGATAAGCCATTGCAAACTCAGGATCGATGCCCACTGCCATTTCCATCATCGCAATGCTGTTCGCATAATCTCCGGCAAGGAAGAACTTCGCACCTTCTCTGTAATATTTATACGCCTCGGGGGAAGAGGTCGTGATCGATTCTGCTTCCCTGTCTATATCACCGGCAATCTGTTCTTCTGTCAACTTGAAGTCCGTCTTGACCTTCCGGGTCAACTCATCCACCATGGCAAAAAAGCTATCCTCTCCCTCGCCCTCGACCCTTTCAGATCCAACGATCTTGCCTGTTTGGGCCTCCTGAAGGGTGGTATCGAGCCTAATGGTGTCACCGGCCATCATCATCTTTCCCACGAGCACATACTGCACACCCGCTCTGGATGAAACATCCGCCAACGCTCTCGAGGAATAACTTTTGACATCCAGGAGGTTCTTTTCTTCAAGGATGTTGTAGAGCTCCTCGCTGCTGAGCACGGCGATGTACTTGGACTGGCTGAGGTCTGCAATCAGAAGATCTGATAGAGCCTTCCGCCAGTGGTCGAGGTTTTCATCGCCTGTGTTATTCTCGAAATGCATGATCGCTAACGAAGGTTTGTCAGCAGCGAACGTAACAGTTCTCCTCTGAGTGAGAAACCGCCAGGCCAAAACGCCAATCACAACAACAGCAACAAAGATCAATGCGGGAACGAAGAGTTTTTTCAAACTGAACTTGACAGTGATCTCCCGGGATGTCACCGGCCGTCTCTCAGGAATGATCTTCTCTGTGCGTGGCATTCCTCCCTCGATTTCCTCTAATGTGGCTGTCAATTCTTGTGTGTCTTTATATCTTTTGCCCTTCTCTTTGTTCATACACTTAAGAATCACATGGCTGAGGCTCTCCGGGATCTGGGCATTGATATTCCTTGGATCTCTAGGGATCTCGGTTTTCTGCTTGAGGGCCACGGTGAGGGGGGTCTCTCCCTCGAAGGGCACACGCCCAGTCAACATCTCATAAAGGATGATACCCAGAGCATAAAGATCTGTCCGCCTATCGACCTCCTTGCCCTCGAGACTTTCAGGGGACATGTATTCGGGAGTACCGAAGATCTCTCCCGTATCTGTGATCCCCTTTGTCCTCAGAGAGCGGGCGATCCCAAAATCCATGATCCGCACATTTCCTTCGCTGTCGATCATGATGTTCTGCGGTTTTAAATCGCGGTGAACAACACCCAGCCGGTGAGCTTCCGCCAATCCTTCACAGACCTGGCGTGCGATGAAAACGGCCTTCCCCACGGTAAACTGTCCGATTCTCCTGATAAGGCTTTTCAAATCTTCACCCGATACATACTCCATGGTGATGTAAGGCATTCCCTCCGCTTCGCTGAGGTCATACATCCGGCACACATGACGGTGGGATATCTTCCGAGCCAGCTTCAGCTCGTTCCTGAAACGGTCAAGGGTCTTATCGCCCGGCGCAAATTCCAGGTTCAGAAGCTTGAGTGCGACTTTTTCCTCGATCTTTGTGTCGAGGACTTTGTAGACCTTGCCCATGCCCCCTTTGCCCAGTTCCTCGATGACCTGATACCTTCCTGCAAATGTGCTGCCGATGGTGAGGTCTCTCATGGATGTCAAAAGGGTTCTTGTGGGCGCGGCTGGAACTTCAGCTACAGAGGGAAGCGAAGCCCCACAGTTTCCGCAAAACCTCGTCTCGGATGGATTCTCGTACTGGCATTTGGGGCACTTCATCCTCAGGCCTTTTCCTTTTGGGTTCCTTGCAGTCATTTTAGACTTTTTTATCATTTTAGTCTATATCATGAATGCGCCGTATGATCGCCTGGGGATACATCTTGGGATGCGCTCCTCTGGGAATAGAGCCAGCACGTATTGTCCAACTTCAGTACGGTCGAAGAAGCAGCCCGCATGTCTCTATTCAAATACGGATGATGTTACAAAGATCGATAAAAGTCCATCAAACACTGAGGGGATCTTCCTTTCGCCGCTTGAGAAGCTTCAGGGTTACAATATAGCAGATGCCCCCCCATAGGAAGCCGGAAAGGGGATCGACGGCATGATGATAGCCCAGGTAGACTGTAGAAACGGCCACTCCGAAGGAGACAGGAAGCAATACAAGTCCCAGCTTCTTTTCATACCGGAGAGCGGCAAGGACCAGCACAAACGCCTCGGCGATATGCGATGAGGGGAAAGCGCCTCCGGCAATACCCGCCTTCGATTGTATGGCAAGGATGGCCTTCATAAAAAAGTATCCGGTAAACGTCTTTGTGTGGAGATGTGCAAGGCTCCCTGCCATCATAGGCGACAGTGTCGGCAAAAGATAAAAGAGGAAATAATTAGACATAAGGGTCACGGACAAAAAAGAAAACACAGCCAGTGTTTCCTCCCGCTTTCCCTTTATATAGAGGAAGAGGACAACAGAAGGGAGAAAGAGATAGTAGCTTCCATAGAAAAAACCCATGATCTCATCCAGAATTGGACTTGTGAACTGCTGACACCAGACCGAGGGGTGAACACCGAAGATGAATTTATCCATGACGATCGCAGGATCCGTGAACCAAAAGTTCCCGAAGAACATACGGACGATCGTGTTCACTTCGCTCCACCCGAAGAGGAAAATCGTTATAGGATAAAAGGTCCGAAAAAACCAAAGGATTGTATTTCGTGGATGTTTTTCTCCGGCTCTGACGAGCTCTAACACAGCAAAAACCAGAGATGTATGGATCAAGACATAAAGAGGCCAGGAATCGACTGCTTTGTGAAAAAAGATCAAAAGGAATCCTATTAATCCCAGATACCCCACACACACAATATCCATCACACGGAGAGGAGTATCTGAGTAACGAAAAAGAAATCCCTTTTTTTTCTCAGTCATAAATAGGCCGATTCTTACAGGGGCTCCATGGCCTTAATCCAAAAAAATCCTCTCTTATCTCCCAATTCTATACCGTATCTCCCATAAAAGGCCCTCATTGTATATGTTTCTTCTTATTAAAACAACTTCTGGCTCTTGCCACAGAAATCTTGGGATTTACATTCTCTGCATTTCCGTATATTTTAGAACAAGCTCGGATGAGAGATCGTTTAATCCCACAAAAGGAGAGGACCGATGACAGACACAAAAAGCTTCAAAAAAATCCACTCTTTATTTTTATGTATTTTACTCATATGGCTGTTTTCACCGTTGTTCGCTTTTGCGGGAATGGAGAGTTTGGTTCCCAACGTCGAAGGTAAAATCCATGTTGTCATCCTCCATTATGGAGACGGGAGCTGGGGAACTTTCTGGCATGATCAAACAGTGTTTTTCAGAGACTTGATGGATAAAATGGACAAGGATGTGGCTTTTGTCGTTCTTATCGGGAAAGATGATGCGGCGAAGAAAGCTCAAGAGGTTCTAAAACCTTATGCTGCGGCAAAACTCCCCGATGGGACCCCTCGTTTGAAGTTTTTAACCGTCGATGTAAAAACAATAAATTTTTATCCCTGGTCTCGTGATGGTTATCTGATCCTGTCCGACGGAAATAAGAATCTCACCTTCCTTGATGTCGGTTTCGCAAGGAAACCATTCCCTATCACAAATTTCAACGATGTATTCAAAGATGCCAAATCTCTAGCTGGGGTAATCCATCGGGGTGGAGGAAATATCAGAACCACCAGGAATGAGATTATCATCGGCATGGACACCATGTTGGGCATAAACATTCCCTCCCGAGGATCTTGGTTTAGCACGGGTGGGAATCTTTACAGCAACGCTCAATCGCTAAAACCCGAAGATGTTCCCCGATTCAAGGAGAAATTTGAAGCCTACTGTCTTTTTATCCAAAAGGTGCTCGCGCCAGATAGAAAATTGGTCGTTCCCGGAAAAAAAGATTTCTTCGTTCGTCTCGAAAAAGGGGATTTCCCGTTCGAATCCAAACGGGTCTGGCATACAGGAGCCCAAGCGGCCTATCATACAGATGTCTATTTGGGCCTGGGTCATGTGGATGACGCAGGGAAAAGAGTCGTTTTTATCGCAGACAGCAAATTGGGGGCTAAAGTTATCGAGGGTATGACTGTGGAGGAGCGAAGAGAGTTGGAGCGGAAACTTCCTGTGATCCTTGAAAAAGAGGGTTTCAGTGCTGCCGGGATTCCTGTGACAGTAGAGCAGATATC
>JASFPP010000245.1:0-5335 GCA_050115915.1 Candidatus Aminicenantota bacterium
TCAAAGAGACGATCAACATACATCTCCATCCGATTTTGCGAATACTTTTGAAGCCTTTGATCCAGCTATTTGTGGCCTATGCTATTCCAAGAATCAGGGCGCTCGGTGCAATCCCGGTTTATATGTCTGAGTTCGGGGGAAGAAAAGAAACACGCATAAAGATTATGGAATGCTTGCTCGAAGGGCGGGCTGTTGTGTTTTTCCAGGCCAACATTAAGCAGCAGAGCGAAATTCACCCCTATTTGAAAAAATTCAGAAAGGGGGCTGCTTTTATTGCCTACGAGCTCTACAAAAAATACCGCATGAATATTCCGGTAACTCCTGTCAGTATTTGTGGGACAGAGGGTTTTATCAGGCCGTTCAAAAAGATCCGTGTGTGCATCGGTAAAAGTATGTTCATTAAATCATTTTTGAAGGCAAAGAGCCCGGTCCAAAGTTTTACGACAGCCTTAGAAGAAAAGGTCAGAGATCTGCTTGAAGAATCCGTAAACATTGAGCAGGGCGATTTTGAAAAAGCCAAAGTCCTCTAACCTCATCTTAAAAACTCCATGTTTTAGCGAGACCCACATCTTCAAACTTCATTTTCGGGCTGTAGGCGTGCTGCGAGTTATTTCTTTTTCTTATGATAGTTCGGATAGGCCGGACGCTTGGGTTTAGGAACGGGGTGTTTCGCCAGCTCCTCTGTGACGATGGCTATCGCTTTCTCCAGCTGTGGATCCTTTCCCTGACGGACGATGGCTGGATCGAGCTCCACCTCTACATCTGGGAAAACACCGATATTCTCAGCGATCCAATGGCCGTCGGGACTCCAAACAGCAGAGCTGGGGGCAGTGACCATTCCGCCATCCATGAGTTGGGGGGCTCCGGCCCGGCCGACAAGGCCGCCCCATGTGCGTTTGCCAACGAGCGGTCCCACCTTCGCGCTTTTGAAATACCAGGGCATGGCATCGCCGCCTGAGCCTGCGAATTCGTTTATGAGCATGACTTTGGGTCCGAATATGGCTCCCTGGGGTTGGACCTCATCAACTCCATCTCTAGTGGCGACAAGACTCATCAATTTACGCTTGAGACGTTCGATGATATCCGTGGCGAGCATACCACCGCCATTAAATCTTTCGTCAATGATGACTGCTTCCCGCCCGACTTGTGCGTAGAAATATCGGTTAAAGTATGTGTATCCGCCGAAAAATGTATCGGGCATATACACATAGGCCACCTTTCCGTTGGTCACTTTGTCCACGTAGCGCCGGTTGTCTTCGATCCAGGCGAAATTCCGTAGTCCTGTTTCGCTTCTCACTGGAATCACTGTGACATCCCTTGTTTTTTCGAGCTTTGGATCGGGACCCACTGTGATCAGCACCTGTTTTCCGGATTTCCCCTCGAAAAATTTGTAAATATTGTCTGTGCCATGGATTTCTTGACCATCCACGGCCAGAAGATATTCGCCCTCTTTTACCACTACTCCCGGTTGTGTCAGCGGAGCTGAGAGTTGAGGGTTCCAGTTTTCCCCATTGTAGATCCGCGCAAAACGATAGCGATTATTCTCGATAGTGTAATCTGCACCCAACAACCCTGTAGAGACGCGATCTGCACGGGGCTGATCTCCTCCATAGACACCGAGATGTCCCACAGTGACCTCACCCATCATGTCGGCAAAGAGATAATTTAGATCCTGTCTTGAGGCTACAGAATTGACATATGGTGCATATTTTTTGATGGTCGCTTTCAGGTCCAATCCGTGAAGGTTGGGATCGTAGAAGAACTCCCTTTGGATTCGCCATGCCTCATTGTACATCTGTCGCCATTCTTGGCGGGGATTAACCTTGATCTGGATATTCTCTGTCTTGAGTGCTTTGCCGGAAGGCCTTGGCCCTCCTGACATACCCGGAGGCATAGAGGGCGCATCTTCAGGAGGCATAGGGCTAAGATTGCTGATATGCCAACGGCCATTCTTGCTGTAGAGATACTTTTTGCCGTTAAAGGCCATCTCAAAAGCCCTGACCCCCCGGATAATCACATCGGCTCTTCGTTGCTTCAGGTCGAAACGGTGTACATTATTTTCGGCTGAAAAGAACGCCCCCGGCTGAGGAGGCACAGTTTCTATGGCTAGCAATACGCCATCGCTCCCTCTTTGAAGGTCGACATAGTTGCGGGCTGGCATGGGCACCGCCAGAATCCGTTGAAGAATTCCCTCCAGGTCGATTTGGACCTTGACGTCTTTTTCTGGTTTTTTCTCGGGAGTTTTTTTCTTATCCTGATTCTTTGTGTTTTTAGATGCATCTTTGTCTTTATCCTCTGTCTTATCTCCTGTTTTCTTGGTCTCTTCAGGGCTTTTTTCCTCGTCACTCTCAGGAACGAACGGGGACGGTTCCGTTTTTGATAAGACAACGAGATAAATGCTCTGTGTAACACTCCGGAACATGCTATGGATGTCCGGTTGCAAAGAAGCTCCCGAATCGATACTGGCTGTGAAGTAGAGGTATTTCCCGCCGGCATCAAAAACCGGGTTCCGTGCATCGCTCATTCCGTCTGTGATCTGTGTGCTTTTTCCTTTTTCTATGGAGTGCACAAAAACTGCTCCCAAGTAGTTATCCAGTCTTTTGGTATAGGCAAGCCATTTGGAATCGGGGGACCAGTTGGGGACCATAACATACTGACCCATCCAAAACTGGGCCTTATCCACCTTGATCGGTTTTTTTTCAGCAAGATCAACATAGAAGAGATTCAAATGACAGTCTGTGTAGGCGATCTTTTTGCTGTCGGGGGACCAACGGGGGAAAAAGTAGAAGGAAGGCTTGTCATCCAATGTGATTTTTACCGCATCTCCGAATCCTTTTTGAGGGCGGATGTGAAGCTCATACTCTCCTGATTCATCCGAAAAATAGGCGATACTTTTTCCGTCGGGCGACCAAGCGGGATACCGTTCCATCACATCTGAGGAATGTGTCAGATTTCTGAAATCCCCCTTTTCAGCGGGCACGGTGATGATATCTCCGCGGCCCTCGAAAGCGACTCTGTATGCGTTGGGAGAGAGGCTGGCCGAGGAAAGATTTCGCCCCACATTAACAAATCTCTCCCGGACTTCGAGCAGATCACCAGCGATAGTCACTGTAATTTCTTGAGATTTGCCGGAAGCAAGATTATAGAGATGGAGGGAACCGAACTTCTCATACACGATGGCATCTTTCCATGCACCGGCAGATTTAAGGTCAACGCCTTCATTGGCCAGCAAACGGTTCACTTTTTTTGTCTTGACATCATAAGCAAATAGCGTAACCGGGCCGTCCCTGTCTGAGAGAAAATAAACGTTATCCCCAACCCACATCGGATTGAAATCGTTGGAATCTTTGCGGGGTATTTTTTCGATGCTCGAATCTTCAAGGTCAGCGATCCAGATGGGCGTTGCCGTTCCGCCTCTATACCTTTTCCAGGCATAGAATGCCCTCCGTATGGGGACATAGGCGATGTGGCGGCCATCGGGCGAAAAGCTGCCCTCGAATCCCATGGGCAGGGGTAATTTCTTGGGGAATCCACCGGATTTGCTCACCGTGAATAACTCATGGAACCTGGAGAAGGCAGTGCGGCCTGAGGTGAAGAGGATTTCCTTTCCGTCCGGAGTCCAATCCAGAATTATGTCGCTGGATGGATGCCATGTCAGTCGGTGTGGCACCCCGCCTGTTGCTGGGACAGTGTAGACATCAACGTTGCCGTCATATTCACCGGTGAAGGCGATGGTTGAGCCATCGGGAGAAAAAACGGGATTGAATTCCGTTCCTTTTCCTGTCGTCAACCTTTGAGCCACTCCTCCATTCCGCGAAACGCGCCACAGATCACCGGCAAAAACAAAGACGATGTGAGTATCGCTGAGAGTTGGCTGCTGCATGAGCAGCGGAGTATTACCAGGAGCTGCAGAAAGAGGCAAAAAAGTGAAAGCCAACAAACTTAAAATGATTACAGATATCCGATGCATGAAGTTCCTCCTCTTATGGTTTCTTATGAATATGTATATACGTAAACATACGTTCAAACGTTTCCTGAGATGAGTGGATATTGTACTACAATCCTGTTGTATTTGGCAGGCCTCAAAGCAATTCTTTAAAGAGCGTTAGCTAATCTTTTTCATGTTTTCCGGTTTACACAGGTTTTTCTTGCTGTTGGCTAACCGTCCGCAATTGAGGCAGATAAACCTAGGTTTGGACACGAGATCTATGTAGGCCGAAGGATCGTCCTTGAGTATTTTTTTCCCGACTAGTTTGCAGAGGCTCTTTCCCATTGTCTTTTATCCTATAAATACTATATTTAAAGTAGTATTTTAACTTGTATTCTTATTTTTTACAAGTCTATCGGAAAGCATCTCTAAAACCGTGATAGCAAGAAACACTGTGCTTTTTTGGAAGTTCCAATTGGGTGGTGGAGAAAACCGTATGGAAGGCTGGACGGGCATGGAACATCTCCCATTAGGAGATGTGAGGGAAGCCTGCAATCGAGCGAAGTTTCCTCGCCGGGGAAACTGAGACGGAATTTCGTTTTCGAAATCACCAATTGGAACTTTCGCACTCCCATTCATCACGGTTTTTGGGATGCTTCCAGTCGATCGAAGGATAGTCTTAATCGTGTGCCTCACTCCGTATATTAATATTTATTGCGCCCCCAATTTTATTGACCATGTTGTTTTCAGTGTGGTATTTTGATCTGCAAATGCAGAGAGGCATTATTTTTATCAAACGGACGCAGGCCAGCTCTCGCACATTCTTTCGTCTCTCCTTTTTTGTGGCTATCTCATATCTGCTTCTCGCAGGACTCGGTTTAACTCCCTTAACCAAAGAGAAAGATTCTTCGATTGAAAAAACGGACTATCCGAACAAGCGTATCGAGTGGATCGTCACCTATGCACCAGGGGGTGGCTATGATACGTATTCCCGGGCAATTGCAAAAATCCTCCCAAAATATCTTCCCCATAGAGTGAATATAGTGATCAAAAATGTGGCAGGGGCCGGAGGTCGAAGGGGCTCCGCGGTGCTGTACCGCTCCAAGCCGGATGGGTATACTCTCGGCATGCTCAATCCCATCGGCTTGATGACCAGCGATGTTGTGAAAAAATCTGTAGAGTTCGATATTACAAAGTACACATACATCGCCACATGTGTCCACGGTGTTCCCGGCATTTTTGTGAGGGCGGATTCCGCGTTTGAGACGATCAAAGATATGCAGAATGCTGAGAGTGTCAAATTCGCATCCAGCGGGCGTGGATCCGGAACCTGGCTGTGGGTGAAATTGATCGAAGGATTATGGGGAATCCGTATTCATATGGTTTCCGGTTATTTGGGAACGAGCG
>JASFPP010000246.1:0-5315 GCA_050115915.1 Candidatus Aminicenantota bacterium
ACTCTTTACGAATTTCCTCCCGAGATTTTCCTTCCCGGAGAAGCTGGAGGATCTTCCCCCACAAACGGTTCTCTGTGGCGCAGAGATCTATGGCCTCCTTGAGGACATTTTCCAGTTCTTTTCCCTCGAGTAAGAGTTCCGGATTTGTCGCATCTGAATCTTTCAATGTATCCATTGTGTCAGTTTTTGTTACGCGTATTTTCTGCTGATATCGCTTTCTGCGATAAGAATCTCCCATCTTGTTCCTCAATATCTGAAAGAGGAAGGGCATGAGCTGGTCTGAGTCTCTTACAGATGACCTCTTCTCCCAGAGCGTGCTCAGCGTCTGTTGAACAACGTCCTCAACTTCGTCTTTCTGTAATCTTTGTTGCGCAAGTCGAACAATTCTTCCCCGAATGGGGGAAATAACTTCACCGAAAGACTCTAAATCACCCGTTTGCAGCAGAGCATAAAGCTTATCAATAATTGTTCTTTGCTTCCTAGCCGTTGGATCCAAGAGGGATTTTCCCTTAAGTCGTCCTAGTCTCTATTTTATTTGTGGCTTCTAGACTTTCCATTCTTATCCCCATCAGTGCGCATAATCAATATTATACATAAAATCGACAGTACAAATTATATCTAATCAATCTGGAGTGTCAACATCACGGTCTTAAGGCTTGGTCTATCTATTCTGAGAAAATTCTTACAATTCTACTAGCAAAATTTACTCATCCAGTATAGATAGAGTGTTTTTTTGTAAATTTCTGCAAAATCAAAAAAATCCGGGAAGATTTCTCATACTGCCACAATAAATAAGATAGAAAGGCGGTCTTTCTTTAAAAAATGGCCAGTTTGTTTAGCCTATTTGGACAAGCCAAAGGGGCATAGATTTTAGACAGAACGCTAAGCCTTTTAAATAAGAATATTACAAAAAAGGAGGTTTTGATGAAAAAGAATTTAAGTTTTAAGCTTCTTAGCTTAATTACCATCCTCACAGTTATTCTAGTTTTTATCGGTATTGATTTTGTTCAGGGGCAAGTGACAACTCATGGAAAGCCACCAGGAAAAGGCAAACCAGGAAGTTACACATGGAGTGCTGTTATATTAGATGGATATGGCATTCAGGTTCCGGAGCCCTACACTTATAATGTGGGAGAATATCAAGGATGGCTATTTAATGACTCCGACCCTAATGTCATGGTTCGGGTAGAAATTCGAAGTGCACCATTCGATGGAGTAGAAAAGTACTGGACTCGATTTCATCTTGAGTTATTTCCTCCCATCCAGATAGACCTTCATATTGATATTCATGAGGCTCATTTCTATAATGAAAGGCCGGATGAGGAGATGTGCATTTACCCAGAAGATATTGAAGGCCTATATCCAAAATTTGACCCATATAGCATGCTTAGATTCATGCAACGTGAGCTACACCCTCATTCGGAATATGAAAGTGTTTATTTTAGGTTTAATAGTGCTCTGTCCGTCAATCAAGATGAAGTCGACTACAGACTATGGCCAAATCAGCATTTCCATGAACATTTGAAGTTTCTATGTGACATTTTTGGTAGGGCTCCTAATATGTTCAAACCCGCTACCTGCGAAGAACTAAACCTATTTGAGTATAGCCATATTGAATTTGGCGGTGATAACGAATATGGGTATATCCAAAGATTAGATGAAGACATATGGAAAGTTGTCGGTATCGGGGTTGATAAGCCCGGGTGGGCTACCGACTGGTATCAAATTTGTGAATTGACTGAAATTAATAAGAATAAGACAAGTGCTTCATACGATGCCATTTTTTCCTCGAAGGGCTCCATGGATATTGGATTCGAAATTTTATTCATAAGGACTAAACAATAGGGTACGTATCTCAAATTAAGCAAGAGGTATTTTTGTCTGAGTGGACAAGGAACCATATCTTTATTGACAAAATACTCGTCGATAAAAGACAATACTGACACGTCCTTATAAGCAAAAGGAGGAAAAGTGGCTAAGCTTGTTATCAAAATATCTGTTCTTTTTGTTTTATTGATCGCGTTTTCAATTCAGGGCACAACAGAAATAGAGCAAACGAATCAAATCCAACCCAATCAACAACAGATCAAAAATGACAAATTATCCCGGAATCTCAGTCTCAGTCCTGATTTTGGGAAAATCCCTTTGTATTTTATTCCTAATGAAGGACAGGTTGATGAAAGGGCGCTCTTCTATGCAAAGGCTTCAAAATACACTCTCTGGTTGACAAAGGAAGGATTACTCTTTGACAGTACAAGGAGAATAAAGAAGGAAGGTGCTGAACCCAAGAGGTTGAGTCCAGGAGATAAAAATGATCCTGAAGATCTTGTGTATGATAGAGATGTTTCGAGGCTGACCTTCATAAATACGAATAGCAATCCTGAATTAATTTCAGAAGAGGATACAGAACACAAGGCGAATTATTTCATTGGAAAATACAAGTCAAAATGGCAAACAAATATTCAAACCTCAAGTGTAGTTTTATACAAGGAACTTTATCCAAATATTGACTTAAAAATCTACGGCATGGAGAAGCAGATTGAATATGATTTTGTCGTAAGACCTGGTGGAGAAGTTACCGAGATATGTTTTGAATACGGAGATGTTAAAAAAACAAAAATAGATAAAGAGGGGAACCTTGTAATCACGACAGAGTTTGGCGAATTAGAGCATTCAAAGCCTGTGTGCAGTCAAGTTATAGAGGAAGAAAAGGTTCTAATTGAATCGGAATTCAGGAAAATTGAGGACAATACTTACGGCTTCAACATAGAAGAATATAACAAGGATTATGATCTGATCATCGATCCTGTGGTTTTAATCTACTCTACCTATCTGGGCGGTTCTGATAACGATGAAGCATATGGCATTGCGGTAGATTCCGAAGGTGCGGCATATGTGATAGGACGCTCATCATCTTTAGATTTTCCTACCAAGAATCCTATTCAGGGAACTCTTGTAGGATATGATGATGCCTTCATTGCCAAGCTAAATTCTTCTGGAAATGCTCTTGTCTACTCCACCTATCTGGGCGGTTCAGATAACGATGAAGCATATGGCATTGCGGTGGATTCCGAAGGTGCGGCTTATGTTACTGGATGCACTAGATCTGAAAATTTTCCTACCAAGAATCCTATTCAGGGTAGTTTTGGAGGAGGGAGGGAAGATGCCTTCATTGCCAAGCTAAATTCTTCTGGAAATGCTCTTGTCTACTCCACCTATCTGGGCGGTTCTGATAACGATGATGCATATGGCATTGCGGTGGATTCCGAAGGTGCGGCTTATGTTACAGGAAATACCAAATCTACAGATTTTCCCACCAAAAAACCTATTCAGGGAAATAATGGTGGATCCCGGGACGTCTTCATTGCAAAGGTAAAATCGTCAGGGAGTGCTCTCGTCTATTCCACATATCTGGGTGGTTCTGATGATGAATATGGAGAAGAAATAGCGGTGGATTCAAAAGGTGGGGCTTATGTTACAGGATGGACTAGATCTGAAAATTTTCCTACTAAGAATCCTATTCAGGGAAATCTTGCTGGATCCTGGGACGTCTTCATTGCAAAGGTAAAATCGTCAGGGAGTGCTCTTGTCTACTCCACCTATCTGGGTGGTATTGAATGGGATACTGGCGGCGGCATTGCGATAGATTCAGAAGGAGCGACTTATGTGACAGGATATACTGATTCTGTCGATTTTCCTACCCATAATTCATTTCAGGGAAGTAATGCAGGAAACAGGGACGCCTTCATCGTCAAAGTGAACTCGTCAGGGAGTGCTCTCGTCTACTCCACCTATCTTGGTGGATCTGATGAGGATGGGGGTGTTGGCATTGAAGTACACTCACAAGATGCTGCTTATGTAGCAGGATCTACAGTATCCACCGATTTTCCTCTAAAAAATCCCATTAAGTGGAATAATGGAGGTGGGACTGATGTTTTCATCGCCATAGTAAATTCTTTAGGAAGTGCCCTCGTCTACTCCACCTATCTTGGTGGTATTGAAACGGATCTTGGCAGAGGCATTGCAGTAGATTCCGAAGGTGCGCTTTATGTGGCAGGAAGAACTGGATCTACTGATTTTCCTACCAAAAACCCAATTCAGGGACATCTTGCAGGACATCAGAATGATGTGTTCATCGCCAAGATTGAATCATCCGAAGGAATTCGCATAGTTTCGTGGAATATCCTTGATTATCCTGACATGAATGAGGAGCCAAGAGAGGAATATTTTCGTAGCCTCATCGAGATTTTAAATCCCGATATTCTTGTTGTGCAGGAGATGACGAGTGTAGCAGGCGTGAGTCAGTTCTTGAAGGAAGTCTTGAATCCAAAAAAGCCAAAATTGTATAAGGCCGCCTCATTCTTCGATGGACCGGATACAGACAATGCCCTTTTCTACAAAAAAAAGATGTTCAGGGTCGTCTCGCGCCAGCAGATCCCCACTTCCTTTCGTGATATCACAGAGTACAAGATCAAGATCAAAAAGGGCACAGCCAAAGGGACCATCTTCAAGATCTATTCGGTACATTTCTCAGAGGGGGCAGGGGCTAAGAAGAAGCGGGAGAGCGAAGCCCTCACTTTAAGAACATATCTCGATGGGCTCGTTCTCGATGAGCTCTTTTTGGTGTGTGGGTCGTTCAACATGCTGTCGAGCACTGAAAAAGCGTTCAAGATATTGACGGGGAATGAGGTTAATAATAATGGGAGGTTAATGGATCCCATCAATAAGACCGGAAAATGGCACGACAAATCCAAACACAAGAGGATCCATACAGAATCGACCCGGAAATCTAAGTTTGGCGGTGGTGCCGACGGGGGCTTGGACGACCGCTATGATATGTTCCTGATCTCATACGGATTGGCAGATAATGAGGAATTGATCTATTCGGATGGCAGCTACTCTGTGTTTGGAAATGACGGGAAACACCTCAATAAAGCGGTGAACAAGCCCAAGAATAAGGCCGTTAGCCCTGAAATTGCGGAAGCATTATGCCAGGCTTCAGACCATCTTCCTGTGATCATCGACTTAAAATCTGTGGAGAAGGAATAGGCGAAAATCTTTAATAATATCTCTAAATATTAGCAAATTCTTTGGTTTGGAAGCGCTCAATCCACCCCTTATGATTTTAAAACTGTATTTTTATTCCGGCCCTTACCATAATCCCATTCAGGTTAATTTCTGCCTGCTTAAGACTTATTTCTGGCTGTTCTTCCCAGATCCCTATTCGCTTATAAGTTTCGTCTGTCATTTCATCAAGAAAAGCAATTAGCCACAATTTGCCCGCTTCTTTATCTAACTCCGAGCCATTATCACCG
>JASFPP010000247.1:0-5303 GCA_050115915.1 Candidatus Aminicenantota bacterium
GACAGCACAAAACTCAGCGTTCAAACGATGAATAGAAACCAGGATCGACTCGATCTGTATATCGCTGACCGTTCCACAGGAGAGCCCATCCATATCCTTACAGAAATGAATGAAGGCTGGATCAACATCCACGACGACCTCCATTTTCTCGAGGATGGAAAACACTTCATCTGGGCCTCAGAACGGAACGGATACAATCATCTCTACCTCTACACGATGGACGGAAAGCTTGTCAACCAGGTGACCAAAGGCGAATGGGCGATCGCATCTTCAGGAGGGGGAGTTTATTGGATCCGGCAAGCTATTGCAGCCATCGACGAGGCCAAAAACTGGCTCTATTTCACTGCCCTCAAAGAATCCTCTCTCGAAAGACACTTATACCGGGTTCACCTGGATGGGACAGGTTTGGAGCGGATCTCCAAAGAAGAGGGAACCCACGGAATCGCTTTCAGTCGCGATGCGGATTATTACATAGATCGTTATTCCAAAATATCAATACCTCCATCCCTCACGCTCCACAAAAACGACGGAACAAAGATTTCCATGCTTGCGAAAGCCAGGATAGAGATCCCGGAGAAGCTCGGCATGCAACACCCCAAACTCTTCATTATCCCAGCTGAAGATGGTTTTCCTCTTCCCACACAAATTTACAAACCTGAGGATTTTGATCCGCACAAGAAATACCCTCTTATTCTCAATGTTTATGGGGGGCCTTCTGCTCCTGAGGTATCGAATTCCTGGCACTCGGGTTATTTCGAACAAATATTATTGAGGAAAGGCTATCTCGTCGCTTCGGTGGATAACCGCAGCGCCACAGGCATCAGCAAAACTCTCGAAAACACGATCCTCAAAAACACCATGGGGGACGGTGAGCTGGGAGACCTTGTCGCAGCTGTGAAATGGTTCAAGGCCCAACCCTACATCGATCCAGACAGAGTGGGCATCTGGGGATGGAGCGGAGGCGGGACATTCACTCTCCTTGCCATGACCCGGTCCCAGGAGTTTAAAGCCGGGATCGCTGTGGCTGCTGTCACGGCCTGGAGGTACTATGATACTATCTGGGCTGAGGCCTTGATGAAACTCCCGGATGAAAATCCTGAGGGTTATGAAAAAAATGATCTCAACAGATATGCCAAAGATCTCCACGGACGGCTTCTCATCGTGCACGGCACATATGACGACAATGTCCATATCCAGAACATCTGGACCTTCGTGGATGAACTGATCAAAGCCAACAAAATGTTCGATCTGATGATCTATCCCATGAGGAAACACGGGATCGCCGACCGGGCGGCCCGGGTGCATCTTTACACCACAATGCTCGAATTCTGGGAAAAAAACCTCTAAAAAGCCACTGCTTCCACATTTGTGAACGGGCGGAGGGCGGCTTGGAAATAGGGTGGGTTGGCTCGATTCGTGAATAATCCTGGCTAAAAGATAGCTAGAGCTTCCAGCCTCCGGCTACGATCAGATTCGTTCCTGTGATGTACCCTGCATCTTCAGAGATTAAGAACAGAACAGCGCTTGAGATATCGTCGTATTTTCCGAGTCTTCCCGCTGGGACATGGTCATCCTTGGGAAGCACACCCCCCTCCATCAAACCCGGGGAGACCATATTCACAGTGATCCCCATGGATGCTTCGGTGTGGGCAACCGTCCGTGTCAGCAGCAAAAGCCCCGTTTTTGCGATCGCATAAGGAGTGATGGTCGTGAATGCCGTCAATTGCTCCACGCGGCTGTATCCGATGTTCACGATCCTTCCCCACTTTCTTCTCCGCATTCCCGGAAGAGCTGCTTGTATACAAAAGAGCGCACTCATAAGGTTGTTCCGATAAACCGTTTCCCATTCTTTGCCCGATACCTTTTTCCAGGGCTTGACCAAAATTGGGCCGAAGTTGTTGATCAGGATATCCAGACGCCCAAACTTTTTTTGCACCCGTTGGATAAGAAGAGTTGCATTTCTCTCACTTGTCAAATCTGCACGATATGCAGCAGACAATTTTCCTCTTTGTCTTATCGCCTCGACAACGCCCCATGCGGCCTGTTTCTGACTGAAGTAGTGAACAGCAACGCCGCCCACCGTTTCTGCAAGTTTAAGAGCGATATCACTCCCTATTCCCCGGCTGCTTCCCGTGACCAGCGCTATTTTCTCTTCCATCAGATTTGCTCTATTAGCGTTGATTCCCCATAATACACGCTGCCAATAATTTAAGTCAATTTCATCTGTCAACTATAAACGTAACCAGGCAAAAATAGTAGAGGATGATGGATGGAGCGACATAAAGGAGGGAAACCATCTTTCTATGCGATTTCATCAAAGACGAAGGAAGTGTTGACATCCTGCTCAAAGCAATATATAAAATCCCCTGAAACAAATCCAATAATTTCCAGTCTAGGAGGCAAGGAAATGGCGAAAGAAATGAAAAAGATCATGGTCACTGGAGCCGTCGGTCAGATCGGATCAGAGCTCACCATGGCTCTACGAAAAAAATATGGCAATGATAATGTTCTGGCTACCGGTCATAGGACACAACCCAGCCCGGAACTTCGCGACTCCGGTCCATTCGAATTCATCAACGTCACCAAAAAAGAGACGATTGATGAAGTCGTTAAAAAATACAACATCGACACCATCTATCATATGTCAGCGATCCTTTCTGCTGTTGGAGAGAAGAACCCCAAGCTTTGCTGGGATGTCAACATGAACGGCACATACAACATCCTCGATCTCGCTCTCGAATATGACATGACTCGAATCTTCATCCCCAGCTCCATCGCTGCTTTCGGTCCCGAAACACCCCTCGACAACACTCCTCAAGAGACAGTCTTGAGACCGAAGACGATGTATGGTGTTACAAAGGTCGCGGGAGAACTTCTCTGTGATTACTATGTCAAACGTTTTGATATGGACATCCGCGGCTGTCGATACCCGGGCATCATCAGTTATGAAACACTCCCGGGCGGAGGCACAACCGATTACGCTGTCGCCATCTATTACGAAGCTGTCAAAAATAAAAAATACACCTGTTTTGTCAGAGAAGACACCCGCTTGCCCATGATGTACATGCCGGATTGTCTCAAAGGATCCATCGACCTCATGGAGGCCGATTTCTCCAAGCTCAAGCACTACTCGGATTTTAACATGACAGCGATGAGTTTTTCAGCCGGCGAGCTCGCTGCCGAGATAAAAAAGCATATCCCCGAGTTCGAATGCACCTATGAGCCTGATTTCCGGCAAGAGATTGCCGACTCCTGGCCCAACTCCATCGACGATTCAGCTGCGCGTGAGGAATGGGGGTGGGAACCCAGCTACGACCTAGCAGCCATGACAGAAGACATGCTGAGAGTGTTGTCCCAAAGACACGCTGAGGGCAAACTCAACTATTAAATCTTATCCCTTATAAATGGCGGTAGAGCAAATGCCGCCCTGTGGATGTCCCGATTGTAATACCTGAGCCCTGGGGGAGGATCTCTGTAAAGGGCCAGCGGATCGGCATTATCCGAGAGAAAAACATAGCACCAGCTGCCACCGGGATAGGATGGGGCAGACCCCAAGTAAAACCGGACTGTTTTGAAGATCTCCTTGAACGTAGCCCGACACTCCCTTATGAATTCGAGGTGATAGAGGGGAGACCCGATCTGTGCGACGGCAATAGCTTCTTTTCCGTTGAGGCGTTTCTTTACTGTCTCGTAAAAATCTCGCCGATGCAAGGATACAGAGGGACCGACTGGTTCTGAAGAATCCACTAAAATGACATCGAATGTCCTCTGCGTCTCTTTTAAAAACTCCAGACCGTCTGCAATGACGAGTTCGACTCTCCTATCATTGAGACACGGAGAAAGCCAGGGGAAATATTTTTTTCCGACTTCGATGACCTGAGCGTCGATCTCCACATGACAGACCGTTTCGACGGGATAGCGAAGGATCTCTTTGAGGGCTCCTCCGTCGCCTCCACCGATTATCAGTGTATTTTGAATTGAATATCGCGTCGTCAGCGCAGGATGAACGAGCATCTCATGGTAGAAGAATTCATCCTTCTCTGTCGTCTGGACGAGCCCATCCAACAGGAGAATTTTTCCGAATGATTCATTCTCCACGACATCGATTTTCTGATAGTCCGTTCGCTCGCTGTGAAGGACTGAATCGACATTGAAAAAAAGTCCGACAGAAGAGTCATGATATTCCCGGATCTCTTTGCTATTTTGGGCTTTATCTTTTTCAGAATCCGTCATTGTTCCCAAATAAATGGCTCTCGATCGGTCAATAATCTTCCCTTTTCGAGTCCTTCCACAAGATAGCCTGGCAGTGCATACATTCCTTCGTGGAGCCCCTCATGGTAAAACTTCAATCCCTTAATATTCCTCAAGCCGATCCTTTCTTTGACATCGTTCTTTTCCAAGGCAAGAGGGTCTGTTTTTTTGGAGGCCACAACGAATCCCCAAGGGCCGCCGAACGAAAACATAAAAGTCCAGTAGGGCCTGACTATGGGGAACACAAAATTTAGAGTTTTGGTACACGAAGTATAAAATTCATGGTAGGTTGGGTCCGCGCTCCCCGCCTGCAGGGCAAAGATCCCATTTTCGTCCAACGCTTCGTTGATCTTTGCGTAGAACTCCTGGGTGAACAGGTATACAGAAGGCCCCCCTTCCAGTGGTTCTGTCAAATCCGAGATAATGACATCAAATTTATTCTCTGTATCTTCGATAAACTGACGCGCATCTCCAAAAACGAGGCGCGTTCGGGTGTCTTCGTAGGCTCCCTTGGACCATTCTGGGAGATGACTTTTACAAATCTCCACAAGCTCTTCATCGATGTCCACCATCGTGAGGCTTTTGACCGTGGAATGTCTGTAGACTTCTCTCAGAGTGGCCCCCTCTCCCCCGCCGAGAATTAGGATCTTCTGGGGGCTCGCATGAGCTATCATGGCCGGATGAACAAGAGATTCGTGGTAAACACACTCATCGACTTCAGCGGACTGGATCTTTTTGTCTAAAAAGAGAACTTTTCCCAAAAGTGCATTGGAAAAACATTCGACATGCTGGTATTTTGTCCGGCCGTCAAAGAGGAACTTTTTGACCTTAAATTTACGCAAATAATCCGGTGAAAAAATCTCTGTATAGAACAATTCCTCTTTGGTCATGGCCTCAATTATACCAGCATACGCTTTGATCAGTAAACGGCGAATTCAAAGACATAAAAATATAGACCCGTCGCTCAAATTTTGGTATAGTCTACATTCCTAATTTTCATCACACTCTAAAAATGAGTTTATGCATGGATTATTCACGTGCCGAGGTTGCTG
>JASFPP010000248.1:0-5279 GCA_050115915.1 Candidatus Aminicenantota bacterium
GCTGAATTCTTGGCGACAATCCCTATGAACCGGGACCTCTATGGGATCCAGAATTCCATCCCGGGTGCTGTTTCTGAAGGAGTCGATTACCGCCGGACCTCCTCCATACTGGGAGGAACGGTCAGGAGCCAGCTCTACCAGCTGGACGGCGTCCCGATGAACGACCCGGCGACATTCTATCCTATGGCCAACATCAACGTCGATGTCTATGAAGAGATCGAATTCGGCATCGGCTCTCTTCCGGCCGAAGTGGGACAGGCCGATTCTGTCGTTGTCAACATCGTCACCAAGAGTGGAGGAAACAAATATTCAGGAAGTTTGTCCGCCTATTACAGCGATGAAAGCCTGGTCAACCAACTGCTGAGTCCGGAGGATTTGGAAGCAGTCGGTGTCAACGCTCCCGAATCGTACATGGATTACAAAGACGGCACATTAAGCTTCGGCGGACCGATTGTTCCGGATAAGCTCTGGTTCTTCCTCAACGGCCGCCGCCAGCTCTGGGCGCGAGCAAATCCGGAGACATATGATATCCGGTTGCAGAGAATCAACTTGAGAGAATGGACGTTCAGTGAAGCAGAGCTGCAACATTTCGATATTGAACATGAGGAGTGGATGGGCTTCGGGAAGCTGACCTTCCAGATCACTCCCAATATCCGGTACATGGGCATGTACCACTGGAACAACATCTATGAACCCGTATACCAGAACAGAACGAGCAATACCTACACCTTTGCGTGCACCATCGTTTGGGACCACGAGAACAGCCACACTACAACGCACCAGCTCAACTGGGTTCTGAACCAGAACACATTCGTCGATGTGCGAGGGACCTACATTTACCGCCATTTTCCCATCCTTCTGCGTCCGGAGTACAAGGACAACTATTTTGTCTACGACAGGGAGGAAGCCGTCAGGTGGGGAAATTCGTATTACGGGGACGATTACATCCGTAAAAAAGCCCTCGCTTCGGCTTCGATGACGCACTTCGCCGATGATCTCTTCGGCGGAAGCCACGAATTCAAGATCGGGGGAGAGTTCGAACACACGGTTTACGGACTCGACAGGTATAAGGGCTATGAGCCGGGCGACAATCCTTACTACACGTACTGGAGAGATTACAACGCCGGGAATAAGTACTACTATTCGACCTCAGGCAAGCGTGGCCGGCTGAGAATGCGTCCTTTTGCAGAGCGAGGCGTTGTGTGGAAATACGACAACACCCGCCGTTGGTCTGCATATGTTCAGGACAACGCGGTCTTCGGAAGGCTTGCGGTTAACGTCGGTCTACGTTTCGATTACGGTTATCAGTACGAACCCGAGATGACACGGCCCGATATGCGCTACAATGTCGGGCCAGAATTCATGAATCCCGCGCTCAATGATCCGAATCCCAACATCCTGCTCGAGGCGCTGAACGATCAGTATCACAATGATCCTGACATCGAGTTCAACCAAACCTCTGCACTCGATGCCATCACCACGCCCTGGAAAAAGATCGTCGAATTCACGACGCTATCGCCGAGGATTGGGATCGTTTACGACCTCTTCGGAAATGGAAAGACAGCCCTTAAGGCTTCTTTCAGCCGCTACTATGAGCCCATCTGGTCTGCGAAGTACAACGCCGCCAACATCATGAGCGGCGGAGCTATGAACTGGTACTGGTACGATGCGAACGGAAACGGCTACATGGATCTTCCCCTCCCAGATGGCCGGTATGGAGCACCCGTTGATCCTCAGTATATCGATGAAGATGGAGATTATTACAGATTGACCAGCTATGACGTTCAAGACCCCAATTACCAATACTACCCCGACGATTTAAAGGCGCCTTATATGCATGAATTCATGGCTGGTATCGAACACGAGCTGGTTGCAGACTTTAAAGTTGGACTCCAATTTGTCTATAAAGAGAACAAAAATATCGTCGAGGACGTGGATAAGAACAACGGTTATGATCCCAATGCTACCGATGACCAGGGCCGTCCCATCTGGCTCCCCTATGACTTCGTCGATCCCGGTTTGGATGGCGAGTGGGGTACCTCGGATGACCAGAACATGACAGTTTACGGCCTGGCTGATTACGCACCTACGCGGACTTACGAAGGGGCGAATCCTCCGGAAGCCAAGAGAGAATACACGGCTCTTATCCTGACCTTCAACAAGAGGATGTCCAACAGGTGGCAGCTGCAGGGATCCGTCCTGTATTCTTCCTTTAAAGGCAATTGCGACCCCGGGTACAGCGCCACAGAAGGTGAGTCAGGGATGTTCGACAACCCCAATGTGATGATCAACAGTTGGGGCCGTGTGGCATTCGACCGGCCTTGGCAGGTCAAGCTCATGGGATCGGTCATACTCCCCTATGACATTATCCTCACAGGCTATTTCCAGCACCGCTCGGGATCAGCCTGGGGAAGAACACTTGGGCGTGTGTATTTCCCCTCTAGCATCGACACCCAGGATAGCTATGCCTCTAGCATCTGGGCCGAACCAGACGGGACCCGGAGAAATCCCCCTTACACTATGTTCGATATGAGGCTGGAGAAAACCTTCAATATCAGCGACTTCGGCAAGCTTGGCCTTATCTGCGATATCTTCAACCTCTTTGGACGAAGTGGGTACAACATTAACGGAAATCCCGCCCCCTACATCTGGCCTTACAGAGATCCCCCGGAGATCGATCTGAGCTCAACCTATGGTGAGTTGACCAGCGCTTACGGTGTCCGTTCTATCCGTTTTGGAGTGCGGTTCACTTTCTAGGAGAGAAAGAGCGAATTGTATTAGAAGATACAAAAAGAGGGAGGGACACGTCCCTCCCTCTTCCCCACTAAATTTAAAAATTTACCTCCCTTGAAGTGAAGAAAAATTTTGTAATTTCCGCTAGAATTATATATTGGGACAGGATATTTCAAGGAATGAATTTTATACAGATCATGAACATCGAGAATAGACAAAGAAAAAGAACCAGGCGATTCCAGGAATTATTCTGTTCGATCCTTCTTTCTCTAATCCTGCTTCTTATTTTTATGACTTTTATCCCCACTTCTTCGTACTCTTTGACGAAAGACGAAGCGAAGCACAATGTCCTTCTCATCACCATTGACACGCTCAGACCTGACAGGTTGAGCTGTTATGGCTGTCAAAGCCCCCAAACTCCACAGATCGATCGAATCTCTGAAAAAGGCGTGCTCTTTTTGAGGGCTTTCGCCAACACATCGACCACACTCCCCTCTCATGCCAACATCCTTTTAGGAACCACTCCCAACTATCACGGCGTCCATGAAAATTTAAATTTTATCGTCCGTGAAGACTTGCTGACTCTGGCTGAACATCTCAAGAATAATGGCTACGCAACAGGCGCGTTTGTAGGAGCCTACCCTCTCGATTCAAGGTTCGGATTATCGCAGGGTTTCGACGTCTACGATGATAGCTACAGCCGTACTCACTCAAAAAAACTCGCCTCTTTAGAAAGAAATGCCGAAGATGTGGTCGAGTCTGCTTTGACTTGGCTCGCAGGCCGGAGATCTCCCTGGTTTCTCTGGATCCACTGTTGGGATCCGCACGCCCCCTACGATCCGCCAGAGCCTTACAAAACCCGGTACAAAGAGCATCCCTATGATGGCGAGGTAGCCTACATCGATTCGGCTTTGGAAAGATTATTCGAGCACTTGAAAGAGAATAGCCTATTCGAGTCGACTCTCGTCGTATTCACCGGGGACCATGGGGAATCATTGGGTCAGCACGGTGAGAAAACTCATGGCTATTTCGCTTATAACTCTTCCACCTGGATTCCTCTCATCATCGTCTTTCCTGAAGGTGCACCGGATCGCATCACGCACTATGTGAGCCATATCGACATATTCCCAACGGTCTGTGATGTGCTGCAGATCGAGAAACCATCTTATCTTCAAGGGACCTCTCTCCTCCCGGCCTTGAAGGGAAAAAAATTGAAGGAACAGCCAATCTACTTCGAATCCCTGTATCCCCATTACAGCCGCGGATGGGCTCCCCTTCGAGGTTTTATCCTTAAGACAAAAAAGTTCATCGACTCGCCCATTCCTGAACTCTATGAGCTTGACCGTGATTTTGATGAGCTCGATAACCGGATTGAACAAAAAAATGTCGCAAAACTCAGGTCACAGCTTAAGGAGATAATCGATGCCCTGACTCCGTCTGAAAAATTCGATGCGTCTCAGGCCGTCGACCGGAAAACTCGTGAAAGACTGGCCAGCTTGGGCTATGTCTCGAGCGTAGGAACGACACAAAAGAAGGATTTTGGCATCGAAGACGATATAAAGACTCTTCTTCCATTTATCAACAGAGCTAATTATGCTTGGGAACTCTATAAGAATGGAAAAAAAGACGCCGGAATCGAGCTCTTGAGGGGAGTATTGAAAGAGAGAAAAGATATCGATATGGCCTATAAGAACCTGGCTGCCATCTACGAGGAAACAGGAAACACAGAGGAAGCGATTTCGATGCTGGAGCAAGGGCATAACGCCCTGCCTTCCAATTACGAGATTTTTATCGAATTCATAAAAGGCCTTGTTTCTGTCGAACAGTATGACAAAGCCATCAGTACTTTTGAAAACTCGAGGATCAGAGAAGCCGAGTACGATCCGGAAATATGGAGTCAGCTCGGAACGGCCTATGCCCGTAAAGGGCGTTTCGACGAGGCGATTAGAGCATTCGAGATGGGGCTTTCCCTGGATGACAAACATCCTGAGCTTTACAACAACCTCGCTAATGCCTGTTATTCCCATGGCATCCAAACCAAGTCTTCTTTCCTCTTTTCGAGATGTTTCGAATACTACAAAAAAGCGATCGAGCTCGATCCCGGATATGCGGTTCCTTATTTTGGATTAGGTCATGCTTACAGGCAGCAGGGGAATCTGGGGGGCGCTGTCTACTGCTGGGAAAGAGCCCTGGAAGCAGACCCGGAATTCAGAAGAGCTCGTTTCGATCTGGCAATGGCCTATTTAAACACCGGGAACAAGACTAAAGCCTTTGAATTGCTTAGTGAGTATAAAAAAAGATACTACGATCTCATGTCGCCTTCCGAAAGAGAAAATCTGGATGCTCTTCTGAAAAAAAGCCTGCAATGATATGTTGTATCAAAAGGGAAATTATGAAGTACGGAAAATAAATAGATTGTCGTATTTGGTGTTCGGATTGAATTTTTCTAACATTAATGGTTTATTGCTGATTGAAATAAGTAAGAAATAGGGAGTCTTCCCCAGGAGTTTCAGATGCGTATTATGTATTTTTTCCTCCTCTGTTTT
>JASFPP010000249.1:0-5269 GCA_050115915.1 Candidatus Aminicenantota bacterium
GAACGCTATAGAAAGCGCCCGTAAAGTTGTCGGTGCTGATACGTATGTTCTTTCGGTACAAAACGGCGCAGGCAACATCGAAACCATCGCAGAGGTATTGAACGACGAATCTCATGTTCTGGGCGGTGTTTTCTATTGTAATGTAACTCCCCTTGCCGTCAATCATCTGCTATGGGTAACCGGAACAGGAGGCATTAAGCTAGGGCCTATGAACGGTGTTCTGAGCCCAACAGTGGATAAGGTGGCCGATGCATTCCGCAAAGCGGGTGTGGATGCCAATGTTTATGCCAACGTGCATGATGCTATCTGGAATAAGGTTTTCCAGAACTCGCCTCTAAGCCTGACATCCATCCTGCGTTTGACTAATGACGAGATTATGAATCACCCCTCAACCAGAGCCTTGATGCATAAAATAGCAAATGAACAGATTGAAGTATGCAGGGCTAAAAATATCAACCTAGCCAACCCTGAGGATCCCATTCAACCGCTTCTAAACACGTTAAAGGCCTTTAAAGAATCCGGCAAAAAACCCAAATCATCCATGTTGCAAGATATCGAAGCCGGCCGCAGGACGGAGATTGATACCATCACTGGCTGCGTGGTGGAGGAGGGTAAAAAGCATAACATCCCTACGCCAGTAAATGAGGTGCTCATGCTCCTGGTCAAGACGATGGAGGAAAAAACTTTCAATATCACCTGATCCCGCCGACAGTTTGGCATATAAGGTTATGCTCAACAGCGGGCAGGTGTTTCCGTTTCACCTAACCGCTAATAGCCCCGCTTTTTATTTACGAGTTTGATCAGCCTTCTGCCGTCAACGAATCTTCGAAGGTTCTTACAGAAGATATCCGTGGCCACTTCATAGTAGTTTTCCAGCCTGCCGCAGAGATGGAGCTAATAATAACATTGGGCAAGTCACAGAACGGACTATCGGGAGGAAGCGGTCCCTCCATATATAAGGTATCCAGCCTCGCTCCAGAAATGGTTGCGTTGCGGAGTGCCTCTAACAGCGCCGGTTCATCTATCACACTATCCCTGGCGATATTAATGAGGTAAGCGCTTGACTTCATCGCCTGTAACTCCTTTCGCCCGATCGGAACGACCGTATCTGTTGTAGAAGGAATAGTCAGGACCACAAGGTCGCTCTATCGCAGCAGCTCTTCTATTTGGGCGGAGGGCAGCAGGCGGTCCACATTTCTGGGTCTTGTCGGCTGTTTCACCGAACGGCGTGTGCCCAAAACCTTCATACCGTACGCTTTGGCCATATGCGCTATCTCTTTGCCTATACTGCCGAGCCCCACAATCCCTATAGTCTTGCTGCTTATCAGGGCAGGAACAGACCTCTCCCATCTCTTTTTCTCCTGCATTTTGAGCGAAAACAGGGAGCGTTTGGTGAACATCAGCATCATGGTGAACACCAGCTCTATGGTCTAGACGCTGTGCATACCGCTGGTATTGTGACTAAAGCGGGGCTTCTGAAAATACCTTCATATATTTCCTGGTCCAATCCCGCCAAAACGGTCTGCACCCATTTAAATTCGGCGCTCGTTTTACAAGCTCTTTCGGCGGCAGCAATCCGTATGTTACATCTGTACGTGCAAGGATTCTATCGAACTCATCCCTATGGTTAAAATCTCCTTCCTGCTCGGCACCGTGCAATTGTGAGGCATCTACGATTTCTATCGCCGGATCCGCAGCTGCAATGCGAGCCTTGTTGGTATCATCCAGCTTACAGGTAATAACTATAGTCAGCTTTTTCACCATGATTCCTTGATGTAATCATCTATAGTAGCCTACCCAAACAAAGGAGGTATTTGCAACCTCTCAGGTGACTACTCCGTAGCTGCAGTTTCGCAGATAATTGTGATTGTTAACGTTGGCTAAAATCAAGTATCAGGCCTATCTCAAGACGAAGCTGGGTTTTAACCAGTGATCTCCAGGTTATGAGCCCGAGAACATATGACTCATTTCTCCCCTATTCCAGGGTTAGAAGGCGTCTTTAACTTAACCACCGTTAGTCAAAAGTAGACAATTGCAGGCACATTTTAGCCTGAATTTTGCCCGCGATAAAAGTCTGCATAGACAAATGACTCTGGATTCCGGATCAATGTCAGGGATATCCCCACTGAGGGCGCTTTACACTTATCCTTTTCCTCCACTCACATTGCTTCATCAAACTCATCCCTGAACCGTGCCACGCCTTTTACACCAGGATAGACGAAGGATCATTGACAACGATCATGAAAGCCTCATCAGGAACTCCCTCCCAATGGCATGTGAGATGGTATTTAGAAGCGGGTTCGAATCCGAGTTTCGTATAGAACCCGGGATGTCCGACTACAATGACGTAGGCATATCCCTGCTCCTCAAGTATCTCAAGTCCAGCTCGGACAAGACGGGAACCGATTCCCTGTCTTTGTCTGTCTGGACGCACGACAATTGGGGCAAGACCCATTCCCTTTATCACAGTTCCAGACCACTCAATTTTTACTGGTGAGAAAAAGATATATCCCACAATCTCATCCTCAGCCTTAGCTACCAAGGAAAGAGTGCCAGGACAGTTCTCACGGAGAGCATCCACAATCCGTGCTCCAGCAGAATCCTCAAAAGCCGCTTCATTGAGTGAATAAATCTGTTTGATATGATCGGGTTTTTCTCGGCGAATTTCGACCATAGAGATTCTCCTGCTCGTGTGATGCATGCACCCAAGCCCTTCTAAACCATCCTTGACATCTTATTTTTTCATAATTTATACTTCCTCACATTGGTTGGATCAAAGAATCAGAGCAAAAATGCACGCTCTTCAAGCATATGCAAAAATCAATTTTAAAAAATCTGAGGCAACCATAGGTATAATGCCATTCAAGAGTCAAAATCAAAGAATTACGCCCCTAGTTATACTGGCTGGAATACTATTCTTGTGGCCGGTTTGTAGGAAAGCATCAACCCACACAGAGGTTCAGAATCCCTATCAGAAAGATTATGTGTTCACTGAAGATTGGTTCACACATAAAATTCCTCTTTGGGAAAAAACGCTGAAATCGATTAAAGGAAAGCCCAACATCTGCTATCTTGAAATAGGTATCTACGAAGGGAGATCTCTGCTCTGGATGTTGGAAAACATACTCACTCATCCAACGGCGAGGGCGACAGCCATCGATATTTTTCCCGATAACTTGGAGGAACGGTTCCTGGCGAATCTTAAACTTTCTGGACTTGCAGATAAAGTAAAAGTGATCAAGGACAGATCCCAAATTCGACTCAGGAATCTTCCGTTCGAATCCTTTGACGTTGTTTACATCGACGGCTCCCACGTTGCTAAGGATGTATTGACAGATGCGGTTCTCAGTTGGGATTTATTGAGAGATGAAGGTTTCATCATTTTTGATGATTACAAATGGAGGCGAGATCTCCCTCTCGTGAAGAGGCCGAAATTGGCGATCGACTCTTTTATAGAGAATTTTGGCCCTGATTTAGAAGTTATTCACCACGGTTCCCAAGTCGTTATACAAAAATTCTGAGAGTTCCAGACTAATTTTCAGGGTAGAAGAGGATACAATGAACGAAACTCAACGGCCGCCCCAAAAGTCCGGGCATACTATGACCATCGGGGAGCGGTATGACGCAAAACTGAGGCCAAAAGTATTGAAATGAGTGTGCACAAATTTATGCGCTGCCCCTTTTGTGGCCAAGATTCCATCCGGGATATCACTATCCAACATCGTATCCGGATGGCAAAAGAGAATCCGCACGATCAGACACAGGACTTCGATGTGAAGTTCTACCACTGCAATAAATGCAGCCGTGAGTTTGAGAGTACTGAAGAACAGCCAAAGTAGATTGAATAGAAACCTGTATTTGTCCCTAGGGGTGTGGCCTGTCCTCTGTTCCTATCTTAAGCTCCTTAAGTTCCGATTGATTCTCCATTGATTAAATGATATTCTTTTTTTCGAAATGAGATAGGGGGTCTAAATGGGTATAGCATGCTCTAACTGCGGAACGGAAAACGCTCGAGACTCTGAGTTCTGTAAAAAGTGCGGCACTCAGATACAAGAATCTGAAGAGAAGCCCATTCTCACCCAAACTTTGGAAGCTGCGAAAGAAGAACTAACCACGGGCTCCACATTCGCAGGGCGTTTTCAGATTATTGAAGGACTCGGCAGAGGAGGTATGGGTAGAGTCTATAAGGCTACTGATACAAAGATTAACGAGAAGGTTGCCCTAAAACTTATAAAGCAAGAGATAGCGTCCGATAAAAAGACTCTAGAACGGTTCGGCAATGAACTGAGGATTGCCAGGAAGATCACTCACAAAAATGTCGGTAAGATGTTCGACATTAATGAGGAAAAAGGAACCCATTACATCACTATGGAGTATGTGTCTGGTCAAGACTTGAAGGGATTTATCAGACAATCAGGTCAAATGGCACTAGGGACAACTATTTCGGTAGCCAAACAAATCTGTGCGGGACTGTCAGAAGCCCACAAGACGGGAGTTATACATAGAGACTTAAAGCCCAGTAATATCATGATAGACCGAGAGGGCAATGTTAAGATTATGGACTTTGGTATTGCTCGGTCATTGAAAGAAAAAGGAATAACAGGTTCAGGCGTAATGATAGGAACTCCTGAGTATATGTCACCTGAACAAGCAGAAGCCAAAGAAGTAGACCAACGGTCTGATATTTATTCTTTGGGTGTGATTTTGTATGAAATGGTGACGGGCAGAGTGCCTTTTGAAGGCGACACGGCTTTAAGCATTGCCATGAAGCATAAGGGCGAAGCTCCTGAAGATCCGAAGGAATACAATCCTGAAATTTCTGATCATTTAAGCCAACTCATACTCAAGTGTTTGGAAAAAGATAAGGACAACAGGTTTCAAAGAGCAGGAGAACTGCGGTCAGAACTAGAAAATATTGAAAGAGGGATGCCAACTTCTGCGGAGAGCGCTCCTAAAAAGAAACCTATCACCTCAAAAGAAATAACTGTGACCATCAGCAAGAAGAAATTTGTAATACCAGCTTTAATTATAATCGCTGCGGTTGTACTAGGCCTTTTTATTTGGCAATCTCTCATTAAAAAAGAAACAGCCATACCCATTTCAGATAAGCCTTCTGTAGCCGTCCTTCCTTTTGCGGATTTAAGCCCTCAGGAAGACCAAGCCTATTTTTGTGACGGATTGGCTGATGAGCTCATAAACAGGTTGACAAAAATAGAGAATCTAAGAGTGCCCGCACGGACATCTTCATTTTCATTTAAAGGGAAGGACA
>JASFPP010000250.1:0-5266 GCA_050115915.1 Candidatus Aminicenantota bacterium
AGAGCTGCGCTGGAAAAATATGGCCCAAAGATCACAGGAACTCTTGCTGATTACCTAGGGGATCCCCAGATCAACACCGAGCTGAAAAAGGAAGTGATCGCAGCGATGGCAAGGATCGGCAATCAGGAAGCGGCCGATTTTCTCCTATGGGAGATGGAGGACCAAAAAGATATCCTAGAGAGCGAGCTCATCGATGCTCTGGACCGTATAAGGTCAACAAGACCTGATGTCTATTTTAAAGAAAGGTCTGTCAAGGATAAGATTGCACAGCATATCAAAGAGTATTGCAGTGATCTGATCGAAACTTTGGAGAAGCGCTCCCCTAAAAACCAAGATCCTCGCACGAGGACTGACATGCCACAGCACCTGATCAATCGGCTATCCAATATCTTCAAACTTCTGGGTCTGATCTATCCCCATGAAGATACCATGAAATCCTACCAAAACATTCGAATGGGCACCAAGGATTCAGTTGCCTATGCGGTGGAACTTCTCGATAACCTGATGCAAAAAGAGATCAAGGATGCCTTATTCCCGCTCATCGAGAACCTCAATCCCAAAGAAAGGATAGCCAGATGCCGTGCCCTACTTAAAGATTTTCCCCATTTTTAAAGGCGAAATATGAAAACAAGATCATTCCATAAGGCCCTCTCCAGAATCGCCGATATTAAAGCTGGAGAGAGGCCCACCGCTTTTCTATTATTCATCTATTTTTTCTTGATCACATGCCCAGCCTACATCATCAAACCCGTGAAAATTGCGAACTTCTTAGAATCGCTGGATGCTGAACACCTTCCTTTTGCCTATCTCTCTACGGCCATACTCATCGGTTTTGTCGTTTCACTCAACACCAAGCTGCTGCATGCCGTTAAGCGGAATGTGTATATCTCGCTAAGCCTGATATTTTTTATGGTCAACCTTTTCCTTTTTTGGTTTCTTTTCCAGAAGGAATGGGGATGGCTGTCCATGATCTATTGGGTGTGGTGTGATATTTTTACGATAACGACAGTGACCCAATTCTGGATTCTGGTCAATGATATCTATCACCCCAGACAGGCCAAACGTCTGATCGGTTTCCTTGTGAGCGGAGGGTTACTAGGTGGGATTGCGGGTTCATTGCTCGCTCGATTTTTGGCCCGGGGAGTGGGGACTACGGATCTGCTCCTGATCTGTCCGATCTTACTCCTCCCATGCATTCCGATCGTGTTCTTGTTGAGCCGGCGATCACTCGAGGCAATAGGAGACAAAACACTGGGCACAGCATCAAAGGAAGAATCCCAAACGGGGTACGTTGAGAGCTTTAACATCATCCGAAAAAGCCGCTATCTCTTGATTTTAAGCGCTATCATGACTTTAGCCATTATCATAACGACAATGGTGGATTTTCAGTTCAATTCAGTCGTTGAAAGGACGATTGTGGGGCAGGATGAAAGGACGGCATTCCTGGGGACCTTTTTCACGGGACTCCTTGTCTTTTCTTACCTCGTTCATGTCTTTCTTACGAACAGGATATTGAAAAATTTCGGGATGCGTTTGGCGCTATCGATCGCTCCTCTTTTTCTTTGTGCTGCATCGGTCGCTTTATTTTTTCTCCCCTCCGCATTCCTCCTTTATTGGGGAGCAGTGATTAAAGGAGGAGATAAAAGCTTAGCCCACTCTCTTAACCAATCCGTTCGAGAATTGTTGTACATTCCGATCGCACCCGCAATTAAATACAAGGCCAAGGTGTTCATAGATATGTTCGTGAACAAATTCGCCAAAGGAATTGCTGCAACTCTCCTTCTCGTTAGTGTATTTCTCTTTCAGTTTTCGCTCGTGCATATCAGTTTGGTCATTTCAGGTCTTTGCCTTCTCTGGGTTTTTCTCAATCGTTGGATCACCCGCGAATATGTCGGCAATGTCAAAAAAAACTTGAAGATTAAATGGCAAGATGCTGACAAGTTTCTATCGGAGGCTGTCGATATCGATATGACAAAACTTGTCTTTGACACACTCCAGAGCAAAGACCGGAGCTCCGTATTGTATGCGATGAACCTCTTTGATCTGATCAAAAGAGAGAAAATGAGTCCGGAGCTGCGAAGCATTATCACCTACAAATCGGATCAGGTTCAAGCATGTGCTATGGACTCCCTATTGGAACTGGATGGCGAATTGCTCCTTCCAAAGGACGATGACACCTTGGAGCAGGAAGACCTCAGTTCGCAGATCCAGGAGATCATGTCCCAAGAGGTCTATCAACAGGTGTTGAAAGAACAGATCGATAAAATCGTGGATGAGAAGGGCGATAAAGGTGAGGTCTCCAGGATGGAGGCGGCTAAAGTCCTTGGAATGATGGAACCGGATTCACCCGTTGCGAGCGAGCTGACCAAGCTGCTCAAGGACAAATCCCCCGATGTTCTGAGGTATGCAATCGAAAGCGCCGGCAGGATCAAGAGGCGGGAATTCGTGCCCCATCTTATCAATCACCTATCCACAGCAAGAGTAGAGAGCTTTGCCCATAAAGCTTTGGTTGCTTACCAGGACAAAATCACAGGAATCCTCAAGGATTATCTATCTGACCTTGACGTTAACTTGACAACAAGAAAAGCCATTCCCGACATCTTGGAGCGAGTGGGGACACAGCGAGCTGCCGATCTGCTGGCCTCCGAGCTAAAAAAGAAAGACAATGAGATCGAAAGTGAACTCATAGAAGCTCTTTACAAAATGAGGACAAGACAACCTCAAATTCAGTTTCCTAAAAAGCCCGTACTGGAAAAAACGATCCAGGTCATCAAGAAATGTTACTTTGTTCTCCTTGAAATGCACGATCTGATGGCAGACCGCAGGAAAGAACATTTGGTCAGCGATATGGAGAAGACTCTCGCCCGATCGCTGAAGCACATATTCGAACTCCTCAGCTTGATCTACTCGCCCGATGACATCATCAAGGCCTACCAAAATATATGTATGGGCACAAAAAAATCGATCGACTACTCCATCGAGCTTCTGGATAATATCTTGCTCAGGGAAGTCAAAGAAGTCCTTTTTCCTTTGATCGATGATATTTCGTTCGAGGACAGAGTGAGAAAGTGCAAAAAAATGATCAAGCCCTTAGAAAAGGTCAAATTCACTTGATATTGTTCCCCTCAGATTGTTATAATTTAAGGGGTTGAGTTCAATGCCTAAATTATATATTTATCCCAAAGAGGGCGATACTTTTCAATTTTTGCTTCCGCAGGATAAAGTCTCTATAGGCCGGTCATCCGACAACGATATCCCTCTTCCTGACCCTTTCTGTTCAGGCCAGCATGCTTTCTTTTATCCGGTTGATCAGGGGTATGCAATAAGAAACAACAACAGCAAGAATGGAACATTCGTCAATGGCAAACGGATCGCCGCAGAATTCGAGCTTAAAAAAGGAGATGAGATCCTTGTCGGAACAACCCGCATAATATTCGATAAAGAGATATCCTCCAATGTCGAAGTCACCGATGCTCCATCCCCTTCGGCCAATGTCAACACGATTATGCATCTCGATGATGTCCTCAAAAAGCATGACATTAGCACGACCATCCGAGCCGCGGCCAGGCCTATCGATATCGAACAGATCAAACTCGAACATCGATCCCTAGCCGTGATCAACGAAGTCAATAAAGCTCTTCTCCTCCACAAGCCACTCAACGAGCTCCTCGAACACATCATGGACCTCATTACAGAGAATCTGCCGATGGACAGGGGAATCTTGATGCTCAAACAGGGCAACCCCGCGCAGCTTATCCCTAAGGTCATCCGAATCAACAATGAGCGTCTTAAGAACCAAAAAATACAAGTCAGCCAAAGCATTATCAATATGGCTATTAACAAACATTCCTCTCTTCTCATCTCAGATGTTCAAGAGGATTCCCGTTTTAAAGCTCAGGACAGCATCCTTAAAATGAATATCAAATCTGCCATGTGCGTTCCCCTCTATGATAATAAGGAAATTATCGGACTCCTCTACACGGATAGGATATCGCTCATGAAACAATTCGCAGATGAGGATCTGGAGTTGCTCACATTGCTTTCAAACCTTGCTGCTGTCAAGATCGAGAACTCAAGACACATCGAACAAGAGAAGGAAAAGGAACAGATAGAAAAACAGCTTGAACTGGCTGCCCAGGTTCAAAAAGATTTTCTTCCTAAAATAAATCCAGATTGTGAACAATTCGAAATTACCGGTGCAAACATCCCCTGTTATCAAGTGGGAGGGGATTACTATGATTTCATCGACATCGATGAGGAGAGAATCGGTGTGACCATCGCAGATGTTTCCGGGAAAGGCGTTTCCTCGGCCCTGATCATGGCGCAGCTCCGGGCGTCTCTCCACACCCAGGTGAGCCCCGTCTACAACATTGAAGAAATGGCAACCAAGCTTAATACTCTCGTTCACGCCAGTACAGCTACTAATGTGTTTATCACATTTTTCTACGGTGAACTCAACAAAAAAACGGGAGAATTCTTTTACATCAACGCCGGCCATACTCCTCCCATAATTCTGGATAAAAAAGGCCATATAGCACGTCTGGACACCTGTGGATTCTGTTTAGGTATGTTCCCCACAGCCGATTACGAAGTTCGAACGATCAGTCTTGAGAAGGGAGATACAGCTCTTTTCTTCACCGATGGATTCACAGAATGCAGGAATAAGGACAATGAGGAATTTAACGAAGACCGGCTAGGAAAGCTCCTAAAAAAACACCATAAACTCACATCCCAAAAACTACTGGAAAAAATATATGATGAGGTGAACACCTACACAAAAGGAACCGAACAGATGGATGATATGACCCTTGTTGTCGTCAAACGCACTGGCTAACTTGAATTATTCATAAAATCTGCTGCCTAACTAATCCTCGAAACCATATAATATCTTATTGGCAGCATCTTTTACACAACGGGCGAATCGATCTCACTACAAAGCCTTCGTTGTAGCCCTTTCGAGGTAGTTCACTACATCTTCAAGGGCCACTGCCTCAACCTTTGTGAATGGGTGGGGTGGGTTGGCTCGACTCGTGAATAATTCAGACTTATACATTTGCAGTTTTTTATATTCTATTCTATGATAATGTCCTCAGGAATCCCCATAGTTGGTTAAATACTAATAATGAGTAGACGAGGATCCCTCTCAATAATATTTTGTATGATTTCTCTGTTCCTCTCACCAGGGGCACTCTTTACCGCGCAACAGGATGAGACGCTTCCCATCGAAATTACAACGTTTCAGCTGGAAAATGGCCTTCGAGTCATC
>JASFPP010000251.1:0-5251 GCA_050115915.1 Candidatus Aminicenantota bacterium
CTCGCAGCTAAGTGCTTTATTTTCAGGTATTTCCCAATAATTACAACGACTTACGCTTAGTCCTCCTTTCAACCCTGATACCCTATTTTCAACAATTATCAACATTTTCTGTCACACCAGTGGCACACGGGGGGAGTTTTGTATCTTTCCAATTATCTGTATTATCTGCATTGTCCTATGCAGAAAGGGGACACAAAATTGACTCGATGGCAAATCCCTCATTCATACCGCAGCGAAGCGACCGGATTGGCTGTGGCAGCTCTAAGGGACTTGAAACCTACTGTGGTCACAGCGATCAGAAGTGTGATTCCTCCGGATAATAAAAAAATACTCCAGTTAAAATCGGTCTGATATGCAAAGTTTTTCAGCCATTGCTTCATCGCATAATAACCGATAGGCCAAGCGATAACATTGGCAATTAATACCCATTTGGTGAAGTCTCTCAAGAGTTGCAGCAGTATGACCGATACTTTTGCTCCAAGGACCTTTCTGATGCCGATCTCTTTAGTGCGCTGTTCAGCCATAAAAGACGAAAGGCCAAACAAGCCTAAACACGAAATAAAAATAGCCAAAAATGAAAAGTACTGGAACAGCCTGCTAGTTCTCTTTTCAGATAGATATATGTCTTCATATTCAGCATCCAAGAAATGAAATTGAAAGGGATAATCCGGATTCATGCGTTGGTGGATCTCTTCGATTTTGGCTATGACACTCTTTATATTGTTAGAGTTGATTTTTACGAAAACAAGAGAATTCCAATGGGGATTTGCTTTAATGATGAGCGGTTCGATTTGCTCATGAAGCGAGTTAATATGGAAATCCCGGGCAACTCCAATTATTGTGCCTTCGGTATCCCATAGAGAAAATTTTTTCCCGATCGCACTTTCATAGCCTAAAACAGCTGCTCCGGTTTCATTGATAATATAGGCGGTATTGGTGTCTGTTGACATCTCTTTGGAGAAATTACGTCCCTCCAATATTTCCAATCCGAAGGTGTCGATATAATCGAAGTCAACTGACATCACGCTCCAATGGATCCTATATCCTGGAGTCTTTCCTTCCCAATCTACCCCAGTTGTAGCCCACCTAATGTTTGTGGGTAGTTCGGAGGATGTTGTCACGCTTTTGATTTCCGGATGCTGAGTTAATTCGGTTCTGAAAACATCATGACTGTTTTTGAGTTTTCCTCGCATCTCCATATAAATGATATTGTCTTTATTTATCCCTAAATTCTTATCCTGCATGTATATCAGTTGATCACGAATGACAAATGTCCCTAGCAGTAGAATGATTGATAGACTGAACTGTAACACAACCAAGGCGCCTCTGAAATAGCGGCTCTTTGCACCTGAACGAAGTTTTCCTTTAAGTACACATGAGGGACTGAATGAGGACAAATAGATAGCAGGGTAGACGCCGGCCAACAGTCCTGTTATCAGAGCTAAAACCAAAGAATAGAAAAACATCGATCCATTGATAATCGACATGCTGTTCAGGTTTTTTCCGGTCAAGCTATTGAATTCCGGCAGCAGGACTGCAACACAAATCAAGGCAAATAACAAAGCCAAAAGAGACATAAAAAAGGATTCACCCATAAATTGTTTAATGAGATTGTTTTTGGACGCTCCGGACACTTTTCGTACTCCGATCTCTTTTGCACGGTTGACGGATTTGGCGGTAACCAGGTTCATAAAATTGATGCAAGCAATAAGCAAAACCAAGACTGCCACAATAGAGAAAATGTAGACATACAAGGCTTTCCCTTGACTGGTACCACCCATGTCGTAATTAAAATTGGAGCGCAAATGAATATCTTTCAGGGGCTGGAGCGCGATATGGATCGTGGTAGGATCGCGCTGGTTATCATTGATAAAGGTTTTAATTTTTGCCCCAAAAGCCTCCAAATCCGTGTCCGGTCTCAGCCGCACATAAGTGTAATACATATGGTCTACCCAGCGCTTTGACCATTGGTTGGCGAGAAGAAATTCAAAATTGCAGATGAAGTCAGCTTGGATGTGGGAGTTGTGGCGCATATCCAACATGACTCCGCTGATAATAAAGTCATGTCGGGCATTTATAGTGAGGATTTTCCCAATGGGATCTTCGTTTCCAAAGTATTTTTTGGCCATAGATTGACTTATAACCAGTGCGTTGAGATCCTTGATAACAGTTTCCACATTGCCTTTGAGGAGGGGAAAAGAAAACAGGCTGAAAAAGTTTGCATCAGCAAAAGCGAACTTGTTTTCATAAAAACGTTTATCTTTGTATCCTACCAGGGTTCCATCTTCTATGAGGAAATGCAGAGATTCTTCAACTTCGTGGTAGTTATCCCGAAGGGCTGGGCCCAGAGGGTAGGGGGTTGTTGCCCCAGGATTGACCGATCCGTCCGAAATCACCCAATGTTCCACTATCCGGTAAATATTTTTGTAGTTATTATGGAATCTATCATGGCTTAACTCATCCTGCACCCAGAGCAGGATGAATAGAGAGATCGCCAATCCGGTCCCCAATCCTGCGATATTGATGAAGGAAAAAGCCTTATGTCTTTTGATGTTTCTAAAAGTTATCTTGAGATAGTTGATAAACATGGTCCCTCCGAAAAATAGAGAGCGCTTTGAGCTTGAAACAATCGAACTAAAAACCTGTCCCCAGATCCAGAACAGCGCACTGGATTTTCCCTTCTGCCGCACAATCTGTTTATACTCCTCACTGCAATCACCGGTTATGGAGTATTCTCTCTCATAATGATCTTGAAGATTGAGAATCCATCTGGCCAATCTGGGGGGATTTTTATCCTTTTTGCTCATGGTTTGAAATTCTTGATAAAATCAGGGATGGTATTCCAAATCGTGATATGAAGCTTATAGGCCTCCCACAAAGCTTTTTCGCCAGCAGGTGTCAGATTGTAATAAATCCGGGGCCGACCAATCCTATCTGGAGTAGAGTCGCCTTGTGTCTTCCTTACATAGCCCTTTTTCAGGAGTTGTTCCAGAGCGTTATATAGAGTTCCATAATTGATGTTTTTTCCCATTGCTTTTTTAACCCTCTGTCTAACTGAAACCCCATAAGCTCCCTCCTTGAGATTTAAGATGACAGAAAGGATAATTTGTTCCAAAACGGTTAGCTCTTTCATAAAAAATCTCTTTTTATGTAAGTTACATATATCTATAAGACGTATTTTACATAAAAAGGTTGCAAAGTTGTTTCGTTTCAAATAAATTCGGACCACTCAAGACATTTCTTAAGAGATGGTTTGCGGATAATAAGATCAGGCTTTAAAGAAATTCCTCGACCTGTGGAAGGATGCTGATTCAGAACTATCATATCAACTCACTTTTTCTGTGAATGGGAGCTAGAATAAATCCCACAAAAATGGTACATTCTTTAGGTTCGAATCGAACAGAATCTCTGAGTGGGCGGTTAGCTCAGTTGGGAGAGCGCAGCGTTCGCAATGCTGAGGTCGGGGGTTCGAATCCCCTACCGTCCACCATTTTAAGGTGAATATAAAATGATCGACAGTCAGATTTGGTTAATCGCAGGAACAGCAGCTTCCATAGGATTTGTGCACACTCTGTTAGGGCCTGATCACTACCTTCCCTTTATCGTTATGAGCCGTGCGCGGCAGTGGACCCTTCCTAAAACACTTTTTATCTCATTCCTTTGTGGCTTGGGACATGTGTTGAGTTCTATCATTCTCGGTTTTGTGGGGATCGCTCTGGGGACGGCAGTGTTTAAGCTGGAAGTCATCGAATCCTTTCGCGGGAGTGCAGCGGCATGGCTTCTCATCGCTTTCGGGTTTGCCTACTTTATCTGGGGATTGCACAGAGCCATCCGGAAAAAGCCGCACAAACATGTCCATTTCCATGCCGATGGAGAAAAACACGAGCATGTACACACCCATGAATCCGCCCATACACATGTACATGACGAGAAAAAGGGGGCGAATATCACCCCCTGGATCCTTTTTGCCATTTTTGTTTTTGGACCCTGTGAGCCATTGATCCCGTTGATTATGTATCCCGCGGCCAAGCACAACACAGGCGGAGTGGTTATTGTGGCTCTTACGTTTGGAATCGTCACGATCCTCACCATGCTCGCCATAATTGCCATCGCTTCCTATGGCGTGAGTTTCGTTCGGCTGGGGAAGCTTGAGAAATATGCCCATGCATTAGCTGGGGCAATGATCTTTGTCTCAGGCCTCAGTGTTCAATTCCTCGGGCTCTAGCAACCTAAACATCCAACATTCCAAAAACAAATTTGAGTCGTTTTATATATACCCTAAAATACGCGCACGTATTTGACGATGGTCATAGAAATATAGGCCATTCGATACCTGCTTCTTCTGCGCACTAAGGTTGAAATCTATCCGCATATTCTCTATCATCCCTTAGAGGGGACGCATGAAATTTGTTGTGGATTGTATGCTCGGCAAACTGGCCAAGTGGTTGAAGATCCTCGGATTTGATGCGGTCTTTTTCAGCAAGATCGAAGACAATGCGCTCCTTGAGATCGCAAAGAGAGAGAGCAGGATTCTCCTTACAAGGGATACAGGACTGATCGAGAGAGCAAAGAAAGCGAAGTCGCTTTTTATCGAGAGCGAAACTTGGCGCACGCAGGTTGAGCAGGTTTTGGATGAGTTTGATCTCTGGCCTGATGTCAAACCAAACTCCCGGTGCATCGAGTGTAACGTCCGGATTAAAGACCTCCCGAGAGAGAAAGCGCGAAACCTCGTCACACCTTTTGTCTTCAAAAACGCCGATACATTCGCTCTCTGTCCGGATTGTGGACGTGTGTTCTGGCGGGGAACCCATCTCAAGGATATGGAATCCAAGATTGACGATTTTTTAAAAAATAGAAAAATTCCCTTCGATGAATGGAATAATGACGGATAATTATATCTTAATTGGGGGAGAACATGGAGGATCACGTAAAGATTATAGCTATTCTTTGGCTCATATCAGGCGCGGCCTGGCTTTTTGGGGCCATCTTTCTTTTAGTCCTTATGTTCGGGATTTCTTTCTTGCCTGACGTGCAAGCTGAAGGGGCAGGGGGGATGATGAGATGGTTCTCGGCAATCATGTTCATTCCGATTGGTGTGGCTATTATCCCTCAGATCAGCGGAGGCATAGGACTTCTCAAAAAGAAACCATGGGGAAGGACTCTAATTCTGATTGTTTCTGTTCTTGCCCTCGTGTTCTTTCCCTTCGGAACAGCTTTAGGGATCTATTCCATATATGTGTTAACCCACCAG
>JASFPP010000252.1:0-5148 GCA_050115915.1 Candidatus Aminicenantota bacterium
AGGAGCTCGAGCATTTCTATCAAGTTTCGGATTGGAGGCATCATCGTTAGAATGCTGCAGTCTGGATCAATTCAGAATACTTTTTTGTCTGTGCTTATCTGCGGAAACGGTTACGGCTCCTCTCTTCCTTTTTATTAATGGGTTCGGCATCCATGGCCCACATGCCCCTGCCATGAGTGGCGATCACGATGATGTTATCCCTGGGATGGATAATGAGGTCGTGGACAAACGTTGAGGGGAGATTCCCTCCCAGGACCTCCCATGTCGCTCCCGCATCTTTGGAAACATACACACCGATATCCGTCCCCACATAGAGGATATTTTTGTCCGAAGGATCTTCGCGGATAACGTTTACCGGTCCTAAGGGTATTCTCTTGGAGATATCCCGCCAGGTCTTTCCGTAGTCGGTCGATTTCCACACATAGGCCGCAAAGTCGTCGTCCCGCTTTCCGTTTTGTGTCAGGTAGACGGTCCCCAAATCAAAGGCAGAGGCGACAATCCTGGATGCCCATTTTCTGTAGGGCAGGCCGGTCATGATTTCTGTCCACTTCTTCCCGCCGTCTTTAGTCACATGAACTTTGCCGTCGTCTGTGCCTACATAGATCAATCCGAACTTGAGGGGAGATTCGGAAATCGTGAAAATAGTCTGATAAGGGATGTCACCCAGCTCTGCTCGGATATTGTAGGAGAGGTCCGGGCTGATCCTTTCCCATGTGTCACCCCGGTCTCTCGAGCGGAACAGATACTGCATGCCATGGTAGATGATGTAGGGATTGTGGGGAGAGATGATAAAAGGGGCGACCCACTGTCCTCTGAGGCGGGGCTCGTTCTCGTACGTTCTTGGGACAATTAAAGTCGTGCCCTCTCGGCCGGGAATCCTGAGGTCCGAGCGCTGTATGCGTCCGTAAAAACCCGCGGAATAGACGATGTTCGGGTCTGTAGGATCGACGGCATGGCTGCAGCCCTCACCTCCTGGAGCTCTTTCGAATTCCACGGCCGGGATTTTGTCTCTGCCCTGGCTCAGGTCTACAACTCCCCTGAAGCTTCCGTGATCCTGCATGGATCCATACACATGGAAGGGAGTGTCCATATCGTAATTGATGTTGAAGAACTGGCAGACAGGAAGGTTATGGAGGAACTGGCGCCAGGTTTTGCCCCGATCATAGGAGATCACGATGCCGCCATCGTTCACATTGACGATGTAGTCGGAATTATCGGGATCGATCCAAAGACCGTGATGGTCGCCGTGCATGCCGCGCAGTCGGCGGAAAGTTTTTCCTCCGTCGTTCGAGACATTCAAGGCGAGACCCATCGTGTAGATGGTATCCTCATCGTTGGGGTCGACACGCATCTGGCCGAAAACCCAGCCGTACGTGGCCGAGTGGCGCTCCATGTACCGCTTCGTCTCTTCGCTCTGCCCGCTCATCAACCTCCAGTTCTCCCCCTTGTCGTCCGACCTGTAGACGGTTGCTCCTTTGATATAACCGCTCGAGGGCCGTCCGTAAGAGTCGACATCTCCAGGGTCCGCCGCTCGAGAAATCTCGTAGTTATCGACAAACGCGTAGATCACATTCGGATTGGATCGAGCCAAATCGATCCCGATCCTCCCTCTGTATTTGGGCTCAGGGAGGCCGTTATTGATGGGGGTCCAGTTCGCACCGCCGTCTGCGGTCCTGTAGACACCACTCTCTTTGTAGCCCTCGAAGATCCTGGGGTCATTCCATTTCAGGCGGATTCGCTGCCAGGTGGCCGCATAAAGCGTCTCGGGATCAATCGGATCCATCACCAGGTCGATGGCGCCGGTCCTCTCGTTGATGTAGAGGACCTTGCTCCATGTTTCACCGCCGTCTGCGGTTTTGTACACACCCCTCTCTGCATTATCCGTCCATTCGTGTCCGGATGCGGCCACATACACGATATCCGGGTTTTCCGGATGGATGACGATCCGGGCGATGGTGTGGGTGTCTGTGAGTCCCATATGCCGCCAGGTCTTTCCCCCGTCTATGGATTTGTACACGCCGCATCCCGCCATCGAGCTGCGGAAGATGTTCGGCTCACCGGTCCCCACCCAGATGATCTTGTCGTCTGTGGGGGCGAGCGTCACGTCCCCGATGGACGTGGAGGCCTCCTGGTCGAAGATCGGTTCCCAGGTCGTTCCTTCGTTGTCGGTTCTCCACACGCCACCCGATGCGGTCGCCATATAGATCGTGTAGTGCTTTCCCTTGGGTGTGACAACGGCAATATCGGTACTCCGTCCGCTCACGTTCGTGGGCCCCAGATGCCGCCAGTTCATCTCCTTGAACGGGGAGTTTTCCTTCATCTTGACATGCTCGGCAAACCACTCCATACGGAGCGCAGGGTCTGTGTTCTGGATTACCTTCCGAGATCTCTTCTGGATCGAAAATCCAAGCGAAACGACAACAGCGATGATTAAGCATGCCCATGCCATCTTCCAGATATTTTGTTTGTGACGAGTCATCCTTCCTCCTTTGTGTTTATAGAATAAAACGAAGTCTCCTTTATATCATAAGAAAAAGGGAAAAAATAGGGGTCAGGCACCTACCTCCAGGGGTGAAGAAAAAGTGGACCTGGCACCTATTTTTATCTACAGTATTGGATGGCAATTTGAGCGATTATTTCCGCAAAGTCGACCACGGATTGAATATCCACCCACTCTTCATTTGAGTGAATCCCCTCTCCTTTAGGTCCGAAAACGACGGTCTCCATCCCGTGTTCAGCCAGGAGTGCTGAATCCTCCCACCAGTGATGTCCTATGGTACCAGGATCTTTTCCAAGCACTTGCCTTACCGTCTTGGCAACCAATTTTGCGATCTCCGCATCGGGAGAAATTTCATAGGCATTCCTGAACAAGATGGGCTTGACTGTTGCATGGAATTTTCGATCGGTCGCCGAAAGATGCGCGAGGATCGCATCCATCTCTTTCATTGTGTCTTCAAAGACCTCTCCCGGAAGGGTGCGACGTTCCACAGAGATCTTGCATCTCTCGGAATAGATGAAAAGCTCACTCCCTCCCTTGATCACGGGAACATGGAGCGAAGGAGGTCCCAGCAGAGAGTGCCCTGGAGCCTTTAAAAGCGTTTGGGACAGGTTCTCCAACTCCTTGAGGATCCGGCCCATATGGATGTTGGCATCGATGCCGTTCTGGTACCGGCTGCCATGAGCCGCACGCCCTTTTGTCTCGAATTCAAACAGGCCGAACCCCCTGTGTGCCACACAAACATCCAGGCCTGTCGGTTCGGTGACGATAGCGGCGTCGGTCTGTACGGTCTGTACCAGGGCTTCGGTCCCGATGCTCCTATACTCTTCATCCGCAACCGCCGCAAAAACGAGGTCTCCGCTCAACTGGACTCCGGCATCCATGAGGGCCTTGAGTGCCGCCATCATTCCGGCAATGCTTCCCTTCATGTCCTGTGCGCCCCTTCCGTATACACGGCCGTCTTGGATCTTCCCCGCAAAAGGCGCCTCCATACCCTCTACACCAACAGTGTCCATGTGTCCGTTGAGCATCAGGCTTCTTCCCCCCCCACTCCCCTTGAGTGTCGCCCAAACATTCACTCGATCCGGCTTAATCTCTTGAAACTGAGGATCTAAGCCAATCGTCCTCAATACCTCGGTGATGTAAGATCCAATCTCATACTCTCCCGGATTCCCCGGAACGAGTCCCGGATTTACCGAATTGATCTGCACGAGCTTTTGCAACGTTTCGGTGAGAAACTCCCGATCGATGTTCAGATCCATGTGTGCGCTCTTCTCTTCATTTTGTCGATTTTCCGATGCGGGTTTTGTCTTTTGACCACAGGATGAAGATCGGTTTCCCTACTACATCCTTGACGTTGACAAACCCGAATTCCGGATCCCTACTGTCAAAGCTGTTGTCCCTATTGTCACCCATCACGAACAATTTGCCTGGGGGGACTTTCACTGATTGAACTTCTGATGTTGTGTGAGGCGCATTCATTCCGGACGGTTTTTCCCCAGAAAAATAGGCATAGGGCTCTTCAATTCGTTCTCCGTCCACAAATGTCTCATGGCCCCTTACAGTCACAACCTGGTTTTCTCCTGCTATGATTCTTTTGGTGAGAAAGAATTTATAATCCTCCTTGGGGAATAGAATGAGCGTTCCTGGCTTTAAATCTTCGGCGGTGTAACCTTTTTTCATTTTACACAGCCAGGAGTCTCCAGGAGTGATCGTCGGATACATCGAGCTTCCCACATCCACTGGATATCGCATCGCCCGATATCCAGCCAATCGTGTGGCGACGAACAGAACAAAAACAATAACCAGAACCAGAATTATAATTTTGATTATTTTCTTGCCCACAATGCACCTCATTTAATACAAAATTCCGCGATTTCTAAAGATATAACTCTTGAAAATAATTGTATAATTTATGCGGCTGATTATTCAACCCGAGGACATAACCCTTTTTTATGAGTCCCGTATATCGAGATAAGCAGTAAGTCTGACAAATGGAGGTGCGAATGAAAAGCAAAAGACTACGACATCTCTGTCTTGTTTTCCTCTGCCAGGCTGTTTTTTGGGGAGGAATACATCTGCTCCTTGGGGAAAATAGAGGGGAAAATTGGCCCAAAAGAGTACTCATCACCAATGACAACGGCATTGAGGATGTTAAGATCGTTGAACTTGCCCGTGCCTTTTCGAAAGTTGCTGAGACATATGTTGTGGCTCCCCTTGAAGATCGCAGCGGCAGCACTCATTATCTGACCGCCACACGGAGTGGATCGCTTAAAGTCAAAAGGCGTCATATAGGCGAGGGGATTCATGCCTACGGCGTGGATGGTTACCCTGCGGATTGTGTTCTTCTTGCCATTGCAGGGATCATGAACGATAATCCCCCTGATCTTGTGATCTCGGGAATAAATGGAGGGCCGAATCTGGGAACAGACTGGCTTTTTTCTGGGACAGTTGGAGCGGCGCGGGTGGCCAGCTTTGGGGGATTTCCTGCCATTGCCGTCTCAGGATTGGATGACGACATGCCTGGCGCCATGGACGCTGTAAATCAGTGGGTGGTCAGCCTGTCACAGAGCGCTGTAGTCCGCCAGTTGAAACCGCAGCAGTATCTCACAGTCAGCATTCCACGTGTGCAGCCAGAGGAAATTAGGGGT
>JASFPP010000253.1:0-5134 GCA_050115915.1 Candidatus Aminicenantota bacterium
AAAGAAAATCTAGAAAAATTCTTGGAGATCAAACCAGACTCTCCTCAGGCACCGACTGTCAAGAACATCATCCAATATCTGGAAACACAGATCAAGTAGAGATCAGGACAATTTAGATCTGAAGAAGCGGATAGTTTCTTCAATTTTTCTTCTTTGTTCGGTATCCTCGGGGGGAATGCTTTTTAGATACTTTTCGAGGTAAAAAACAGCCTCTCTGTATTTTTTCAGCTTTCCGTAGGAAATCCCCAGGAAAAATGTAGCGCGGGGATTCGAATGGAGCTCGGTCTCCTTTGAAAAATATTTGATGGCCTCTTCAAAGTCATTCCTGAAGTAAGACACCATCCCAAGGCCATAATACACACGGGGATCATCCGGTTTTGTGTCCATCAGAGATTTATACACCTCGAAGGCCCTGTCATACTCCTTTGCCATCGTCAGAGAATCGGCGAGAAGGAACCGGAGTTCGAGGTTATCTGGTTTTAATAGTAGCGCTCTCTCCAGATAAGCTGTAGATTCTTGGAGATCTCCTCGCTCCCCAAAAATACGTGCAAGCAGCATCAACGTCTCGAAATGCTCTTCGAGGTAGGACAGGACATTTTTGGCTTCACGGAGAGCATCTTCGCTCTTCCCCGCTCTGTAAAAACTCGTTGCTAGCACAAAATGCGAATAGACATCGTCAGGGTTTATGGCCAAAACTTTCTGGAATTCAAGGATTGCCTGATCCCATTTTCCCAGTTTTTGGTAGGCTTTCCCTAAAAAATGATGGACCAGGGGATTTCCGGGCTCCTGGTCACGTAGTTTTTTTAAGATATCCCTGGCTTTTTCGGCCTCTCCCCTCGATAGCAGCTGTTCCGCCCTCAAGGCGTCTTCAAAAATATGAATTTTGTCTTTGGGGTCGATTTGTGATTCTTTGCGATTTTTACGGGATACGTTCCCCCCGATATATCCCAGAGCAGCCAATTTTTCCTGTTCTTCCGGAGTCATTTGACGGACGGATTTTCGCTCGGCTGGTGACGAAAGGCTTTTCTCCAGTTGCTCCAACTCGAGCAACATGCGCATGGTGACTTCTTTTTCTTGCGCGGCCAGGTTTCTCTCCTCTGCAGGGTCCTTTTCCATATCATACAGTTCAAGATTCGGGGCCTTGATGAACTTCCATGTGTTTGTACGGATGGCTTTCAACTCCGACCATCCGCATGCCAATAGAGGAAGATAGGACTCGGCGTAAGAATCGAGGGCTACATTCCCTCCCTCAAAAAAAGGGACAAGACTTTGACCCTGACATTCCTTGGGAGGCGAAATATTCAGAATGTCCAGAACCGTGGGAAGAATATCCACTGTTCTCACTTGGCTATCCACTGCGATTTCCTCAGGGATTCGTCGAGGGGAGTGGAAAATAAGAGGGATTTTTAGGGTTGTGTCATACAGAAAAATTCCGTGTGTATCCTCTCCGTGTTCGCCCAAGCCTTCGCCGTGGTCGCCGACCACTACAATTAGAGTGTTGCGATAGAGCTCTTTCTCTTTGAGCACTTCTGCGAGTTTCCCCACATAAACATCCGTGTAGGCGATTTCTCCATCGTAGGGAGATCTGTATGTCTTATCGAAAGGTGGGGGTGGCGCATATGGAAGATGCGGGTCATAGTAATGAACCCAGGCAAAAAAACTGTCTCTGGAATTCGAATCGAACCATTCAGCGGCGCGTTCGAAAACCTGTGCCGCAATTCTCTGGGGTTCATAACCTCTCAAGTGACTCGGATTTTTGAACTCGTCATCATAAAGGTCGAATCCCTGATCGAGTCCGAATTGAGACCCTAGCGGGAAAGCCCCTATAAATGCAGCCGTCCGGTATCCCTCGAGCTTTAGAATTTCGGCCAATGTCGTGAAGCTTCCCTCGAGAAAATACGTGCCGTTATTCTTGATCTGGTGAAAAGGAGGATGGGTTCCCGTTAAAATGGAGGCATGCGAGGGAAGAGTTAGGGGAACTTGGCAAACGGCATTCAGGAATCTCGCTCCTCCGAACGCCAACGCATCCAGATGAGGCGTCTGAATGTTATAGCCACTGTATCCCAGCCTGTCCGCACGAATGGTGTCAATGGTTATTAGGAGCACATTTAAACCTTCAGTTCTGGGAATATTCTTCTTCTGGCTGACCGGGAACATGCCCAGAAAAAGCCAGCCAAGGGCAAAAATGAACGAGGTCAAGACAATGCGTCTCCTGGTTTTCTCTTTTGGATTACGGACATCCCGGATATTTGAGGAGTCGTTCATGTGATTTCCCAGATCCTTTTTATTCTATATCACTTGGCTCCTTGGCTCAAGAAGGGCCGGATGGGCATGGCCCTAAGGAAGATTCGTTTTCCGGATGGACCGTATGGAAAACGGTCCTTATTGGAGTTGGCGAACATAAAAAAAGGCCCTGAACTGATTTTTCAGTTCAGGGCCTTGAGCTCTACACGTGGTTTTGACTTAGAATCTGATCTCGAATCCCAACCGCATACGGAACGGTGTCTGGTATTCGATACCCTTTCCGAAGAATTCATTATCAGGCTCAGGATAGTCAGTCAAGTTGAAATCCCAGGGCATAAGTGTGGATGGAGTTCCAAAGTATGTGTTTCGCAGGTAGCGAATGTCGCGTCTGACCTCTATTTTAGTATTGAACAGGTTGAAGATATCCGCGGTCAGTCTGAATTTAACTTTTCCTGGAATGGGGAAGTCGTATCCCAGATGAAAGTCGACTTGCCAGTACATCGGCAGCCGGCCCTCGCTTCCTCTTTCTGTAAGGGTAGCGCAGTCGCCGTACCACTCGTTTTCTCCAATCAACGATAGGGATTTTCCTGATCTCACTCTGGCGGACAGGCCAGCGTGCAATCCTCTTAAGACACTCGAACTTGGCACCATGTAAACCCCGTCGAATTTGAACTGATGGGGATAGTCGCCCGGCAGAATTCCTTCTGCATTGTAGAGGAATTCCGGAAAGTCAAACAGCGCGGTGATGTTGGGGTCCAACTGACCGTACTCTTCCCATGCCAAGCCGGGATGGTTTCCTCTGAGCCGGACATAGGTGTAGGACATGGTGAACTGGTAGTGGTGGGAGAATCTCTTGTGGAGCATGATTTCCAAGGCCTTGTAATCCCTTTTGGCCTTTGGAAAAGCATCGACGTAGAGTTCTCTGGGTTGGCCGGTGTCTTCGTTGATCTCTCCCTCCACAAAGTGTCTGCCGGGATTGAAGAGGAAGTAAGAAGACCCCCCATCAAAGGAGCCGTCCTCAACGACCTGTCCCAATCTCTTCCAGACCCCACGAACGCTAAGGGCAAGGTCTGTGGTGAACTGCTGCTCGTATCCGATGATAAATTCTTCAAGATACTGGGCTTTGAGTCCTTTGTTTGCTTTGTCGGGTTCTGGAAATTCTGAGGGTGTATGTCCTACCTCCCAGACGTAGTAGGAATCAGATTTGTCTGGAATGTAAGTGAGGGGATCTCCAAGTCCGATATCATACCAGTAAAGGATATCTGATTCTGCGCCAAACTGCCTGGTGTTGATATCCAGGGGGATCATCTCGAAGAATCGGCCGTAAGAACCGAAGAGTTTGGATGTGCCATCGCCGATGACATCCCAGGTGAATCCCAATCTTGGCGAAATCTGTTCGAAGAATCCCCAATGCATGACAGACTCCTGCGGCTCGAAGAAAAAGGCCTTGTCACTCGCATGGACATTCTGGTCTTCGACTCTTACACCCAGATTCAGCGTAAAAGTGTCAGTGAGTCTCCAGGAATCCTGGAGATAAAACGCTGCAATGCTTGTGAAGGATTCACCCTGAGTGGAGCGCCATCTGTCTCGGAAGTAACCATAATTCGGACGGACCTCCCGATAAAAACCCCCAGTGTAGTAGTCTTCCCTGAGAGCTCGGGAATTGTAATACTGGAATCCCCCCTTGATGGCGTGGTTTCCGCTGAAAAATGTGAGGTCTATGGCCCCCTGCCACCTCATGTACCGGTCGGGGTCGCTGTACCATCCTCGGCCGCCATACGCATAACCTTCTGGCGCACCAAGATAACCTTGCTGGAGGTAGACCGCAGGCACATCGAGGCTTGCCGGGAGCCTGCGCGATAGATCACGGTACAATCCACCCAGCACGTGCACGAGCCAGTTATCTCCGAAGATGCCGTCGTACTTCAGCGCAAAATTGTAAGTTCCTCCTGAATAATCGATAATCGCATGCTGGTTCCACGTATCGAAATCTCTCCGACTTCCGGGATTCTCCCCTTCTCCTTTAAGGGGATCTCCGAAGGCACTGAGTGTGAATGTCTGTCCTGCGACAACATTCACCGTGAATTTTCCCGAGAAATAGTACCTATTTCTTTTGACCGGGAAGGTTTCTGATTCTCCTGTCCAGGAGTTTTCTGGCGAATACTTTGTTGTCCGGAAGCTGGGAGTTGCGCCCAGGAAGAAGAAGACTCGATCTCTGACGAGCGGCCCTGAAACACTGAGTCCGAAGTCGTAATAACTGAATTTGTCGATTGCACCGTCGCCGAAGATCCCGATCTCTGGCGTTCCGTAAAAACTGTCATTCTGATAGTTGAAGACCATGCCGCCATGAAAGACGTTGGAGCCGCTCTTGGTGATGACATTGACAACACCACCCATCGCACCGCCGAACTCGGCCTCATACCCTCCGGTTTTGGTCTGCACTTCTTCGATAAATTCATAGACCAGCTCGGTTCCGATCGTTCCATCATCTACATGAGTCGTGTTGATCCCGTCGATGATGTAGAGGTTCTCGGCACCCGTGGCTCCGCTCATTGCGATTCCCCACGGGTCAGACTGGACCGATGGCGCGATATGTGCCATATCCTGGTATGATCTTCCCTTAGGCAATGCATCAAAATAATCTTTCTTGACATTTGTCGTCAGCCGGGATGTCGTCATATCAACGATAGGGCTTTCGCCGATGATCGTGACCTCTTCCTCGATGGCACCCATTTCCATAATGATGGAGAGTTTCACGATTCCCTCCAGGGTCACAATGACCTCTTCCTGAATGAAGGTTTTAAAACCCGCCAGAGTCGCGGTCACTGTGTACTCTCCAGGGGGTAAGGCAGGAAAGCGGAATACCCCATTCATGTCTGTGGCGAGACTT
>JASFPP010000254.1:0-5127 GCA_050115915.1 Candidatus Aminicenantota bacterium
TGGTCTTTTTATCCGAGGAGATTTCGGGCTTGATAAGTTTGAGTGCAATTCTCTCTTTAATCTCTGTATCTTGAGCTTTATAGACTCTTCCCATACCTCCTCTGCCAAGCTCTTCGATAATCTGGTACCTTTCTGCAAAAGTAGAGCCTGTGGTCAGCTCTTCTTTTGGAGCTTCAATAGTTTTTGTCTGGACAAGGATGCCTTCTGAGGGCTGGAGGGAAGTGGCACAATTGCTACAAAAGCGTGCGGTATCAGTATTATCTGAATGGCATTTTGGACACTTAATAGCCACTGTTATCCCCTCTTAGCTAGCTAAAGAAAGAATATCAAGGAATGTGATGGGTGTCAAATTGACCAAGAGGCTGATATTGTACCGTTAATCCCGCCATCCTCTTCGTTGCTTCTTCCACAGCATCAATCTCCTGGTTAGCGTCTTTCTAAAAAGTAAGGAACTATTTTCTCTTTTCGAAGATTACCTCGTCCAAAAAGCATACACAGTTTATCCGACACTCCCTTGAAAGAAAACTGGTGGTGTTTATCTTAAAGACATGTCGACTTTAGTGACGAGTATATATTGAAATATCATTATAATTTCTTGAATATAATGAGGCCCAAGAAAGTTCAGAATCGCCCATTTTCCTGGGATAACTGGCGTAATTTTGCATTTTTGCTAATCTTACACATTTTTTGACAGGGAAATGGGTGTCTGGTATAAGTTGAGAGGGTGATAAGAATGAAAAAACCATTCGCAATATATATCTTACTATGCCTGCTGATTGCTGTTTTCTCCACGAATTGCGAGACCGAAGGATCCCTCGCAAAAAAAAGGATCAAAGCTGTCGAGAATGGATTGTTGCGGACGGTCGTCTTTAAAGGAGAAGACCCCGAACGGATGAAGATCTCCGACCGGATGGCCTTCTACAGAGTGCCGGGAGTCAGCATTGCTGTTATCGATAAATATGCTGTCGAATGGGCCCAGGGATATGGCGCAGAGAGGGCTGGAACCGATTTGCCCATCACTTCCGATCTCCTCTTCCAGGCTGCTTCGGTCAGCCAGTCCGTAACAGCATGGAGTATTCTTCATTTTGTGGAGCAGGGAAAGATCCGCCTTGATGAGGATGTGAACACGAGTCTTAAATCCTGGAAGATCCCAGAGAGCAGTGTCACGAGTGAAACGAAAACCACTCCTCGGCACTTGATGAGTCATTGTGCAGGATTGATTTCTCTCAGGCTTGCGGGTTATCCCTTTGGAAAGGCCATGCCAACAGTCCTGGATGTCCTCCGGGGCCAAAAGCCTTCCGACTCACCGGGAGTCTATGTGTATAAAAAGCCAGGAACAGAAGTCCAAAAATCGGAATTGGGGTATGCCGTTCTGCATCAGCTTCTTGAGGATACTGAGGGGAAGCCCTTTCATGAGATTTTGGCGGAGACCGTACTCCAGCCCCTAAGGATGGAGCAAAGCACATTCGAGATCCCTCTTCCTGATATTATGCGAACAAAAACTGTCGCCGGTCATACACGCCAGGGAGATCCTGTCAGAGAGGGATGGTTCTATTATCCCGTAGCCGCAGCTTCTGGATTATGGTCCACTCCGTCCGACATTTGCCTTTTTGCCATCGATGTCATGAGAACAGCGATCGGCCAGTCTCAGACAGTCGTTTCACCCGAATCTGCACGAATGATGCTGACCCCACAATTAGGGAATCAAGGACTCGGATTTGAAGTGTTTGATGCGGGGGAGAATCTTCACTTTTTGCAAAGGGGCAGCACGGAAGGCTATGAATGCTGTCTAGTGGCATATCCCTCCCGCGGTCAAGGAGCGGTTATCATGGCCAACTCTGATAACGGAGCCTATCTCATCGATGAGATCCTCCGGAGCATCTCGGATGCCTACAAGTGGCCGCATTTCATCCCCGAGATCAAAACCTACTATCGGCTCGATCCGTCCATTTATACCCAGTATACGGGAAAATATGAATTGAGACCGGATTATATACTCAATGTTAAACATGAGGATTACTATTTGGTGATTCAACCCACCGGACAGGCACCGACGAAATTCTTTGTGGAGAGCCAGAGCACGTTCTTCTCCGTGGATCCCTACATCCAGATCCAGTTTTTAAAGGATACGACAGGATCGGTCACAGGCTTACTCCTCAAGCAGCGCGGCCAGACTTCAGAAGCGCGCAAAATCCAATAATGCCCACAAATGATCCGGCAGGATGTAGGGTCAGCTCTCCGAGCTGTCCGGTCGATTTGTTTACCAAATTCTCCGACACAATGTAAAGTCCGCTCCCCGAGCGGACCGTACGATTATTTAATTAAGGTCAAATATTCGATCCATTCGGGGAATGGCCCTTGCATGAGCCCGAAATTTACTCGTACCTCAGGGAATCTATCGGATTCATGAAGGCAGCTCGCATTGCCTGATAGATGACAGTCAGCATTGCGATAAACAGTGTTAGAACCCCAGCAACAATAAAGATCCATGCCCCCATCGAGATTCTGTATGCAAAATCCTTCAACCAATCCTTCATCACAAAGTAGGCCACTGGCCAAGCGATCACATTTGCGATGGCGATCAGGATTACGAACTCTTTCATAAGCAGTTTGACTATTCCAGGTGCTGTTGCTCCCAACACTTTCCTTATGCCGATCTCCTTTGTCCTCTGCTCTGCTGTAAACGCTGCCAGACCGAACAATCCCAAACATCCGATAAACACAGCCAAAGTCGCAAACACTGCGAATATTTTTCCCACTCTTTGCTCCGCTTGGTACATGGCTGCGAATCGTTCATCCATGAATGTGTAGTCGAAGGGAGAATTGGGAAGGAATTCTTTCCATTTTTTCTCCAATAAGCCAATCGTTTTGGCAATATTGTCAGTTTTGATACGGAAGGAGATCCTTCCGGTATTGTTGCCCAGAAACATCACAAGGGGACCGATATTCTCTCTGAGCGTTTCGTAATGGAAGTCCTCGACAACTCCGATCACCTGGTAAAGCTTGAAAGCTCCTTGCATGCTTGTCACGCGGCCCACCTTGTGGACAAGTGGATCCTCCCAGCCAAAATGCTTCACTAAGGCTTGATTGATGATAGCGGCATCCGCATCCGTGGAGTATTCCCTAGAAAAGTCTCTCCCCTCCACGATTTTCATCCCCATGGTTTCGATATAATCGTGATCCACGATCCAGTTCTGCATCGATGACGCTCTCCGGCTGTCTCGCTCTCCGTCTGGAAAAACGGCGGTGTTATTCCGATTGGATGGGGTTATAGGCAGATAGTTAGTGGCTGTAGCACTAACGATATCTCCATAGGCCATCATCTCATTTTTGAAAGCTTCTGCTTGTTTTCCCAGTAGATAAGTATCGTTGAGGATGAGCACCTGTTCCTTGTTGTATCCCAGTTTCTTGTTCTGGATGTAATGGAGTTGATTGTAGACGATAAAGGTGCCGATAATCAAGATGATCGATGCCGTAAACTGAAAGACCACAAGAACGCTTCTGAATCTCCCCGCCTTCAAGCCGGTTCGCATTTGCCCCTTCAACACATTGACCGGTCGAAATGCAGAGATAAAGAAGGCTGGATAGCCCCCCGCCAGGAATCCTGTGATAATAGTAATAGCCAATACGATAAAGATCATGGAAATTTGGCCTAAATCGTCCATTCCCAGAATTTTCCCCGATAGCCTGTTGAAGGGAGAGAGTGTTGACCTCACCAACACAAGAGCAACGATCATGGATAAAACACTCAAGAAAATCGATTCCGTAAGAAACTGTCCGATCAATTGTTTTTTGAACGATCCCAGCACTTTGCGGATCCCGACTTCTTTGGCCCGTCCTGCCGATCGAGCTGTTGAAAGGTTCATAAAATTGATGCAAGCGATAAGAATGATAAATACAGCAATAGCTGCGAAGATGTAGACGTATTTGACATCACTGGTCGCTTCGAGCTCGCCCAAAAGGTCTGAATGCAGGTGAATGCTCCGGAGTGGCTGGAGAAAGTATTCTGCTACAGTTTCTCCTTCTTCGGCGAGTTTTTCTAAGGATGTCCCTGTGAAAGCTGCCATCTGAGGGCCAACATATTTTTCGACAAGTTCATCGAACTTCGATTCCAATGCTTTATAGTCCGCTTCTTTGTGGAGACGGATGTATGTCTGATAATTCATACTGAGCCAGAATTTATTTTTGCTGTCAGCGTGAGATTCCATGGAGAGGAGGATGTCATAATGGAAGTGGGAATTATCGGGTATTTCCTCGAACACTCCTGTGACTTTGTAATCCGTTCGATTATCGAGTTTGAGCGTTTTTCCGATAGGATCCTCATCCCGGAAATATTTTTCTGCTGTCTTTCGGCTCATGACTAAGGTGTGCGGTTCTTTAAGCGCTGTTTGGGGATCTCCTTTGAGCAAGGGGATTGTGAAAAGGTTAAAAAACGAAGCATCCGTAAATATGATCCGGTCTTCCTTGAAGGAGTTATCTCCATACTGAACGATAAAACTTCCCTGAAATCGAAACCGCACAGCCTCTTCGATCTCAGGATATGTCTCGAGAACGACATTGGCCATGGGCGCAGGAGCGACACAAATGTTAAAATCTCGTCCTCCCCAACGTCCGTTAAAGCCGATCCTGTAAATCCGGTCCGCATCCACATTGTAATTGTCGTAGCTCAACTCATGGTTCACATAGAGGAGGATTAAAAGACAGGTCGCCATGCCGATGGCTAGGCCGGAGATATTGATCAGTGAGTACCCTTTATGCCGGAGAAGGTTTCGTAAGGCTGTTTTTATATAGTTTTTCAGCATTGCTGTCCCCTTATGTAAAGTTAGACTTCGTTATTCTGCTCTATGTTTCAGTATAACATACGAAAAAGTCAAAGATTTAGTTCAGTTGAGTTCTAAAAATAGGACAGCATACTCTTTTGAGGGCTGAATGTGTTAAGTATGCTGTCCCAATCTCTAGTGATTGCGCCAATACTGTATTATGGATTCACAATCTATTTGCAGACTCTCCTTTTGTCTCGGCCGAACTTATCATTGGCTTTTCTTTTTTGTGTTTTGTCTGATGTATCCTCCAAGAAGAGTGCAGGGAGCGTTAATGAGAACTATGGATAGGGCAACCCAATAGGGG
>JASFPP010000255.1:0-5102 GCA_050115915.1 Candidatus Aminicenantota bacterium
TATTCGTTGCTACCGGCACGAAATGAATTTAAGAAAGGATTATCTGTTCTTTTTGAACATGAGACTTTAAGGGCTTTCCTGTCGGACGAGGCGCTTAAGCTCCTCAATCCAGTTGAGAACGACATTGATCTGCGTTGATTTCTCGCCCTGGCTCTCATCCGTGATCATGATAAACCGCGTCCCATCAGGAGAAATATCATAGTTCCGCCCCCAGGGATAACCTGGATAGTATTTTCCTTCGAACAGGAGCCGCGGTTGGCCAACGCGGAGATCTGGTTCAGTGATGAAGGAGACTGCCATCATTTTATTACCGCTGAAATCGCGGTAATACAGCACTTTTCCATCAGGGCTCCATACAGGCTCCATCCCTCCATCTGTCGAAATAGGAATAAGATCGCCTGGACCGGGATAAGGCCGCACATAGACTTCATCCCGACCCGACTCATCGGTAATATAGGCAATCCAGCGTCCATCTGGGGAAAACATGGGTTGAGCCTCATTAAACCTTGAATTGAGAAAGGGCTCGGGTTTGCGATCTCCATCGATCTTCACGATAAAGATATCTATTCCTGTTTCAGGGTCCAATCCTTCTGTAATGGCCAAAACTTTGCCGTCGGCCGACCAGGATTTGGGCTGCTGGTGGTTTTTACCCTCCGCAAAAAGTTCTGATGGACTGCTTCCATCCGCTGGCTTCCAGAGCAAGGGAATCGCCGGATGTCCTGTTCGCGTGGAATTAAATACGATGTTTTTGCCGTTAGGTGTCCATATGGCCCAATACTCAGCCCCTCCTTCGTCTGTAAGTCGCCTCGATGTCCCCCGCTCTAAACCATAGATCCACAGGTTAGACAGGTTTTCCATTCTTGTTATAACTAACTGCTTCCCATCAGGTGAAAGACGGGGAGACTGATAAAATGCGACCAGGAAAGGCAAACGTTCAACATTGCCCTCAAGATCGACCCAAACGAGTCCATTGTCCCTGGGCTTAGCAAATCCCCGGACAAAAACAAGCGATCCGCTATCGGATAAGGCGAAGTTTGAAAGTCCCATGTTACCCCTCTGAATTCCCTCAAAGACAAGCTCAGGCGACCCGATCACTTCTAACTTTTTGAGATCGAACGGAACCGCCATAAGATCTCCCTGCCATGTATAAACCAGAAATCCGGGCGGAAGATAACGGGCATGGCCGCCTTTTTCGATGAGAGTCTTATGTTCGCCTTTTTCTAAGGAGTATACAGCCACATTCATATCCTGAGGCTTGTTCCAGACCGTAAACAATAAATCCTTGCCTCCGGGCAAAATCTGCGGCCAGAAATAGGAATGCTCGAATGTTTCTTCATTGACCATTCTCAGGCCTGTAGCTAATAGCTCTGGATCACCCCCAGCAGAGGAGACACGGAAAAGGCTCGCTTTTTTCCAGTCTCCGAAGTAGATCGTGCCGTCCTCACTCCAGGTTCCCCCGAAGCCGGATTTGGCATCGCAGATAAGCTGGGGGGTGCCGCCCAGAAGCGAGACTTTCTTCAACTTGCCATCTGCATGAAAGGCCACCCAATTTCCATCTGGTGAAAAGAAAGGAGCTCGGGCACCTTCCGTACCGGACATCGGTTGGGCTTGGAAATCCTGGATCGGACGCAAGTAGAGTTGTGTTGTCTCATCTTTTTGAGCTACATAAACCAATTGGGTTCCATCAGGCGAGAGCATCACCGAGGATCCGATTTCAAAATCCAGCGTTTCACCCGGGGGGAGGTTGATGGTAAACCGGCTGATAAATTGCTCTTGAGGCTCGGCTGTTCGCCAAGGACTCCAAAGCAAAACACAGGTTAGGATAAGAGCAAAACCAACCATGGCCCAGAACATATTGCGCCACTTTGGCGTCGGCCGAACTGCGGATTCTATCTCTTCAGGGGATCCGGTGAGAAAGTCTTGAATCTCGATCCGGGCATCGGCGATATCATGGAGACGGTTGTGGGGGTCTTTCTGCAGGCACCGCAGTAATAGATCCCGGATCTTACGAGGCGTTGTTTCAGGGATGGCTTTCCAGTTCGGCTCTCCTTTCAGTATGGCAGCAATGGTGTCGGAGATCGTGTCTCCTTTGAATGCCAGTTGTCCTGTGATCGCCTCGAAGATAACGCATCCGAATGACCAGATGTCTGTTCTCTTGTCCAGAGTTTTCCCCCGGGCTTGCTCAGGGCTCATATAGGCAGCCGTTCCTAGAATGACTCCCGTGCGGCTGCTGTCTACGGTAATAGTCGGGGATAATGAGGGATCAACACCAGGGGCATCTCCTGAAACCGCATTCTCATATGCCTTGGCCAATCCGAAATCCAAGATTTTGACCTTTCCATCGGGTGTGACCTTTACGTTGGCAGGCTTGAGATCACGGTGAATGATTCCTTTGTCATGAGCAGATTCCAAACCCTCGGCCATCTGTAGGCATATCTCCAGAGCCTCTTCAAGCGGCAATGGCCCTTTCTTTATTCTCTCTGCAAGAGTCTCTCCCCCTACGAGTTCCATCACAAGAAACTGCAGATCTTCAGACTTCTCAAGACCATGAATCGTAGCGATGTTCGGATGGTTAAGGGATGCAAGTAGCCTCGCTTCTCTTTCAAACCGGGCCAGCATTCCTTTATCTAGGGCTAACACTTGAGGAAGCGCTTTAATAGCAACTTGACGTTTCAGATTAGTATCCTCGGCAAGGTAGACTTCTCCCATGCCTCCTCTGCCGATCTCACCTATAATCTTGTATCTATCCGTTAACGACGTTCCCTCTTTAAATTGAGGCAAAGGAGTCTCCAGCGTTTTTGTAACATCAGGGAAATCCTTAGGAATAGCTAATTGTGTACCACAATCAGAACAAAAACTGGCACTGTCTGCATTATCAGAACTGCATTTTGGACATTTTATCGACATCATTATTCCTACTTTTAATTGATATAGGATATAAAATTTATAGGACTGGTGTCAATTGAAGCGAGGTGTCAAATGGAATGAAATTAAGAGGATGAAGAGCTTTTTAGCTATTCTCTATGGTATCAGAACTCTCTATCCAATTTCTCTTCGAGTTTGAAAAAGCGGAGGGCATTCTCACGGAAAATCTTGAGCGCAACATCGCAGGCGACATCCTCGGTCATCAATCCCCTATCCACTCTTGCAGCCAAAACCCGGGCAACGACATCTTTCCCGAATTCGAGAGAGCCCACTGATTCCTCTATGAAACCACAATCCCCGCCCCAGAAAAATTTGTTGTAAGGCACACAGTCGAGCATTTCATCGAGGGCTCTAACCGCTGCTTCCCGCGAGATCTGCGGCAGCCACACAAGATCGAGATAAACATTCGGAAACATTTTCCCGAGGGCAGCAAACTCACCTGTCCAGGGATAACCTCCATGAAATATCACAAACCTTGCCTTCGGATATTTGAGGAAGAGATTGTTCAACAAGGTCGGCCGGCTGTTTTCGAGAGTATTGGCGTTGCCCGCAAGATATCCAGTATGAATCTGGATGGGAAGATCGACCTCGATGGATTTGTTTATGATCCAATGGAACATAAAATCCTGGAGGGCCTTTTTCTCTGCCGTTGATAGCGTTTCAGGCGATCGCTCAAAAAGCTCATTCGCTTTTTCATAAGGAACATCTTGGAAATGGATGGCCCGCGAATAGGCAAGCGTATTTTTTAGGCTTACGGCTTTGTGTGCAAGAAATTTTGTCATCATATGGTCGGCAAAAGCAAGGTAGTCATCTATGTTTTTTATGGAAAAGCCTTCTTTTGTTGCCAGTTCGAATGGATCCTTGAGAACGGAATCCTTGTAAAAGTCCACCTCCGAGCGCGCCGAGATCATGGAGACAAGGGAGTTTATATTAAAGACGAGGGCAAAATAACGGGTGTCGATATCCACATTAAAATTGTCCCAGTACTGGTCCAACAACATGATGTCGAATCCGGCCTTCTCGACAGCTTTTTTGTACCAGGCCTCACGATTATTATAATTTTCTGCGATTTCCTCAGAAAGAGTAGCAATCCTCTTTTTTGTGAAGTACGGTTCATTGAAGCCGTACAGAATCCGGATGCCGGTGAGAAAATGGTTGTAATAACTGGTGTTGCGGGAAAAATCGAGATAGGGGCCATACATACCCCACAACTCATCGAGGCTGCTCTGATTGAGGACATCCGGTTTGAATGCTGGAGCTCCCGCAGAAACAAGATCTGCTCGAAGATAAGCGTTAGCAAGAATTGTATAAAAAGTGTATTTTTGCCCCGCATAATCAGCTGGCTCGTGCTGGTGCTCATGCGTGTTGATCACTCGGATTGTGTCGATGTAGGCCCTGAGTCTATCAAAAGTTGTTGTGCTATTCTCTTTACAATTGATTGCAGCGCCAAAGAAAATTGTGAATAGAATAATAATATAAACATATCTTATGTTTCCTTTTGGATAAAACATAACGCTACCTCCTCTGAGTCTATTTGTGTAGCATCCCCATCCGTATAAACAAAGTAAATAACGAGAATTTCAGATTACAATTTGCATGAAATACCTGCAAAATTCAAATAGTTTATCTAAAGTGTTTCCAAAATCATGACTGATGCCTTTCCAGGTGTAACAATTGGTGATTTCAAAGAGTCTCTGTCATTTATTGTTATCCTTTTCTTGATTATTTGTTCTATACTGTTAATCAAATAAGTCTACTTCACATTGTGAGGAGATAAATCGATGAAGACATCAAAGATAATTTTAGCCTTATTATCTGTTTATCTAATCTTTTCAATGCTTGGCGCACAGACCGCTGCACCCGGATCACAGTTGCGCGTGATGATTATCGGAGCCCATCCCGATGATGCGGAAAAAGCGGGAGGGACTGCTGCTAAGTATACCGCTTTAGGATATGAAGTGCTTCTGGTCTCTATGACTAATGGGGATGCCGGGCATTACAAAATGGGGGGCGGCATTTTAGCTCAAAGGCGAATGGAGGAGGCTCGGCGTGCGGGAGAAGTCATCGGCGCAAAATATCTCGTGTTGGACAATCACGATGGCGAATTGATGCCCACCCTTGAGAACCGCAGAAAGGTCATCAGCTTGATTCGAAAATTCCGTCCGGATCTCATTTTT
>JASFPP010000256.1:0-5066 GCA_050115915.1 Candidatus Aminicenantota bacterium
GAGAGAGCGGACATAACTCAGTGGTAGAGTACGAGCTTCCCAAGCTCGGGGTCGCGGGTTCGAATCCCGTTGTCCGCTCTCTTTTCCTTTACTGGGTCAATCCGTTATGAGCTAGACATTCACAGCTTCAGCAAAGAAAGCTAAAATAATAAAAAAAATGAATGAATGGGATCTTATTATCGATGAAACACCATTGGACGGCTCGTGGAACATGGCGGTGGATGAGTTTCTATTACAATCCCTAACCGATGAGCCACAGACAATCCTTCGATTCTATTCGTGGAAAAATCCAACTGTTTCCCTTGGTTATTCACAGAAGGCTCCCGAAGTTGTCGATGTAGAATTCTGCAAAAAGAGAGGAATCGATATCGTCCGCAGGATGACAGGTGGAAAGCTTGTGCTTCATCACAAAGAGGTCACATATTCGCTGGCCTCTTCGGATACGGATGTTTTTACAGCCACGCTCAATGATTCCTACAGGCTCATCTCCGAGGCTTTAATGGCGGGCTTAAAAAAGATGGGATTGACGCCTTCTCTTGCTTCTCCTGCTCCTCAGAAGTATGTCCGTGGGAACCTTCCGTGTTTTTCCTATCCGTCACGCAATGAAGTGGAATTCCAGGGAAGAAAGATCATCGGAAGTGCTCAAAAAAGAGTAGACACAAAATTTCTCCAACACGGATCGATCCCACTCGAGGAGGATGATGAGCTTCTCACATCCATATCCCTTCTCAAAGGGGCTAGCGAAAAGGTCCGCATGATTTCGCTTACCCAAGCATTAGGAAGCAAAATCAAATTTAATTGGGCTGTGGAGGGATTTGCTCAAGGTGTCGCGGAGTATTTTTGTATTCGGTTGAAAAAAAGAACTCTAAGCAAAAATGAGAACGAAACCGTCCGCCAGATCCAGAAAGACAAATACGGAAGTCCCGCATGGACCTTTGGCTCGGGCCCTTAGAACTTCCTAATAAACATTTCCAAAACGATGATTTCGTAAACTACCTGTGCTGCATTTCTCGTCAATATGACTTTGATAAAGCCATCTGGACATTTGCATTTTTTAATTTTTGGTGATAAGATTCTCCTCAATAATGAGGGATTTTGAAAATGAACGAGATCGAAGAACTTTCCAAGCTCAGACTCAAAGACCTGCCCGAAGTAGAGCCTCTTCTGGCTGACGACCTCCATCAGAATGTTATAAAACACCTCTATCTTGAACTGGGAACCGGCCCTGTTCTCTATCTCCTTTCGCCTTCATACACGGTCATAAGCCCAACGCCCAATGAAATTGTCAGTGAGTTCATCACAAAAAAAGACGACGTCCTCAACTACATCAAAGAATACATCATGCTGAATCTTTCTGTGTATTCTGTGCTCCTGGATGTGAACAGCTATTTTATCGAACAGAATAATTTTTTAGTTCTTGCTCGCATGAGGGAGAGGGATTCTGGAGGAAGGCATTACGAGGTCAAGTTCTATACGCATTCTCCTAGAGAACTCATGACAAATTACAGGGATAAGATTTACATAGGCCGGGATTTTATCGATCTTTTCCAGTTCAAGCGCAAACACTTTGGGCTCCATGACTATCTCGGCTCCCTCAAGGATCAAGTGGAGGTTCTTCTGGATCGTGCCGAGGAAAAACTGAAAAGCCCACTTCACTACAAGTCCTTTTTTCAAGAGATTAAAGAGTATGTGACCGAAATTCACACAGAGGGGCTTCACATCTTGCAAGTCCTTCCGCCTTATTTAGATCTCAAAAAGATCACGGGGCAGGATCTGATCGATATCAATGCCCAGTACAGGGCTCTCAACCATTATGTGATAGAACTTCGAGATGAAGTGGATGAGTTCGAGAGCCATCTCAGGGATAAGAAAGAACTGGATTTTGTCCGGTACGTGACCAAATACAAGAAAGACCTGGCCAATCTGATCTCTTATTTCAACATCAAAATCAACGGTTTTCTCCAGAGTAAGATTTACTCTCTAAAGAATAAACATTAAAAAAAAGGCCCGCTCGGTGAACGGGCCCTTTGAGCTGTCTTTCTCCCTAAACTCTTTCTTAATTCCTCCTGTTCGAAATTTGGGTTTTTCTCAGTTACCCTGGGTACAGTGTGTATCTGCGTCAGTGATATCCGCCACAGATATAAAAGTTACCGGGATTCTTGGAAGCGGATCGTTCCGTATGTGGTGTACAAAAAGATCAATGGACTTTCGGTCTCCTCCATAAAAGCTTTGATCACAGAAATACTGTTCTCTTTTTTAAAGGAGAGCTCATGGGGAAGATTCCATTCGATGTCTCCGCCCTTATTCTCAGCTTCTGTGGGGTAATTGCCTCCCTTGGGCCAGAAGAGTTCGATGTTCGAGTATTTCCCTTTGACGACAAGGGGAAGACTGAGGGGATTTGGCGTCAGTCGGATATCCCCATTGGAATGGATAATCGTCGTTTCTCCAGCGAAATCTGCGAGCTCCACATCCCGGTATGTCGTGTCGATGGTGATGTTTTCTCCTTTTAAATCCTTCCCATAAACACTTGTACTCTTCCCATCGATCTTCAGGTCGCCTTTGATGTCTGATAGCATCACTTTTCCGTATCTGCTTTCCACAACACAAGAGTCCTTCACATCTGTCAAGTCGATCTCGCAATTCTTCCCTCGCACTTTGGCGGCGCCGACATTGGTTAAGCTAATGTGTCGGTAGGAGCTTCCCACATCGGCGAGGCCCTTTACATCCTGACAGAGAATCTTTGTGTTCGATGCATCGATCAGGACATCCCGGCTGATTTCTTTCAGGCTGATGCTCCCGTACCGGTGATAAACTTGAACACTCCCATCGATATTAATGACTTCCACAGATCCATTGTTGCTGTCGATCGTACAGTCTGTGCCGACATTCTGCACTTTGACATCGTCGTACTTATTTTTAACGGTCAACGGGCCATCAACATCTGAGAGGATCACTTCTCCGTAGGAATTGTGGATGTTTGTGTTCCCTGTATTGGCAACGTCCACCACACCATAAGTGTTCGACACTTTGATATCAGCGCCTTTGGGCACTGAAATTGTAAACGATGTCCGGAAGCGTTTTTTCCTGAACTCTCCGCGGTTTGTTGTAAGAACGATATTGTTTGCGGTTTGCTCTGTGATCATTTTTAGGGCGTTCGCTACCTCGATAGCCTCCTCCTCGGTTCTGCGGCGGATTTTTTTCAACATGGTGACAGTTATTATGTCCGCTTCTGTCCCTTGGATCTTGATCTCACCATGACGGTTAACGACATGAATGGAAGGGGGAAAAGGGGGATCGATCGTGTGCGATTCCTCATATTGGAACTCTTCGAGCTTAAAAAGGAAGTCGTCCCCCCATTCGATCTCCCAGTCGAATTTATCTGTGTAAGCGTAATACAAGAATACACCCACGGCTACAATAAATATCAGAAAAAGAATCTCTTTGGATCTCATTTCTAGACCTTAAGCGCCTTCAGATCTTTCTTCTTCCTCTCGTCGTTCAATCAAACCGTAGTAGAACTTGTGAGCTCCCCATATGATGAGGATCACCGGCCAAAAATGAGCGAGCACATACCAGATGTCGATCTTCAGCAGAAAAAGCACTCCCAGGGTAATGAGAAGGATACCCCAGACTAACGGATCTTTTCTTTTGTTTGCCATTGGTTCCTCCTTTACTCACCCTCTTTGTTTTTCGCCATGTAGTCCACAACGAGCTTAATGCCGATGATGATGACAACAAGAGGCCAGAGATTCCAAACGCGGCTGTAGGTGACCCAAAATTCGAAATTGGCCATGAGAAGAACGACTCCGAGGACCATGAGGACGATGCCCCAAAACACAGAACCAGTTCTTACAAATTCCGGCAGTTCTTCGACTTTGACTTCGCCCACCTCTTCGCCCTGCAATGCTTTCCGGTTGATCGCACTCGCTGTGGCGATCGCATCGATAAATTGATAGACATACAGGCCGCCGAGCAATATGCCTAAAAATGGTGCCGAGCCTTCCTCGTTGGCTAACATCGTAACCATAATAGCAACTCCGAGGATCACGACCAGAAACTTCAGCGGTTGTCCGTTGTAGAGAGCACCTGTTCCCGGAAAAAAGAAAGACAAGATGCCCGCAAGAGCGGGGGATTTAGGGGGTCTTTGTAAAACAACTTTCTCTTCCATATCATACCTCCATATGTATGCGGTTTAATCCCCGTTCCTTCCAAAAGGCTGTTTCCTCTTGATGGTATCGAGGATATTATCCTTGTGTTCACCCAAGGATACGGTGAATGTTTCCGCCTCGGCATACAGCTTGCCGATTTTGCTGTATCCCAGATGGATTTGGCGGTTTATAGACTTGTCGATCGCGCTCTTTTCCGGATGGAAAAGATAGAAGGACAAAACCGTAAGCAGTATGGTTGCAGCTGCCAAATAGGGCTGCAACGCAGGCCGCACTAAAAAATCCAGACTGATCCGGAATTTTCTCTTCTCTTGGGGGATGTCATAAAGCCTCTCCAAAAGAGCCTCACTCATCTCTGCTTGAGGAAAATCAGCCAGAGATTTGTGTGTTTCCCTCAACATTTCGAAGAGGACGGAGCACTCCTTACAGCTTTCGAGGTGCTCTTCGACTGCCAGCCTGTCTTCAGCTGACAGTTCATCCTCTAGATAAGGAGACAGAAGGTTTTCGATGTGTTCACATTCCATTTTCCTTCTCCTTGTGTTCTTTGAGGACTTTTGCCAGTTGGAGCCTTCCTCTGTTGACACGGGATTTGATGGTTCCTAGAGGAAGATCCATGATCTCTGCAACCTCTTCGTATTTCTTCCCCTGGATATCCCGCAGGATCACAGCCATCCGGATGTCTGGTGATAGGTGGTTGAAGCCGTCCCATACTCTTTTTTTTGTCTCTTCCCTAAGGACGGCGTCTTCGGGGCCAATCTCTGTCGTTTCCTTGAGGCTGTATTCATCGAAATCATCGCGTGTCTTCTTTTCCCACTTGGTGCGGCGGTATTCATCGATCAGGTGATTCCGTGCAAGGGTCAGGAGCCATGCGTCGAAATTCCGGCTGAAGTCGAATTTCCT
>JASFPP010000257.1:0-5034 GCA_050115915.1 Candidatus Aminicenantota bacterium
CCTATGCATTAAAAACTCAAGATCCGAACGAAGGTTTTGCACGTATCGCATTCGGTCATGGATACGCCACCGTCCTGGATGATTTTCCTGTTATCTCTGTGGTCACGATCAAGAATCCAATTCCCCTCAAATACCTGAGTGTCGGACAAGGGCAACAATACTTCTACGCTCTGGACATGACAAAGAACAAGGGCCTTGATGGCAATGAACTGGAAACCATGAAAACATTGCATGTCCGGTTCGCGAACTACCATAAAATCAAGAAACTCGGCATTCAGAACAACCTGATCACCATAGAGGAATTGGTCCAGCATAACCATTTCGGTTTCCAGACTAGCCTTAGAGAAATCATGGAAATGATCTCCGCAAGGGTATCCTCCCACTTTCAGATAGAATTCGTGTTCAACATCGATTTTCAACGAAAGGATAAAGAGGTCGGCCGGTTTCATGTCGTCCAGCTTACTCAACTGCCACCATTACGCTTCGAGGCCATCCAAATTCCAGAGCACTTGAGCCAAACATATTTATCCATCAGCAGTCTGCAAGGCCATGGCATTAAAAAAGGAATCCGCCGGGTTCTCGTGGTTTCTCCCTTTATCTATACGAAAAACATGCACCACAATGTCAGGAAAAAAATCATCGAATTCAACACATTGATGCGTGAGCAAAACAAATACTACATTATGATCGTGCCTGGACGTCTGGGAAGCACAAACAGAGATTGGGGCATTCAGGTAGATTATAGGGATGTCAACCGGGCTGCGGCCATATTTGAATACGGAGTGGACATTGCAGGCCGGTCGGAACCTCTTCCCGAAGACAGCAGCCTCAGCGGTGGTGTCTACGGCAGCCACTTTCTCTATATGCTGCAGGGGGGGTATGATGAAGAACAAAAAAGACTTCAGACCAGGATCTATGGAACTCAGGGGACACATTTTTTAACCAATTTGATCAGTAACAAAGTGATCTATGGATACATCGCACCAACAAAAGATACCATTGATCCCTGGCTATTCAGCGGATCCCAAAAAGGTGATGCCGTATCCATCCTGGAATTTCCAAAAAGTGTCACCATCTATGCGGATTCAAAAAAGCAACGCTGTATCGTTGCCACATAAAACGGAAAAGATCCATGCCATCTAAAGAGACGAAATTGAACGAGCAGAGAAAGGAGTTCGTATTCACACCCAGGATCATCAATCCCGTCAAGATCCAGAATGTCGTCATTTTTTCTGCAGACGAACAGATAAGGGAAACACAGAGTGTGCTCAAAGAAAACATGCCCTGGATAAATGTCGAAGTGCTTCATGACCCCATTTCAGTTGGGGCGTATCAATCCGAGGGAGCGATGGTTCTGATACTGGATGACGTCGCTTTGAACCTTGTCGACACACAGAGTGTCAAAAACAAAAATAAGGATGTCGTCGTTGCTCTGCTCTCAGCAAGCGAACTCGTCCACTGTGCCCCTCCGTCCTATGCAATGGAAAAACACCCCTATACCTCAAAAGCCGACTTGGTATTCGCTTTCAACAAAACGGACTGTGCGCCAAGAAAAGTCATTCAGTCCGTCGTCAGATCGGCTGAGGATCTCCTGAATATCACAAAGTACTCGAAAGTCAGGCGCTATATTTTCCTCATCGTGGACGACGAACCAAGGTGGTTCTCGCAGTTTTTTCCTATCCTTTACGGCATTATCGGCCAGAGAGCTGACGTCATGATCGTCCGAACATACGAGGAATCACTAAAATTTATTTTCGGTGTCGAGAAAGAATCCGATATCGATCCCCTTCAATACAAATCACTCGGACATGGAGATGACATCGTCTGCCTCATAACCGATATATTTTTTCCCAAAGGCAAGGACGTCAACAGCGATGCGGGTAAGGATCTTGTCAAACTCATCCAGGAATATTATCCAAGGATTCCGATAATCATCGCCTCCAAGACCAAGGAAGCCGAAGTTTTTAGAAACTCTGCTTTTATCCTCCCGAAAGGCGATCCAGGAAGCCTCATCACGCTTCGGGAACATATCCGGGATTATACGGGAATCGGAGATTTCATCATTCAAGATGATGGCGGAGAGGTGTATCACAGGGTCAAGAACATCCAAGAGATGATCTCAGTCATTGAAGATGCTGAAAAAGATACACCGCAGGCGCAAAAACTGAGAAAGATTCTGGAGGGTTATGGTCAAAAAGACAGCATCTCCACATGGCTCTATATGCACAGTTTTCGGGAACTGGGGGATGTACTCAGACCAATGCGCGCAGAGGGTATAGAGATGATCGCATTGCTGAAAAAACACCTGAAGGAAGAAGTTGTCCGAATGGCGTCTACGCCTCTGATCATCGATAACGAAAAGGCGTATAATCTCAAAGAACTCCTCCATCTGCTCAAAAATGCCAGCCAGAGCGAAATAGAAAGACTCTCCGATAACGATACCTTCTCCTCCTGGCTGGATCGAAAGGGTTATTCCGAGCTCGCCGACGAGTTGCGCCCTATCCACGGAAAAGGTCAAATGCTTACCAAGTCCCTCTCGGATATCGTGGAAAAGTGGACTTCTGTTTATGAAGGCGATAAGCTTATTAAACCGGAATTCTAGGAATTATCGAATCCCCTATAAAAAAGACATTGCGCATGGGAAAGGCTTCTGCTCATTGCCCAAATTTACAATGATACAATAGACTTCTCCAAGTGCTTGACACAGTTCTGTGAGTTCTGATATAAAGAGCATTATTTTAACAATCCATGCCATCATAAAGAGTAAAATGAAGCGAATAAGAGGGCATGGAATCTATTCGAAGAAGGAGTTTATTTATGTCTGACTATGTCTCTAATTTAATGGCCGATGTGAAGGCCAAAAATCCAGGTCAAGATGAGTTTCTTCAAGCGGTCGAAGAAGTCGTTGAATCTCTCGCATTAGTCATGGAACGCCATCCAGAATACCGGAAAGCGAAAATACTGGAGCGGATTATCGAACCCGAACGGGTCATTATCTTTCGGATTCCATGGATGGATGACAATGGAGAGGTGCACGTTAACCGCGGATTCAGGATCGAGATGAACAGCGCCATCGGCCCATACAAAGGCGGGTTGCGCTTCCATCCCACTGTAAATCTTGGCATTCTCAAGTTCTTAGCCTTTGAGCAGGTTTTCAAAAACAGCCTGACGACGCTTCCTATGGGTGGCGGAAAGGGAGGCTCCAATTTCGATCCAAAAGGGAAAAGCGACAATGAGGTGATGCGGTTCTGTCAGGCTTTTATGAGCGAACTCTTCAGGCATATCGGCCCGGATACGGATGTCCCTGCTGGGGATATCGGAGTTGGTGGTCGCGAGATTGGTTTCATGTTCGGCCAGTACAGGAAGTTGAAAAACGAGTTCACTGGAGTCTTGACCGGCAAAGGCTTGAACTGGAGTGGTTCATTGATCCGGCCAGAGGCGACCGGATATGGAGCCGTCTATTTTGCAGCCGAGATGCTGGGAACCAGGAACGAAACCCTCGAAGGAAAGACCTGCCTGGTATCGGGAAGTGGAAATGTCGCTCAGTACACCGTCGAAAAAGTCAACCAGCTAGGCGGCAAATGTGTCACTCTTTCAGACTCTAGCGGTTACATCTATGATCCAGAAGGAATTAGTGCGGACAAGTTGGTCTACGTTATGGACTTGAAGAATGTCCGCAGGGGGAGAATTAAAGAATACGCCGAAAAATACAGTGGCGTTACATACACACCCGTTGATCCCAGTTTAGATTATAATCCTCTCTGGAATCACAAAGCGGACTGTGCATTCCCGAGCGCTACGCAGAACGAGATCAACGTCAAGGACGCCCAGAATCTGCTCGACAAAGGCGTTTACGTTGTCTCAGAAGGCGCCAATATGCCCACAACTCCCGATGGAGTCAATCTGTTCATCGATGCCAAAATCCTCTACGGACCTGGAAAAGCCGCCAATGCGGGTGGAGTCGCCGTTTCGGGTCTCGAAATGTCACAGAACAGTCTTCGTCTTAGTTGGACAAGAGAAGAAGTGGATGAACGCCTTCACGGGATCATGAAGAGTATCCACAAAACGTGTGGGGACGCGGCTGAAGCGTATGGAACACCCGGCAACTATGTCAATGGTTCCAATATCGGCGGTTTCCTCAAGGTTGCAGATGCCATGTTGGATCAGGGTTTGGTTTAATATCAGCCAGGTATAAAGCAAAGGTCGCTGTCTGGAACAGCCAAGTTAGAAGAGGCTGTTCTATTGTCCGAATAAAATATCAAGATCTTGTACTGGGCAGACAGACTCCCTGTCTGCTTTTTTTAAACACGGAAAACAGAAGCTTAATCCAATATGGCGCAAACATAATTTTTCCGTGTAAATTCTTGACATAATGACAATGCATCTGCTATAAATCAAGGTCATATTTTATATTATTAATACTAATTTTATTACGGATAATATAAAGGAGCACTTATAGTCATTATTTTTCGTGGAATGTCCTCTGCTCTCGACGAAGATTATCCCATATCCGAGGGCAAAATTGGGATTTCGAAAAACAATATTTGCAAAATTATCCTAATTTAACTTTGGAGATCATCATGCTTCATGATCAAACAGAATTTGAAGATATCATCCAAAAACATCCCCAGGAGAAACGATCTCTAATCCCCATCCTCCAAGATTTCCAGGCCAAGTACAATTACTTGCCACCTGTCGCTCTCAACATGACCGCTGAGGCCCTGAATGTGCCTCTGATAGACATCATTTCCGTAGCTTCGTTCTACAATGCGTTCAGTCTGGAACCTAAAGGCAAGCATCAGGTCACGGTCTGCATGGGGACGGCCTGCCATGTGAGGGGAGCCCCAAAGATCCTCGAGGAATTCGAACGAAAGCTCGAGATCGCATCAGGACAGACAAGGAAGGACGGTAAATACAGTCTGGATTCTGTCGCCTGTCTCGGGTGTTGCGCCATCGGACCGGTCGTTGTGGTCGACGGCGAATATCACGCCCAGACCAGCATTAGAAATGCAGGGAAGATCGTGAAAATGCTTG
>JASFPP010000258.1:0-5029 GCA_050115915.1 Candidatus Aminicenantota bacterium
GGGCTCAGCCTCTTCCCATTTCCTCTGGAGCATACTTGCCCAGCCGATCATATAGGAATGGTTTTTGACCATTGGGTCTCTTTCATAACTGCTCAGAAAATACTCTGTCGCTTTTTCCGCTTTTCCCTGACTCAGAAATATTCTGCCGATACTCGAAAGGATTTCGCTGTTATTCGGCCGGCTTCTCAAAGCGATCTCATATTCCCACAAAGCTTTATCGAAATCTTTTGCGATCCATTCCGCATAGTAGCCTCTCGCTTCATGGACTTCGGGAAGATCAGGTGCTAATTCCATCGCTCTTTCTAGTGCGGAGTTACATTTCTCGAGCTGTTCGGGCGTGTGGTCCCAGGTTTTGGGCACATAAAGCTGGGTATAGGCTTTTAAGAGCTTCGTATAGGCGAGCACAAAATCGGGGTCCAGCTCTACCGCCTTCTCATAAAATTGGGCGGCCCTTTCAAAATTCTCTCTCAAGTATTTATCCGCTAAGAGATAATTCCCTTTAAGGTAAAGGTTATACGCCTCCAGATTCTCCGTTGGTTTCTTGTTTATGGAGCGTTTCTCCTCAGGAGTTAGTGTGGCATGAAGGGCGGCGGCTATCTTTTGGGCCACATCGCTCTGGATCGCAAAAATATCCTCATACTCGCGGTCGTATGTCTCAGCCCAAATATGTCCCTCTGTTTCGGCATCGATCAACTGGGCGCTGATTCGGATGCGATCTCCAGACCTGCGTACAGTCCCTTCCAGGATGGCATTGACATCCAGTTCCTTTCCTATATCACTGATCCGCATGTCCGTGTTTTTGTATTGCAAGACCGAAGTTCTTGCGATCACTTTTAAATCCCCGATTTTCGCCAGCTGAGTCAGAATATCATCATGGATACCATCGCTGAAATGCTCCTCATCCTTGTTTGGGCTCAAATCTTCCAGGGGAAGGACAGCAATGGATGGTTGAGTTAGCTCAGAAGAAACGCCTTGCCTTCGGGGAATAAACTGCCAAACCAGTAATATGATAGCGATCAGGGCAATGATCAGAGCTGGGATCACGATCTTTTTTTGGGTCAATGCCGGAACAAAAGCCTTTGGTTCGGGGCGAATTTGCGTGCCGAGGGGAAAACCTTCCTTGATATTCCTCAGGTCACGCAGCAACTCTGCTGCGGACTGATACCTTTTCGTTCTATCTTTCTGCATGCAGATCAATATAAGATCACTCAGATCTGCCGAGACTTTTGGATTCAGCTTCCTTGGTTCTCGAGGGATTTCTGTTTTGTGCTTCAAGGCTACGCTCAGGGCGGTGTCTCCTTTAAAGGGCAATTCCCCCGTCATGAGTTCGAACAGGATCACGCCCAACGAATAAATGTCCGATCTGTGGTCGGCATCTGCTCCCATAGCCTGTTCCGGGGAAATATAGTCGGGCGTTCCAACGAGCACTCCAGTCTGGGTGACCCCTGGAGCTTCGACCGAGCGTGCGATCCCAAAATCCATGATTTTGACATTGTCCTTATCATCCAACATGATGTTTTGCGGTTTTAGATCTCGATGGACAATGCCCAACTCATGTGCTTCCATAAGACCCTCACATACCTGTTCGGCAATAGAGATGGCTTTTTCTTCAGCTAAAATCCCTTCTCTTTGGATGAGGCTTTTAAGGTCCTCTCCCTTTACAAATTCCATGGTGATGTATAGGTTCTGCTGGTCCTCGTTAAGGTCGTACATCTTGCAGATATTTCTATGGGCAATTTTCCTTGCAAACTTCAATTCATTCCTGAATCGTTCAATGATGTGCTTATCAGCGGCGATTTCGGGTTTAAGGATCTTGATCGCAATTTCTTCATCCAGCTTTTTATCTTTGACCTTATAGACCTCGCCCATGCCTCCTATTCCTAATTCTTCAAGGATCTCATATCTTTCTGCAAACAACGAACTGCGAGTCAATTGGCTTATTGGAGATTCCAGGGTTTCGGTAGGAGAGGAATGAGGGTCCAAAGAGGAGGTGAGAGGTTTTGCACACTCTTTGCAATACTTGGAATCGTCAGGATTTTCTGTACTGCATCTGGGACAGTATGTAGCCATTCTTCCCTTTCGGTTTTAAAATTATGATATTCACTTGCCTTAGAAGAGTCAAATGGAATGACGGCAATTCAAATGAAGAGAATTGGAATGGCAAGGCTTTCGGAGGCAATGCTATTTTCCTTTCGTTCAAAGAAAATATTGTACGTCTAAGCCGAAAAATCCGTGTGCAATGTGAGCTAACTTATTTATTGTCAACTATATGCTGAGGCCCGCCTCCATTTAGTCTGAGTTCCATTTTGTCAGAGTTGACGTTGGATATCTCGTGTGATATACAAGTCCTTGGTGAGAGATATCCCCCTATCTTCTCTGAATCCAACCTGTCTTTTTGCCTTATTCTTTGCAAAACAACCTAGGAAATAACAATGCGAAAAAAAGAATTTTTGACTCCTTTGATTATTTTGGTGACGGTATTCTTGCTTTTGCCGGCAGGATGTAAATCGAAAAAAGACGAAGAGCCCACTTCAAAGGCCGCTATCGCAACCGGAGAACTCTCCATTACCTATGTCAGCCCCAAGGACCGCACGGAGGCCCCTCACGAAACCGAGGCCATAGTGGTTATCTTCGACCGCTCCATGGTCCCGCTCGAAGCCCTTCCCGAGGGCCGCGGTCCGAGCATGATGCAACTGGAGCCTTCCTTTTCCGGAAAACACCGCTGGCTCAATCCGAAGACGCTGACCTTCACACCAGATAAGCCTTTCCCCTCTTCGACGCAAATCACTGTGACTATCCCGGCCGGTACAAAAGCCCATGACGGCACATTCCTCGAGAACAACTATTCCTGGACATTCCAGACTATGCGTCCCCGCCTTGTCCAACATTTCCCCCAAAACGAACAAAAATGGATAAGGCCCGATACAGAAATTCTCCTCGTTTTCAACCAACCCATCCAAAGAGACAAATCCTTCTTTTCATTTAAAAAAACCGGAGAGGAAACCACCGAGATCCCTCTTGAATTCTCCCTTAAAGCCCCATCCACAGAGATGCTCGAGGAAAACAATATAGAATCTCCCCCTGAAAACACTCTCCTCCTCCTTCCTGAAGAAAAACTCGAAGCTGATGCGAAATATGCTGTGACCATCATGGAAGGCCTTCCAGGGAAGCAGGGGGATTTGGGGATGGAAAAGGCCCACACTTTTTCATTCGAAACCTTCGCCACATTCCGATTCGTCTCGCTCGATGTCAAAGACGAGCACAACCCTCAAGATTCCCTCAAATTCAATTTTTCAAACCCCATTAAATACAACGAATTCACAAAACGAATACGATTCGAACCGGAGACCGCCATCCCGGAATATTATGAGGATTGGGATCAGTCAGCCTCCACCCTGTGGATCAATCTTCCCCTAAAGCCCCAAATTCGATACAAACTATGGATAGACGAAGAACTTCAAGATATCTTCGGAAACAGGCTTGGGGAAGAGGTCCCGTTAGAGTTTTCTACAGCCTCCTATCCCGCCTCCCTATCCATGCACACGTCCCACAGAATCCTCGAAGCAGACAGCGACCTGAAATATCCTCTCTATGTCATCAACACGCCGGAAATCCTGGTAGAGGCCGCACTGTTGGAAAAGAAGGATATTCTTCCTCTTCTTGCCACCCAGAGAATATTCGTTCGCGGCGAAAAATTCTCCAGGAAAAATTTCTTCAGCGTTCAAAAAAAACTTAAACTCCCCATCCAACGCAACCGGAAAGAGGTTCTGCCCCTCGATCTCAGGGAGTATGTTCCTGAAAAATACGGCGTCATTTTTCTCCAGTTGGACACCTTGCTGGAGGAGAAATGGAGCCGGTATCCCAAGGCCCTGCTCCAGGTTACGGATCTCGGTCTATCGGCCAAGTTTTCCCCGGAGAACAACCTCGTTTGGGTCACAGAGCTGAGCTCCGGCCGTCCCGTGCCGGGAGCGGACATAGAGATCCGGAACGATGCCAATAAAGTCCTCTGGCGGGGAAAGACGGACGAAAACGGCTGGATCGAAACTCCCGGCTGGAAAACTCTCGGCATCAAGGACAAAAACAAATGGAGACAACCCCGGCAGTGGATATTTGCCACCAAAGGGGACGACTTTGCCTTCATAAATTCCGAGTGGGGCACGGGTCTCTCCCCCTATCATTTCGGTATTCCCTTCGAATGGAATCCTCAGCCGGTGGAGATACAGGGGTACATTTTTACAGAAAGGGGACTCTACAGGGCGGGAGAAGATGTTCATGTCAAGGGGATCATAAGAAAAAGAGAAAAAGGTGCGTGGATGACCCCTTCTGTCGAACAGGTTGAGTGCGAGGTGTCGGACTCCTTCGGCAAAGTATTTCTCAAACAAAAAGTCGCTCTCGACGGTTTTGGTTCATTCGATCTGGACATCGAAACCACGACCGAGGCATCATTGGGCACCTACCAAATCAAGGTGACCGTTCCTCCGGAGGCGGCTGATGGCGAGAAATCATCGCTTTTTTCAACGTTTCGCATCGAAGCCTTCAAGCCCGCCGAATTCGAAGTGCATCTGCGGTCGTCCAGGGAAGAATTCATCTTCGGCGATAACTATGAGGCCGATGTGCGGGCCAGCTATTTATTCGGTGGGGCGATGGACTCCCAAAAAGTGTCCTGGCATTTGCGGCTCAACCCTTCCTCCTTCGCCCCTCCCGGGTACAGGGATTATATCTTTGGCGATCAGATCGACCGCTGGGAAAGATACGGAAGGCAGGAAAGCCGCCTCCTCTCCTCAGGGGAGGATGTTCTGGACAGAAACGGAAAATTCAGGATCAGCGCAAAACTCCTTCCCGAAAAGGAAAAAAATTCCGTGTATGCCGCTCTGGAAGCCACTGTTCAGGGGCCGAGCAGACGCAGTATTTCGAACCGCATCCAGACACTTGTCCATAAAGGCGAATTTTATATCGGCCTTCAACCGAGCACGAGATTTCTCCCCAAGGGTAAAGAACTTGCGGTCCAGGTTATTACAGTCAAGCCCGA
>JASFPP010000259.1:0-5026 GCA_050115915.1 Candidatus Aminicenantota bacterium
TTTGCCGTGAAGAACAACGGTGTTTCCCAGATATTTGGAATCGGATTTATCTTTGGTCCGCGATTTATCGATGATGATATACTTAATCCCGAACGCAAGAACCATCTCTTTTGTGATTTTGTCCAGCTTTTGGTCCCCGCTGAGCATCCAATAGCAGTAAGGGATGAGAGCTTCATTCGCATCACCGCAGTGAAGATCGATGAGACTATCACATTTCTTTACGACTTCCTCAGTTAAAACGTAGGCGATCCTCTGTGCCGATGTTCCTTCCGGATCACCGGGAAACACTCTGTTCAGGTTCTTCCAATCGTAGGGATTGTAATAGACGATTCTCCTTTGGAATCCGGGAGGATTGGCGATATGGACGAGCACGAGGGTTCCCGCCAGTGACCCAGGATCGATTTTCTGTTTAATTCGATAGAGCGAAAGGATCGGAGGATACTCATAGCCATGCACGCCAGCAACAAGCGCTAAGGTTTTCCCCTTTTTTTTGCCATTGATAACTGTGATAGGAATAAAACACCCGGGATCGTCTTTTTCAGGGACGGTCAGGTATCCAGACCTCATCTCCCCCGGGGCGACTTTGATATCTCCGATAGTGAACGTTTCATTCTCATCACAGAGCAAGTGTGATGCACTCATTAATAACACGAAGAGAAGATAGAGATTAACTCTTTTTAAACTCGCGTATGCCATAACGTGTCCTCCTTTGATTCAGTCACGATTTTTTCTATTCTACCTCTTTCCCTCCCTCAGGTCTACAACGTTAAACGATCAGTACATACAGTACGGTGATGGCACGAATTCTCTCCTGGCTGGATCTAAAGATCAATTTTGGGGGCTGAGAACTCCGAATGGAGAGATAGTGACACGAATATACGGTTTTGATATAATCACGAATAATGACCTTATCCATTTAACCGAGAGGTGAGGCAATGGGAAAACTTTTCGCTATCGTCTGCGGATTGGTATTAATGGCAGGGAGTGTGTGGCTTGCCCTATTTGTCTGGTGGAAGGAGTTCCGTGAGTTGGTTTTGGGCTCAATCCCACCCATTCTCTTTTTGGCTGGCCTCATTGTGTTTATCGCCGGGATTAGCAGCATCAAAGACGCTCGCAGGATAAAAAAACTCCAAGAAGAAACCGGCAAAGAGGAACCTAAGCCCGAGGCAACCGAGGAAGCGAGAGAGGACACAGAAGGCATCTAAGGACAAATTCACAGGCAGTCTCCCTTCAAAGCGGACGACTCCGTCAATCTTCCTATTCAATCTCTTTTTTTGTTGACAATATTATTGTAATTTCGTATTATGTAATTGAATTACAACAATAAGGAGAACAGAATGACGGAAAATAAAGATACAAAAAAAGCAAAGCCGGCCAGAGCCAGGGCTACACAAAAAGATCCCGCTCTAGACAAGAAAACTGCCAAGAACAAAGAAACGAAAGAGGACCTGAAATCGAAGCAGGATAAAGCCCAAGATCGAGAACAGGCGGCCAAAGGAGAACAGGAGCAGAAGAAGAAGCGACAGAGCACCTTCGACGAGTTTGGTAATCAAGTGGAAAAAATCGCCGTAAAAACGGCTGAATCCATCCGGAAGGTTGTGGACAAGGCCCTTGCTTCCCGGAATACGGTCCTGACCATCCGCGTGAATGACGAATGCAACAGAAAAATGAACATGCTTGTGGATGCAGGCCTCTTCAAGAGCCGCTCTGAAAGCGCGGCTTTTCTCATCCAAGAAGGCATCAAAAACCAGGACTCACTTTTCGACAAAATCTCGGCCAGATTGGATAAGATCGAAAAGATCCGGGAAGAGTTGAAAAAAGTCGTCTCCGAAGAATTCAGTCCCGACAAACCTAAAAAATAATAAACCAGGACTGAGATATTGAAGTTCTTTGATATGAATTTGGCAGCAGCTATTATGAATAATCCAGGTGAATGATGGATTATTCACGAGCCTAGATCGCTGCAAAGGCGAGGCAGTGGCCCCTGAAGCTGTAGTGAACTACCGCGAAGGGGCTGCAACGAAGGCTTTGTAGGGAGATCGGCTCGCCTGTAAGGTAAAAGATGCTGCCAATAAGAAAGAGAATGATTTTTGAATATAAATTTGGCAGCAGCTATTATGAATAATCCAGGAAAGTGTTCTCTTCCATATTAAGTAGGGGTCAAACTTTGTCGCCGAACGTACATGAATCCAAATTCATGTTCAAGGTTTGACCCCAATATCATCTTCCTCTGTTTGCGCTTTTTTTCATTTGTGGTAAGATTTGAGGAGTGGGAAATTTAGTTCTTCTTTTTTTGTCGCTCTTTCCAATCTTTCTTCCTTCGACCACCCAGAATATTGAAAGAAGTTTTCTCCAAAACGACGCCCAAATGCTCTATTCCCTTTTCCCGTCTCAGAGTCATATCAACATTTCGCTTCCCGAACCCATCTCCTTCTCTGACCAGGTATCCAATCAACAAGCCTATTTTTTATTCCAGAGGATCTTTGCGTCCTACATGACGTTTGAATTCTATTCTGAGAACCAGCCCACCTCCATCGAAGGAAATACCGCGATCATTAGAACACGATGGTCTTTCAGGGATAAAAAAAACAGAAATCAGTATGTTTTCAATATTTTCTTCTACCTGATTAAACGGCCCTCCACAACAGAGGACAAACCGGGTGAAGACTGGAAGATCTTCGAAATAAGGGCAGCCACAATTTGAAAGTGTTTAAATCACTCAGAAAGAAAGACAAATTTTTTTCCGTTTTTCTCTTGGGTGTGTTGCTTTCGGTCCTGTTTCTCTGTCTTTCTCAAATAATCCCTCTCTTCACTTCCCATAACTATTACGAGAGAGGGCTTAACCAGTTACGCAAGAAAGCAGAATCCATAAAGAGTGAATTTTACGCAATCATCGAGGACATGGGGCATACATACGCTCAAATCCAGGATATCGACTTGCCGGAGAGGAAAGACGAAATCTTTGCTCTTCTCAAGAATTTGCAAATCGATCCGGAAAATGAGGGTGTGGCCTTCTACGACAGAGAACACGTGCTTGTCTTGTGGCTGGGTCAAGTCATCGATTTGAGCGAGCTCATCCTGAACGACGGCACTCTTTTCTCTTTGGACGATAAAAAGACAACATTTCTCGTTCAAAATAAAGCTTCGGCTTATCTCATATCCATAAATAATCTTGAAAGAGATCAACACATCGTATTTTATAGGCTTCTCGCTTTCCTCCCCGAATTTAAAACGCCCTATCTCAAGGAGTACCATTTCCTCGATGAAAACGTCATGAAGAACTGTAGCATAACCTATCAGGATTTTCGTGAGGATGTCTCTGGATTCGAGCGCATATTTTCAAGATATAAAGATGAATACATCGGACAACCACGGCTCCAAGCGCAGATCCAAACATTGATCTTTCCCCTCCGAAACGAGAGCAATGAGATCATCGCCTATGTGGACCTCAGGTCTCCTTCACTCCGGTCGAAGATCTCCTCTCAAAAAGAAGATTTCCTTTTGATGTTTTATTTATTCGCTGCCGCAGCACTCGTGTGTCTACTCATTTCGGTTACGAAGTCACAGAGCTTTCGCAACCAAAGAAATCCCATTGCGCTTCTCCTGATCCTGCTCGTTCTCTGTGTACTAAGATATCTCTTTTTCCCCCTGAGCGCATTGGGGAAGATCCAATCCCTTTCTGTATTTTCACCATCTACCACAAGCTTCATATCCCTGTGGAATCTCACACGCTCGCCCGCTGACATCTTTCTGACTGCACTCTGTCTTTTCGTACTCATATCTTGTTTGGCTTTTGTGATCCAAAAGCATGTCGGAAATCGACAAAAAAAAGATTCCTTATCTGTGTCTATCCTGCTTTCCCCTATCTCCGTTGTTATGGTTCTCTTCTTTGTCTTCATCCTCCAGGAGATTCTGTTCCGCCTCGTTTTCCACTCGAATCTCAACCTGCTTCGGTTCTCTTTTGCCCCTTCTTTTATACTCATTCATTTAAGTATTTTTCTTTTTTTCATCGGCACTCTAGTGATAAGTCTGGTAGGACTGAGACTCGCCATCCTTCATATGCCCAAGATAGTCTACCCTATTGTCCTTCTCATTGTAGGATTTGGTGTGTATGCCGTCTTTTTTAGAGGCAGATACTCCGCCTATCTCCTCCTTATACAGGCCCTAATCCTCGCTCTGATCTTTCTGATCGCCCACCTCCCATGGATTCTACAGAAAAAAAGACTCTGGCTTTCTGCGATCGTGCTCAGCACGCTTTTTATCCACGCCTCCCTCCACTTCGCTTCCTCCGAAAAAGAGCGAACCCTGCTCCAGAACTCGCTGCAGAATATCATAAAATCCCAAGTGACCTGGGGAGCATTCCTGCTCTCCCAGTCATTTCCTGAGATCGACAAAAACGAAGGCTCGATCTTCACCTCTCTCAACAGTGAAGAATATTCCGATTTGGCGCATCTGATCTGGCAGAACACAATGCTGGCTAAATTCAACTGGTATTCGAGCCTGGAGATCATCAGCAACGAAGGAGAACTCAGATCCCGGTTCACGCTCAATGTCCCAGAAGTTTTTCGCATCAACTTCAATCCACCTAAAAGCCCTGAGTGGTCGATCTTTAAGCAACGGGTTCACTACATGGGGACGAATAAAAATTTTCTCATCGCCTACAAGGACTACCTTCAGGAGGAAGAATCCATCGGACGGATTATGATCTATCTCTCTATAGATTATGACATGCTGCCCTTTCTCTACTCGGCCAATCCCTATTTTGAGCTCTTGCGGGTTTCCTCTATCCCGTCGCTCAATCAAATGGATTTGGGGTTTGCGATCTTTAACTTGGACGGAGAACTGATCTTCAATCCTAATAAAATCTCATCCGGGCTTCCAGGAGATCTCATCGCAAATATTTTAACGTCCGAAACCAGCATCTGGTCCGTATTTACAGACAAAGACAGAAAATTCAAAAGCCTGTATTTTAAAACCGACGACGACAGGATCTATGCTCTTTTCCTTCCCCAAAAAAATTTCTTTA
>JASFPP010000260.1:0-4991 GCA_050115915.1 Candidatus Aminicenantota bacterium
AACAAAAAACGAAAGCGGCCAGGACGCCATCAACTACCAGGTGAAACTCGACAACCATCTGGCTTACCTCTATTCCTTCGTCCACGAACAGGATTCCAAACCGAACAAATCCATAATGGATCGCTTTGCCGAACTCAAGACTCAACTGGATAGAGCAGAACAAGACTACAAAACACTGGTCGACACAAACCTCAAATCATTCACAGCACTTCTGGAAGAGAACGACATTCCCCGGATCATAATAGATAGGAAACAAAGCATGTATTAAACCAAATTATTCGAGTCTTTCTATTGGCTGATCAATACTCGAATGCCGTATTGATAGGATTTTCGATATTGACTCGGTGGTATTGCCATCGAATATTCTGATTTTACATACGGCCAGTGAATTTTTTTTGATTTGGTAGTGTATAACCAATGGAGACAGAAAATGTCAGATATACTCTTAGGATTGGCTTTGGTGTTCGTCGGCGTATTCATCATCTTTGCCATAATGATTGTGAACGAGGTTTCCAAGCGGGGAGTCAAAATCAGCTTCCTTTGGTTGAGGCTTTATATCATTAAATATATCCACGAGTATAGGAAGCTTACTAAAGAAGAAACAGGCAAAGTGGGCCCTCTTTATTATCCCTGTGTAGTATCGATCAACCTGGCATTGATTTTAGCCATAGCAGGTCTTCTATTGAGACAATAGTCACTCCGTTCTCATCACATAATTCACAACATCACGAATCTGTTATTACCTTGGGTATGAATAATCAGATAAAATTATTTCCGTCCGGTTCCCAGAGATAACGCTCCAGATCGATCCGGTCCCTGTCATCAAAATCGATCCCTTCTTTTTTGAGCATTGCCTTCTGCTTTTCATAACCTGCTCCGGGCTTCAGGGAAATGGTACCCCGGCGATTCACCACGCGATGCCAGGGCAGTCCTTCCTTGTCCGAACAGGAGTGGAGGATCCAGACTACCCGGCGGACAGCTGGACAGAATCCGGCCAGGCAGGCGATCTGGCCATAGGTAGCAACCTTTCCCCTTGGAATGGATTTGATCATCCTGATAACCTCTGCGGTAAAATCTCTAGAGGGATTTCTTTTCATTCGACCATCTCTATAGTAATTAAATTTGACAGAATTTCAAACCTATCGAGCGGAAATTGAGTTCCATAAATCCTGTGGATTCCCTGCTTCCCAAGGCTCAAAAAGACCTGGATGAATTTACCGGAAAACCATTCGATATTTTAATAAGGAAGATTACTTCCTTGCAAGAAAATCCCAGGCCTCATGGATGTCTAAAGCTCACAGCAGAACAAGGATATCGTATCCGTTCGGGAAACTATCGAATATTATATAGAATTGATGACAAACAAAAAGAAATCTTCATTTACCGGATTAAACACCGAAAAGAAGCTTGTTGAAGCAATCGTTTACGTGATATTTTTCGCGATACATTGTTTGATTCTATCTTTGTCTTGCGGATTAAGTAAAAAAGGCCTCAATGGTTTACTGCATCTAGCAAGGATCTGGCGCTTACAACCGGTTTGGAGACAAGATCCTGGATCATCAAGTCGAACACATCTTTGGCCCGGCATTCATCGGTAGCCGGGTAGGCATCGAGTAAAATCCTGTAGGAATCACCGACGGCCTCGTCGAAGCCCACTTCGAGAAAAATGAGGTTCATCTGTCCCTCCACAAGGAAGACATTGCGATCTCCCTGATAAAAATCCCAGCAGATACCGGTTTTATCCAGGTCGATCAGTTTTTTGAATTCATTCCTGCGTATGATCTCAGGGCTGATCTCAGCGGGCTGAACCTTCATTATGACGTTTTGGGCTGATCCCCAGGATAACGTATTCTTATCGAACTGGCTGAAATCGCTGAAATAAAAAATGAGGCCGCTTTTTTTATCCTTGTGAGGGCCTGTAAAAACTCCGACGATGATTTCATTCGCACGGTCATATGACTTTCGCATCTCCTCTTTCATCGAATGATGGTAAGATTTCATGACGAATCCGGATGATGGGGGAGGAGCCTCCACAGGCTCCGGTTCCGGTTCGGGGACAACCTCGGGACGTTGGGCACAGCCTGTCATCAATACAAGAGTCAGGGCAGTGAGGCTCACATACAATCCGATCTTTTTCGACATGTCATTCATCTCAAAATCGCTCCTGATTATCCATCTTCATAGGACCTTGGAATCTGTGAAAATTAAGTTTAGTAAAATTCGTACCTGTAGTCCACATTCAGTTTGATTTCTAAGGCAAAAAACTCCATAACTTCGCTTAAGGGAAGGAACATTTTAGAAACGGAAGATTTGAAACGGCTCTTCATCGGGACGGCCGGGTGAAATGTGGAGCTCGGGATTTGTGCCCAGTTTCATGATCGTACAGCCAAAAGTATTTTTGTTGTTGATTATGATGTCCCGGTTGCTGAATATATCTTTGAGTGTGTTGACCTCGACAGGAACCGAATTATCCTTAAAGATTTTTTGCAGAGCTTGAAATCTGGGACAGGGGTATTTGTAATCTTTAGGAGAAACGTCCTTTGATTTTAAATATTGTTTGAAGCGGGAACTGAAATTCATGTTCTTCAAAGGATGGTTGGTGTGGTAGGTAAACGAAGCGTTTGTAAAAGGTATGAATTCGCTGACTTGGGTGACGGAACACTCAAAGCTTCCCATCTCATTGGCATCGCCGATCATGTAATTCTGCGGCGCTCCATGTTTGATGGTTTTTATAAATTGAAGAGCCTCGTCATAGCTTCTGCGTTGTAATATCCCCCTGATCACGAAGGCGACAGGAAGCCCATCTCTTGAGTTTTCCAATTGCTGGACAGCATTGACGACCGCGGCCACGGAACGACTGTTAAGTCCATTGGCCGCGATAAACCCTGGAAAAGTGAATAAATAAGTCTCTAATCCTTGCTCTTTGTCTTTGATATGAAGAAGTGTTTGGAAGCCGTGGTAAAAGGGCGGGATATCGAGATTCTGTGCCACCATAGCAGGATGCCTCTCCGTTTTTTCAAGTCCGATGGTCGTACATTTCTCAGCCTGGACATCCCTTCCGAGCACCCATATTTCATCCACGAGTTGGAAGGCAAATATTGTGTCGAATTCCAATCCTGACCCTTCGGAGATCCCCTTGAGCTCCTGCCAGAGTTCCGGTGTCCATTCTTTGATGGCCTTTTCGAAATCGGTCGCAGCAAGAAATTTTTTGATAAAAACGTCAGCATCGGTTTTGTAGGTCTTCTGGATATCTTCTTTCCATATTTTGACCAATTCATGGATCTCTTTTTTTAAGACGGTCCCATGCTGCAGCCCTCTCTCATATGGAGTCCCCTCGAGGACAAGTACTTTCAGATTCTCTTTGGTGGTTAAAGGCGTTTGATGAGGGAAACTTTGGGTTTGGGAAGAGGTGAAAATCAGGATAGCAGAAGTTAAGATGAAGATACTCTTTTTCATGTAGGCCTCCTATGATGAATCAAAGAATATTCATAATTTGAATGAGAGTCAAATCTTCCCACACAAAAATCCCTTACAATAGCTTAAAGGACTTATAAAATCTTTAGTGCAGGATCATTCCACTCGCTTCCGGTTGACACTCTGTAAGCTCGGAGATATATATCTAAATGGGAAAAAACTATCCCTTGAGGTTATACCCTTTGATTCCAATGAATTCGGCATTTTGATTGTCTAATAAAATGTAAAGTGAAATGCACGAGGTCTCAGAAGAACAACTGGTGTCTAGCGCCAGAGAGGGCGATGTTGATTCTTTTACAGAGCTCATCGAGCGTTACCAGGAGAGAATCTATAGAACCGTTTTTTGGCTTACCAAGGATCACAATGATACCGATGACCTGGTCCAGGAGGCGTTCCTTCATGCCTATAAACATCTTGATGGTTTTAAACAAAAGTCCAGTTTTTCCACCTGGGTTTACAGGATCGCCGTGAATCGAACACTCAATTTTCTCAAAAAGAGATCGAAAGAAAAGAATAGAGCCATGATCCCTGTCGAAGATTGTTCAGCCGATAGGGTTGGCGAGAATTCCTATGTATCACCTGAAAAACAAGCGCTCAGAAAAGAGTTGCGCGGAAAACTTGGGGAGGCCATCGGGTCGCTGCCGCTTCTGTATCGCGCATCGTTCGTACTGGTTGTCATCCAGGGAATGTCACATCATCATGCCTCAGATGTGCTCGGATGTTCTGAAAATACGGTGTCCTGGAGAATATTCAGGGCGAGAAAAATGCTTCAGAAAAAACTTCTTCCTTACTTAGAAGGAGAAAAAGAATGAGATGCAAGTCAGTAGAGAAATGGATCTCTGATAGTCTGGACAAAGACATCTCGGAAAGAAAAAAAAGCCACATTGAAAAACATGTGACACGCTGTCCAAGCTGTCGGGCATTCCGGGAGAATATTTTGCTTTTGGAGAAAGAAGCAAGAACCATCGCAATAGCCGAGGTTTCCCATGATTATAAGCAGGAATTCTCGTTGCGTCTCAAATCAAAAATCTTATCTCTAGAGGAAAAAGAAAAAAAAGTGGCGTTGCCTTTCTTGAAACAGAGGTGGGTTCTTGTCTCTTCGGCTTTTGTTCTGGCTGCTATTATGATGTCGGTTTTTCTTCTCATTCTGCCTGAAAAAGTCCAAGAGATGGAATTTTACGCTTTTTCTTTTGGTGACGCCGTCGAGGAGATCTACAGGGAAATCGGGGAAGATATTGAGCTTGAGCGCGCGTTTAATTCGCAAATTTTGGCCTCGATCGATGATTTGCTTAATTCTTCAGCTTGGACTGAACAGCAGAGGACAGAAGAGGATTTTTTCCTCTGGGAAGATCTCACGGACAAGGACTTGGAATTTCTCGAGTCTGCAATCAAAAAAGAAACAAAACTCTAGGAGGTGGGCAATGAAACTCAATAAATTCATAATCTTATTTATATCTCTGTTATTGGTAAACACGGTCTTTTTGACAGTCACATCCTATTCTTTTCCTTATCAGGAA
>JASFPP010000261.1:0-4969 GCA_050115915.1 Candidatus Aminicenantota bacterium
CGGCGATGTCTACCTGGACAATGGGATGAGTGTACATCTGGAAGATCTGTTCTCTGGAAATTTTGATATGGCCAGCACGAACCTATCGAGCCTTGTTGCGGCTGTCGTTTTCTTCTTGATGAGCAATGAATTCCAAGACCTCTCGATCCACCGGATCGACCTCACAATCACACCTTCTGAGGAAGTGATGTATGCACAACTGGAAAAGGTTTGGCTAGATAAGTACGATGCCTCTCCCGGTGAGATCATCCGCATCAAGGTTTATACACGGAGTTTCAGGGGAGAGAGCGCTGTTTGGGAGGGAGGTATCCCGGTCCCGCATTTACACAAGGGCTCTGAATTTTATCTTGCCATCGCAGATGCGGCGTCTATGCAGCAGCTGGAAGCGACTCAATACAAAAGGCAACCTTTTGCCCCCAGGAATATCGAACATGTGATCCGAATGCTCAATAACTTAAGGAAGAATAACCGGATTTATTTCAAGATCCTGGCGTCTAAGCCCGGTCTCTTTCTCAGGGGAGAGGAGATGCCGAACTTGCCGCCAAGCATGAAATCGATGTTTGCTTCGCCTCGGGCAGCGTCTTCGGCTCCGACAGAGTTGGATCGATCGACTCTCGGGCAATTGCAGCAGCCTGTGCCGTTCGTTTTTAGAGGAGCGACGCTGATCCCTATTAAAATAAAGTAATATGGCATTTTATCTTTCTGGCGAAAAAACAAATTCTGTTTTTCATCCTGGACTATTAGAGAGTTGAGGCCGACCCACCCCTCCCATTCATCAAGGTGGAGGCAGCGGCCCATGAAGATGTAATTCAATATATTTTTTAATGGTGAAGTAAAGAAGAGGAGTTGAGAAGATGAAAAAGGCATTCGCTGGTGTTTTTTCAGTGGTGATATTTATGGCTCTTTTACTGATGGCGGTTCAGCCACAGCATTGGGAACTCCGTAGTATAAACGACTATTTGAAGGGGAAATTCGAAGGCATATCCGTGACTTATGATGGGATTCTATCTCTTTCTCCAAAGGAAGTGGAGATGGAAGCGCCCGCAGAAGAGTTCTTTTTATCCCTTCTCATTACTCAGGGCGGAACCGTTTATCTTGGAACCGGTCATGATGGCAAAATCTACAGGAAAACCGATGCGGGCCCCTTTGAATTATATTTCAAAGTTCCAGAGCAAGACATATTTTGTCTTGCTCAAGATTCTAAAGGGAATCTCTATGCAGGCAGCAGCCCGAACGGAAAGATCTATAAAATTACTTCTAAAGACAAGGGAGAGCCCTTTTTTAATCCTCAGGAGCGATACATCTGGGACCTTAAGTTTGACGAAAAGGGAATACTTCTGGCCGCGGTCGGTGAGAGTGGAGGAATCTACGCTGTCAACCAGCGCGGTGAAGGACAGAAGTTTTTAAATTCTGAGGAGAATCATATTCTCTGTTTAGAGATGAACCGGAACGGGGGATTGTACGCGGGAAGCGGGGGCAAAGGCCGTTTATACCGCATCTCTCCCCAAAGAAGGGCCTCCATCCTGTATGAGTCTCCTTTTGAAGAAATCAGGAGTATTGCACTGGATCGAGCAGGGAATATTTATGCGGCAGCTGGGGGAAAATTTACAAGGCCGAAAACAGAGCCAAAACCGCGCGTTTCAGCAAGGCCCGATGCCGAAGTCTCCATCACTGTCACGCCCTCAGGAACTGTCCCTCAGGAAATGAAAGCACAGCTCCAGAAACAACCCGGTGCTCTTTTTAAAATCAGTTCTGTGGGAATCGCCAAAACGCTTTGGAGTTCCCCCGAGGAAATGATCTATTCCCTTTTTTGGAATGAGATTAAAAAAGAACTGGTCTTCGGAACGGGAAATCAGGGGAGGATTTATGCCATCGACCGCCATGAAAAAGTATCTTTGATCGTTCAAAAGCAGGCCGAACAGATCTATCTGCTTCAACCCCATGGTTCAGGTGTTTACACCCTTTCCAACAATCCCTCCAACTTGAGCATTATATCCGCCGAACAACGATTCGAAGGAGAATACACCAGCCGTGTGTTCGATGCAAATACTGTTGCATCCTGGGGAAGGATCAAGTGGGCTGCCGAGATGCCTTCAGGGGCAACACTCCAGTTTCAAACACGGAGCGGAAATTCCAGTGATCCTAACCAGACGTGGAGCGATTGGTCGCCTCCCTATCAAAAGACCGAAGGGGAGCAGATCCTGAATCCCAAAGCGAGATATTTACAGTTCAAGGTGATATTTAAATCGCAATCCGGCAAGATCTCTCCCCGGCTACAAAAGATCTCTCTTTTTTACTTACAGACTAACCTAGCGCCGATTGTATCGAAAGTCGATCTCCTTCCCGCCAATGAAGTTTTTTTAAAGCTGCCCGATCAAACGGAGCAGATCCAGGGAGCGGTGAAAGATATCGCTGAAAAAGCGAAAAACAAGGATAAAGCTATGGGTTATGTCGTTTCGAAGAAGGCAGAAAGAAAAGGATACCAGACCGTTGTATGGGATGCTGTCGATGAGAACGGGGATGTGCTTGTCTATTCCATCGCCATACGGAACGAAAATGAAAACGCATGGCGCACTCTGAAACAAGACTGGGAGGAGAGAGTTTTTGCTTTTGATACGCTTGCATTCCCCGATGGGATCTATTTTATCAAGGTCGAAGCGCAGGATAAACCCTCAAATCCCCCCGAGATCGAACTCAAGGCCGAGAAGATCAGCCGTCCGCTTGTGATCGATAATTCTCTCCCTGTTATCCGGAATTTCGAGGTTGCCAGAGAACGGAACACAATCAAGGTGAGTTTTACAGCATCCGATTCATTCTCCCACATCAAGGAAGCGAAGTTTCTCGTACGGCCTAACCATTGGCGAATCGTATTCCCGGAGGATGGAATCTGTGATTCAAAAGAAGAAAATTTCGATTTCAGCGTTTCCCTTCCATCCGGTTTTGATAATATGGTCACCATTCAAGTTGAGGATGCTAAGGGCAATGTCGGAGTTCACAGGGCCACCTTCTGAATTTTCCCCCATAAACTTGAATTTCCTCGTTTGATCAGCTTTTTTTTCGCTCGAGGTATTTATCATCCCGCGTATCGATCCTGACAATATCCCCCTCTTTTATGAACTGAGGGACATTTATTGTGATCCCTGTTTCCAGGGTTGCGGGCTTGTTGCTGGCCGATTGAGTCGCTCCTTTGAGATAGGGTTCTGTTTTTGTAACCTTCAACTCGATCGTCATCGGAGGATTAACCCCCACAGGAATTTTATCCAGAATTTCAATCGCAAAGACAACATTAGGAATAAGATAATTGACGGCATCTCCGATGACCTCGGATGAGAGCTTAAGTTGTTCATAATTGTCCAGGTTCATGAATACATATTCCTCACCCTCGGAGTACAGGAATTCCATCTCAACTGTCTCCAGGTAAGCTTGTTCGACTTTGTCTTTGGACCTGAACCTGTAGTCATGGAGCGATTGGTCGCTGAGTTTCCGAAGTTTTGTTTGCATCAAAGCCTGCCCTTTTCCCGGAGTGACATGTGTTGTCTCGAGGACTTTGTAAATTTCGCCATCGACTTTGATGATCATTCCTTTTCTTATCTGGGTTGCGTTTATCATTGTTCCTCCATTTTTCGCGCTTTTTGTCGAACCGGTCCGTTTTTTGCCTTACAAGCACCTTTCCAGTACCGAAGATGCATGAATCTGCAATAAGAATGCCGATTATTTTTGAAGCCGGGCACCATCGTCTATGCGGATTATGACGGCATTAGTGTCGATCTTATTCAGGGATTCCGCCACCTGTTCACCACATTGGGGTGTGTAGGCAAAAATACATCCCCCTTCGCCGGATCCGTTGATCTTTGCACCCAATGCCCCTGCGTTCAGGGCGACTTCGATCATTCGTTCCAGTTTGGGTGAAGAGACTTGAAGATAATCTCTAAGGACTTTGTGTTGTGCCGTCAGGAGTTCGCCGAATTTCTCGTGATCGAAACGATCGGCCCCGAAGAGCGATTCACCTTCGGCTGTTAGGTCCCTCGTTAGAAGAGTTCCTTTGAGCAGTCTCTTAACATCGGGAGGCAACTTCTCGATTTCATCTCTCTCGTCCTCACCGATCTTGTCGGATAGATTGAAGCCTTTGATCCGTGTTCGTATTTCTGACACTCCCTGCAAAACATGGCTTTTGATAAAACCCAGAGTGCCTGTCGTGTCCTTGCGTATGAGAGAGTCTGCAAGAACGAATTCCTGGAGCGGATTTTTGAACCGGGTCACTTTCAACCGGTCCCCGAATTGGATGTCTACGATCCCTCCCAATGACGATGCGTAATGGTCCATCTTCCCGCCGGGTTCATTGAATTCCGCGACTTCTGCCTGGAATGCCCATTCTGCGATTGTCTCCGGGGATTTTGCCTGGGGGCTCTTCGTAGCTTCGAGAAGGAATTTTATCCAGGCAACAACGAGGGCCGATGAGCTAGATGTTCCGGAATTTATAGGAATATTTCCTTGAACCGTGCACTCCCAACCTGTGGAGATGGGGACATTCTTTCTACGGAGCACATTGACAACACTTCTTAAATAATCCCTTTCTTTTCTGTAGGGAATTTCCCCAGTGAGTGAGAACTTTTCTGTATCCTGGATGTCCGGCAGATCGATCACAAAATCAGGCCCGTCCCTTTTTTTGCCTGAAATAGTGATGCGCAGGTTGATTGCCGCAGCGATGACAGGAAGCCCGAAATAGTCCTGGTGTTCGCCGAAAAGACAGATCCTGCCCGGTGCAGATACATTTAGAGCTTTCATTGTCCTGAATCCTTTTTACATAAACTTTGCGCCGATTGCAAATCTCTGAATAGAAGATTAGTCTCTTGATCGCAAAGGTGTTGATAAAAAGGATGAATTCATCTATATATGGTTTGAAAATTAAATGACAGAAATAAGTTTTCTAGGAACGGGCGGATCTGTCGCTACAATCGAGAGAGACAAC
>JASFPP010000262.1:0-4953 GCA_050115915.1 Candidatus Aminicenantota bacterium
CAAACTCAGTCTTATACTTCACAGCCACTTCGAGTCTTCTAATTGCTTCATCCCATTGTTCAAGAAAATAAAACAATCTCCCTAAGTTGTGGTTTGCTCTCGTATCCTCTGGGTAGAGATCCAACAATCCCTTAAAAGCTTCAATGGCTTTATCATAGGTTTTCTCTGATTCACTGTAAAAATCGGCTGTAATCTGATATCGCTCTCGGTCTGATAGTCGGTATGCAAACTCCAATGCTTTCTTTATATATTTTGACCTTTCCGCAAACAAAGAGAGAGAGCTGTAGCTCACGGATAGAGATCGATAGGCCATTGCGAATTCCGCATCAATTTCCACAGCTCTTTCCATGACTTGGATACTTTTTCTGTAATCACCACTGTTATGATATCTTCTGCCCTCGACATAATACTTAAAAGCCTCAGGAGAGCTGGTCGTTATCTTTTCTATATCTTCGTCTATATCAGTGACTATTTCATCTGCAGATATTTTGAAACTCGATTTAATTCTCCTCGTTATTTCGTCCACCATAGAAAAGATACTTTTCTCCCCCATCCCTTCGACCATCTCAGAGCTGATCCGTTTCATTGTGTTTGCTTCATGCATCATAATATTGATGCGAAAAGTATCGCCTGCCTTTGTGTAGTTCCCCTGTAATATATGCGAGGCTCTTCCTCGAGAAGCAACTTCCTTTAAAGCTCGAGAGGAATAATTTTTTGCCTCTAAAAGATTAAGATCTTCTAAGATATTGAAAAGCATATCCCCGCTTATTACGTCAAGATATTTGGATTGAGACAGATCCGTAATCAGTAAATCAGAAATGGCTTTCCTGTAATGATCCAAATTCTCATCCCCTGTATTATTTTCAAAGTACATGACCGCAAGCGAGGGTTCATCTGAGGGAGCTAATGGAAGTGCTTTCTTTTTCGGAAGAACTTGCCATAAAATCAATCCGATGATGACGATAGCAATTACTACTAAAGCTGGGACAAAGAGTTTCTTCAAGCTAAAGTGGACAGTTATCTCTCTCGATGTGAGAGGCTTTCTCTCTGGGATCACGCGTTCTGTGGTCGGAATGCCGCTCTCAATTTTTTCAAGCTCTGACCGCACTTCCCCAGCATTCTGATATCTCTTATCCATATCCTTTTGCAGGCATCTCAATATTACTCGGGTTAGATCCTCAGATATTTGTGAATTGAACTCGCGTGGATCTTTCGGTTCTTCACCTTTGTGCTTCATGGCAATACTTAAAGCCGTATCACCCTCAAAAGGCACTCTCCCAGTTACCATCTCGTACAAAATCACACCTAATGAATATATATCCGAACGCTGATCGACTTCCTTGGCCTCAGCTTGTTCTGGAGGCATATACTCAGGCGTTCCGATCATTACACCTGCGCCTGTTATGCCTTTCCCTTCCACAGATCTGGCTATCCCGAAGTCCATTATCCGGGCGTTGCCATCTCTGTCTATCATTACGTTGCTTGGCTTTAAATCACGATGAATGACACCTAATTTGTGGGCTTCTGATAATCCTTCAGACACTTGCTTAGCTATGGAAATTGCGGTCCCAATCGTGAGTTGTTTGGATTGTCTGATCATCCCCTTCAAATCCTGGCCATCAACATACTCCATTGTGATGTAGTAACTTCCTTCTTCTTTACCAAGGTCATACATTCGGCCAACATTTTTATGGACAATCTTGCGGGCAAACTTGAGTTCATTCTGAAAACGCTCAACCGTCTTTTTGTCTGAAGAAATTTCTGGTTTTATAAGCTTTAAAGCCACTTTTTCTTTAAGTTCAGTATCCTGAGCTTTGTAGACCCTTCCCATACCGCCTTTGCCCAGTTCTTCAATAATCTGGTAACGCCCAGCAAATGTAGAACCTGTAGTTAGCTCTTCCCTGGGTGCTTCAATGGTTTGGGTGGGAAGGGGTTTCTCTTCATAGTCTATTATCTGAGTGCCACATTTTTTACAGAACTCAGAGTCTTGGGTGTTGTCGGTTCCACAGTTCGAGCATGTTACGCCCATTTTTACCCCCTATCTCATTTCGAAAAAAGAATATCAATTAATCAAATGAGAGTCAATCGGAACATAAGATAGACCTCTCGCCGCAAATACGGGCCAGTTGAGGATATTGTGGCATGACTTGTTTTTTGTTGACATAGATTGCCAGGTTTGATTGAATTATCATCAATTCAAGAGGGTTTCTTATTGAGTAAAAGGAGGTTTTCCATGAAACAACTTATGATGGTATTGCCTTTGGCTTTGATTCTATGCTTTATGGTCGGATGCCAGGACAATGCAGCGATGGCAGAGCTTGAAGCTATGAAAGCCCAGGCAGAGGTTGAGGCAAAAAACATTGAATTGATAAAACGTTTCTTTGAAGAGATTGACAAAGAGAATTATGAGTATATTTGGGAAGTATGTGCTCCCGAATATGCTACCTACTTTCCATCAGGAGTAAAAGAACCCAAAGACCTCGAACAAGGATTAGAACTGACTAAGATGTTTCGAAAAGCCATCCCCGACCTCGTTCATCACATCGAGGATATATTCCCTGCAGGCAACAGAGTCACAGTCAGGTTTATTGCCCGAGGCACGCACACAGGAGATATTGAAGAAATGGGAATCACTGCGACAGGCAATAAAATTGAAGTTAGCTCAATTGCCTTATATCGTGTTGAAAACGGTAACGTTGTAGAGGAGAGGCAAGATGCTGATATGTTAGCACTCATGCAGCAACTCGGTATGGAGCTAAAGCCCAAGGAGGGTGAGAAGTAAATTCTGCGCTCCCGTTTGGCTTGGAATGTAACTTGATGGATGAAAGCGGCCGCCTCTATTATACAGGTGTCTTCAGCGAGACAGATGGAGGAGCTAACATCTGGATCGGCCGTGACCAGATACCGGATTAAACGAAGTCTGTTTACTCATGTAATCTCGTAGGAAGCCTAAAACCACTAGAGTTTCATCAAACTCTTAGTTCACGAGCGCCAATACAGCAGCACAAGCGTTTCCAGCTCTTTCTCTAGTAAACCGTTGGTCCAATAGCGACGATAGCGCATCGAAAGGATTGTTTCCATAGCCTACACCTACTGGGACATTATTTGTATTTATCGTAAGCGCCATATTTGCCCACGAATCACTGACCGAATCCCCGCTATGGTAATACCGGAAGAATATCAATCCTTCATCAAACGGCGACGCAAAATATGCACCGTCTGTTCCAAAAATGGATCGGATTCCGTTGGCAACATGATTGTTCAACCATTCTTGTTCAAGGTAAAAAGGTTCTTCATGATGCCAATTCATGCCGGCGCATGACGCAAGAAAAAGGTGACGGAGGTTGCCTTTCCCCAAACCGTCTAAGCCCGCCGTGTGAATAAAAGCCCAAATATCCCGGTAGGGTTCGAACTGGTAATTTATATTATTCGCCGGACCACCATGTGCAGTGAGCATGGCGACGTGGCAATCTTCCAGGTCTTCGTAAAACTTATCTTCCATTGTGTAGATATTCCCTCCCGGGCAGACTTGATATTCACCGGTGCATAATATCCAATTTGTAATCCACACTAAACAAAGGGGAAGTGGAATATTTGGATCCGGGCATATCACCTGATAATTCCCCAAATTATTATGCTTAATTTTCCAGTTGTCTTTTTCCCATTGCAGACAGGTTTGGGTTAATTCATCAAAGTCCTCACAGTTTCCCCGCACACCGTTTCGACGCCCCCAATGTTGCCAGCGGTACCAATATTCATGTCTATAGGCATTCGTTCTTCTGAATTCTTCGAATATCACTCTAGGATCATCGTATATAGAGAGGTGTGTACAATAGGGGATGGGTTCATAGTCGTATGGATTGCATAACGCCGGCATTATGCAGTCTGGTTCGCTTGTGGTTATAAAGTCTTCCCCTTCCCAAGTATGTGCAGAGAACGGGAATCGCCATTCGTCCTTCTGGAAAAATGTTCCCAACACCATTGGGGCAACTTGAAGGTAAAAAGCTTTTATATTTCCGTTCATCAAGCCATCACGGAAGAGATCGACAACCGCTAAAGCATCCTGGGTTAAAAAGACTGAATCGATCCTGACGACTCTTCCCTGAGCAAAAGAGATTCCTGTTTCATGCGATCTCAGTGGTGTATAAACTTCTTCGGCTTGGATTATCGGGCGACCTTCATTGTCATAAGTGAGCTGCGTTCTAATCCGTTCCACCAATGGCGTATCAGGGGTTTCAGGTCTAAAGAGCACTCTTGTTCTGCCCTCATGATGCGTCAAAGGCATATCGACGTCTAAATTTTTTATGCCAATCAGCTCTCGCTTAGTGCTGACATGGACCGATACATCTCCCATATAATTTGCAGCGAGAGTGGCCAGAGAAATGCGCTTTGCCTCATCGACTGTACTTTGGGGGACTTTCATTTCCAACCATTCAGATAGAAATGGAGTTATATCTTTTGCCAGCGATCGCTCGATATGATTAAACATGCTTTGTGGTCTAAATATCTGTTGCCCTGTATCATCCAGGATATATATCCATTTTTCCGATGCGACCTCAATGTGATGACCTATAAACTTCGCTTCTGGTTTTGTCTCATCCTCGGGAGCTACAATATTCCGAATGTGCAGGAACCTGTCGATGGCGAAATCGTGGACTGTCTGTTCATGGAATGTCATACCAGGAGAAAGCACCCAGCCTCTGTTGTTTCCATCAGCAATCGTTGGATTAGAGGGTTCGGTTCCAAATCCGGTATTGTAGGCGAATACCCATGTTTTTTTATGTTTGCCGCTTTTGGCATAGAAGCCATTCCACCTTGGGGCTCGGTCAGTCACTATCGACCACGTATACGTCAATGAGTCCTTTTTAGGTGTGCACTTTAATCCGTAGATATCGCCAGGAATGCCAGGCGCGCTCTTTCCCTGTTGGCCAAAAGTGCCAAGCTCACACATGG
>JASFPP010000263.1:0-4929 GCA_050115915.1 Candidatus Aminicenantota bacterium
AGTTTTCTTTGGCCTGGGGAGTGGGCATGTTTGCTCTATTGGCTCTTGCTGCTGAGCCTATCGCTTCAGTTTTTAATGATAATCCGGCCGTGGTAAAGACTATTGTAATGTATATAAGGATTGTGCACGTGGCATTTGGACTGGAGGGTATCCTTATCCTGCTGGCTGCTGCTCTCTATGTGCTGCATAAACCTTATCATGCCACAGGACTCGTTGCGATTCAGATGGTAGTCCTCTACATCCCGCTGGCTCATGTAGGTTCGAACTTGATCGGGTTGAAGGGTATTTTTATCGCGGCAGCTGTCGCCTTTGGATTATCCGGGATTTTAGCCCATCTTCTTACAAGATCTGTCTTAAATTCTTTGGAGCTGCGTGAACCATCCCTTTGATATCCATGATTTCAATATATTTTTGGGCAGCCTTTAACACGATCTGTAGTTCCAGGACTCCCTGTTAGAGTGTTATAAGGGTGAGTCTTGCATTGTACTGAAGTCTTGTATAAATTATAGAGTTAAAATTAATTTTGTTAATAGAATATTTAGGTCTAGAATGGAATATTCACCGGTCGAGGTTGCTGGAGCCTTTAAGAATAATCCGTATTAGAGGAGGAAGTATGTTATCAAAAACGTTGGAAAGGCATATCCTGCTCAGAATAGTTACCCTCGTTTGTGTCTGTAGCCTCTCAACACAGGCGGCAATCTTTACAGATGGAAAAGTCGCTAAAGAGAAAAAATTTGTTCTTGATTGGTTGAATCAACAGCAGGTCGTTGAACAGTTCGGCAAAATTTCCGATACGATCTGGTCTTATGCCGAACTAGGGATGCAAGAGTTCAAGTCGTCTGCACTGCTGGCGGATACTCTCGAAAACGCAGGATTCACGCTCGAGCGTGGGGCAGCCGGTATGCCCACATGTTTTGTCGCGACCTATGGATCAGGAAAGCCGGTCATTGGATTCCTGGGCGAGTTTGACGCTCTCCCCATGATCTCCCAAAAGGGAAGGGTTCCTGTTAAAGATCCGCTTTTGGAAGGAGCACCGGGACATGGTTGCGGACACAATACGATGTGTACGGCCGCTGCGGCTGCAGCAATCGCTGTTAAAAACGCCATGAATAAATATGGCTTTACCGGAACCATTAAAGTGTTTGGTTCGCCCGCAGAGGAAACGCTCATCAGCAGGCCGTACATGATCAGGGCTGGTCTTTTTGATGGAGTGGATGCTGTGATCGACAACCACAGCGGCAGCGGGTTTTCAACCAGCTACGGGAAAGGCGGTAATGCCATGTTCTCTTCGGTATTCACTTTTAAAGGGAAAACAGCGCATGGGGCCTCTCCGTGGAATGCTGTAAGCGCTCTAGATGCGGTTGAGCTAATGAATATTGCCACTAACTTTTTGCGTGAACATCTTCTTTATACTTACAGGATGCACTATGTGATCAAGGAGGGTGGCGAAGCGCCGAATGTGGTCCCGGATAAGGCGAGCGTGTGGTACTACGTGCGCAATAGTGATGAAAGAGTGGAGGAGATGTATGCCAAAGTGATCAACTGTGCCAAGGCTGCAGCTCTGGCTACAGGTGCTGAGCTGGAGAGCATACGTTGCTATTCAGCGATCCATCAGCGTCATGCCAACAAAGCGGCGGCTGAGCTGATCCAGAAAAACATCGATCTGGTGGGGATGCCGGAGTGGACTGAGGAAGAACACGCCTATGCAAGAGCTCTACAGAAAGAGCTTGGCAAGGAGGAGAAGGGAATGCCGACCGAAGTGGGCGAGATCAGAGATAGCAGCCGGCATTTTGTCGGCGGGGGGTCTTCTGATGTAGGGGATGTCACTCTCATTGCCCCAACAGCCACAATACGATTTCCTGGGCAGGTTCCCGGCGCCATTGGCCATCACTGGTCTGCTGTTGCAGGGAACTATGGCTCCGCTGCCTGGAAGGGGCTGAACGCGGGAGCCAAGGCCATCGCTGCATCTGCCATCGATATGCTCACGAAGCCCGAAGAGTTAAAGAAGCTGAGGGATGAATTCGAAGCGTACTCAAGCAAACATCCCTATAAGCCCTTTTTGCCAGCCGACGCTCAACCGCCACTCGACCTGAACAAGGATCTTATGGAGAAATGGCGTCCGCTCATGGAGAAGCATTATCTCGAAAACAAATAATCACAGCGCTGTTATCTTCGACCTCGATGGGACTCTTCTGGATACCATCGACGATCTTTCGGATTCTATGAACAAGGCCTTGAGGGACTTTGGATTTCCTGTCCATGACACGGAATTTTACAAAAAGATGGTTGGCGACGGACTCCCCAAATTGGTCCAGCGTGTTTTGCCCGAAGCCCACCGGGATGAGAACACCATCCAGATCTGCATCCAGGAGATGGAATCCGAGTATCAGAAACGGTGGAACAGAAAGACACAGGCCTATGAGGGTATCCCAGAGCTTCTCGCGGCTCTATCTGAACGAGAGATCACGATGAATGTGGTATCGAACAAACTCGAAAGATACACACAATTGGCTGTTGATTTTTATTTCCCACAATTTCGCTTCGATTATGTAATAGGAACTTCTCCTTCCCTTCCCAGAAAACCCGATCCGTCGAGTGCTCTTCTTATTGCGAAGGGCTTGAAGATCAAAACCGGACAATTTGTTTTTCTCGGAGACACGAACACAGACATGAAGACAGCTATCGCCGCTGGGATGTTTCCCGTGGGTGCTCTCTGGGGATTCAGGAGTAGGAATGAGCTTGAAGAGAGCGGGGCTGAAGCTGTGATCGGTCATCCCCTCGATCTGTTGGAATATTTCCAGGATTAGGTCATATGTACTAATCATGTATGGACCATTTCCCAAGCGGATCAACCGGGATTGGGTTGCTAAAAAAATAGGTGCCAGGTCCACTTTTTCTTCACCCCAGGGAGTGGGTGCCTGACCCCAATTTTTATACATTTGAAATAAGCGGTGCGCTTTTGATAAAATTCCAAAATAAATAGAGGCTCAAAATAGTCTATATTCATCGGAAAGGAGTCGTAAATATGAGCGGAAAAAAAGGCTGTAAAATACGGGTATGGAAACCCTTTGGGTTGATATTTCTGTTGTTACTGGCTTCTGTCAGCGTGAGAGCAATCCGGACAGAAAAGCCGGTTCTGCATGGCCGACACTGGGTGGCGATAACCGGGAAACCCCTGGCCGCAACGGCAGGTGCCAAAATCTTCGCCCGCGGTGGCAACGCAGTGGATGCCGCATGTTCCATGCTTGCGGCCACATGCACGATGTGGGATGTTCTCGGATGGGGAGGTGAAACCCAGGTCTTGATCTGCAATCCCAACACCAAAAAGGTCATTGGCGTGAATGCTTTAGGTGTCGCGCCGACTGGAGCCACACCAGAATTTTTTAAAGAAAAGGGACTGGAATACCCTCCCCCATACGGTCCATTAGCCGCAGTGACGCCTGGAACCCCCGGGGGATTGTTGGTCATGCTGGCCGAGTTCGGCACGATGAGTCTCAAAGATGTGCTCGCTCCTTCTATACAAATGGCCGAAGGCTATCCCATAGAAGCACAGGCGGCTAACGGCATCGAAAGACAGAAGGAAAGGATTAAAGAATGGCCCTACTCGAAAAAGGTCTTTCTCCCCCATCTCACTGAAGACGAACGAGAAGCTCCCTATCCCGGTGAGTTATTCCGCCAGCCCGAACTCCATGAAACGCTGCAAAAGCTTGTCGAAGCAGAACAGAAAGCTCTCGAAGAAGGAAAAACCAGAGAAGAGGCGATATACGCCGCATATGATCGGTTTTATAAAGGGGATATTGCAGAGGAGTTTGTACGCGGCTGTCAAGAACAGGGTGGCCTTATCACCATGGAGGATTTGGCCAACTGGCAGGTTTATCTGGAAGAACCGGTGAAAACGACCTATAAAGATATCGAAGTTTACAAACTAACCCACTGGGTTCAGGGGCCGGTCATGCTTCAAATGCTCAATATGTTAGAGAACTTCGATCTAGAGAAATTGGGTTTTAACAGCGTGAATTATATCCACCTCCTCTACCAGGTGATGAATCTGGCTTATGCAGACAGAGATTTTTATTATGGAGATCCTTACTTCCCTCCAGAAGAGCCCATTAAAGGGTTGCTTTCCAAGGAGTATGCCAAAGAAAGAATCAAACAGATCAACCACAACATGAACGATGGGGATACAAAACCCGGAGATCCCTATCCCTTTGAAGGGAAAGAAAATCCATACATGGACCTCTTGGAGAAATGGTCCAATGTGGGAAAGATAGAAAAAAACATGAATGCCCGGCAGTGGGATCAATTCGAGGAGAGCTTCCTCGCTGGGACCACGTCCATCCAAGCGTGCGACAAGGAAGGCTGGATTGTTTCCGCAACACCCTCCGGGGCCTGGATCCCTGCTTGTATTGCCGGGAATACAGGGATCGGCATGAGCCAACGGATGCAGAGCTTTGTTCTTCACAAGGAGAGAAATCCCTACAACGTCGTCGAACCAGGTAAAAGGCCTCGGGCGACCTTAACCCCGGGCCTGGCCATAAAAGACGGCAAGCCTTTTCTTTCTTTTGCTGTTCAAGGTGGCGATACACAGGATCAGAATCTGGTTCAGTTTTTCCTGAACATGGTCGAATTCGGCATGAATGTCCAGGAAGCGTGTGAAGCCCCCAACATCGTGAGCTATCAGATGCAGAGTTCTTTTGGGAATCATGAAGCCCATCCCGGTCGTCTTACTCTGAATGAATCCACTCCAGAGAAAGTGAGAGAGAACCTTGCGCTTATGGGTTATGAGATCAACACACGATCCCATACATCCGGCCCGATCAATGCGATCTTCTATGATTGGAAACACAAGACATTTTGGGGAGGTTCCAGCAACTACGGTGAGGACTACGGGATCGCTTGGTAGAAGATTTGCACCGATGTGTGAAACAG
>JASFPP010000264.1:0-4918 GCA_050115915.1 Candidatus Aminicenantota bacterium
TCTAAGGATAATTAATTTCTTCAACTTATTTCATCCGAATGAGATTTTTTTAGTATCCGGGGCGTTATTATAGTTGATTTCGTTGGTGCCCTTGGTTTCTTGGCATTTGCGCCATTACCTCGATGGGATTTGTTTTCTTGCTGCCCGAAGAAAGCCAGGGAATCCGAACCCTGGCTTTCGTTAGGGCGCAAATGACACTCAATATTCCAAAAATCCGTCCTCAATAATCCACTTAAAGAAAACAAATTCAATAAATTTTCGTATTCTATATATATCCAAGAAGGAAACGCCACTGATGAAATGTTTCAAGAGCCAAAGACTAAAAATTGTAACTTTATTATTTTTGTTAATTATCTTTCCTTTCTTATTTGTCGATTCAACCCCATCTCTCCAAATCAAAAGAGATCCAGCTCTTATTAATCAAGGTGTCGAAGATTTCAAATCGAGGGTGCCTTCTTGGTGTTCTGAGAGTGATGTGCCTGGCGTTGCATTTGCCGTCGTGGATGATAAACAGATCCTGTGGCAGCATGTCTATGGCCATACCACATGGAAGAAGGACGAACCCATCGATCCTGAAACCATTTTCAGCATTCAATCCATGTCCAAGAGTTTCACAGCCCTTGGTGTCCTGATGGCCGTTCAGGATGGCCTTCTCGACCTCGATGAAGCTATTACAACATATCTCCCGGATTTCACGGTCAACAGTCCTTTTGAGGAGCACCCCCAAAAGAAAATGACACTACGCATTCTCCTCGCCCACAGGGCGGGTTTTACCCATGAAGCCCCCCTTGGAAACAACTACGACTGCCGCCCACACACCTTCGAGGAGCATGTGCTGAGCATATCGGATTCATGGCTTCGTTACCCTGTGGGTTATCGTTTTTCGTACGCCAATCAAGGGATCGATCTTGCTGGCTATATCCTCCAGAAAAAGTCCGGCATGCCATTTTGGGATTATATAAAGACAAAGGTCCTCGATCCCCTGGGGATGACATCAACCACCCTTGACTTTGAGGAGATAAAGAGAAGGACAAACCGTGCTGCCGGCCATGTCTCAGCGAGGAGTAAAATTCCGGATGGAATTCCGGTCGATATTCCCATGATAGGGGCCGGGGGAGTGTACTCAAACATTCCCGATATGGCAAAGTATCTCCAATTCCACATCAACAAAGGACAAGTGAATGGCAAACAAATCCTCCGCGAAGATCTCATCGAAGAGATGCATTCGGTTCAATTCCCAGAGATCCGGCAAAAGGCCGGATATGGTCTTTGTCTACATAATTATTTTGTGAGCAGGACATATCACCTCTTTCATAGCGGAGGAGGATATGGATTTTCTTCTTTCATGACGATGTATCCTGAATTGAAAATCGGAGTTGTGGTGATGTCGAACTCGAATCGGAGCCGTGTGTCTGGAGGAAGGATTTTCGAAGTTATAAACACGAAAATTGAGGATAAATATGGACCGACACAGGTTTTGTCCCAGGACTTCGATGAAAACCTCTCCACATCGATCGATCCGAGTGATGAGAGAGTCCAAAACATCATGGGGCTCTATGAAACGAACACAAAAATCGGATACAAAAACGAAGAATTTGGGATTACCCTTAGAGGAAATTTTTATCCTCTAAAAATGTACATCGGCGATGAGGGGCTTTTTGGCAGATTCGGCGAATTTTCAGAGCTGAGGCTTAAGCCATCACTCAAAAGCCGGCCGGGGACGATCGTCATCCTCAATAGAAAATCTGGAGAGTGCCGTTTGTATGACTTTCACAAGCCTGACGCCTCAAAGGATAAACCCGGCCCGAATAAACCGGAATGGCAAAATTATACCGGTTCTTACAGAATACTTTCCTGGGGAAGGATGGCCGGCCGCATTGTGATTATCGGGAGAAAGGATGGTTATCTAACCTGGAATGGGGCCAGGTGTCACGAATATCTCCCCGGATTATTCTTTAAATACGATGGGGAGGCTCTTGATTTTCGCGGTACCATCCCAACCGCCAGAAATATCATGCTGATCAAGAAGAAATGACTTTACGAGTAAAAGAGGGTAGGTGATTTCTGTAAAAGGGGAGGTGTCATGAAGATTATTAGAATTCTTACAAGTCTATCTCTTGCCATTGTTCTTCTTCTGCACGGAGGGATTTTCGGTTTGAGTATTAAGCAAGGAAAGGAGCGAAAGGTCGTATTCGATGAGATCGGGCAGTTCAATGATGGTGGGATGGCTGTCAATGTGCTTGTTGCAGGCGATCTCGCCTATGTCTGTGAATTCGACAACGGCCTCGAGATCCTCGATATCAGCGATCCTAAGAATATCGTGAAGCTCTGTCAGGTAGAGAATACAAAGCAGGCGCGCGGCATCGCAATTATGGGAGACATCGCTTTTGTATCGTGCAATGTCAACGGGCTGAAGCTTTTCGATATCAGCAATCCGTCGAAGCCTAAATATCTCGGGCAGTATGACGAGCGAGATGGAGACCCGCACCAGTTTATGGCCGTTGGAAAAACCGGATACCTCACAGAGTGGCATGGTGGAGTTGACATCATGGATGTGTCCGATCCTCTCAGGCCAAAGCGATTGAGCCAGTACAAGGACGGTGGTTTGGCTTTCTCGATCGACATCGTTGGTAGCCATGCATTCGTAACGGAATACAAGGCGGGTTTGAAGATCCTGGACATCTCCGATTCTGCGAAGCCGGTTCTCATCGGCGAGCACAACAATGGGGGAGAAACGAACGCTCTCCATGTGGTCAATGGTAAGGCTTATGTGTGCGACAAACTCCAGGGATTGGAAATAGTTGACGTGACAGATCTGGCTCATCCAAAGCTTCTCGGCACTTTCAAGGGTGAAGGAAACATAGTCGGTGTGCGTCACATACATGATTTTGTTCTTGTCATCAACTGGGAGCTCGGGCTCGAAGCGATTGATGTCCGTGATCCCGCCGATCCAGCGAGAATCGGTTCTTTTTACGACGGAGGACGCCCGAATGGTTTTCAGGTAGTGGGCGATCTGATCTACATGGCCGATGGAACCGACGGCCTCGAGATCATCATGTTTCAGGGAAAATAGGAAAAACTAACATCCCCAATTTGCTCAAATTAGCAGGATATATTAGAATAAATGAAGTCAAGTGAACTCGAAAAACAGGGGATGAAAATGATTAAACCGTTCAATATTTTTGGTCAGAAAAACAAGTTAGCCCTCATCGTTGCCATTGCTGTCGTGCTTTGTTGCATTGGCGTATTCTCACAACAGAATTTCGACGAAAAGGATCCACTTCTCGTTCAAGCGCCAATGAATCCAAAATTCCTCAAATACCTTCAAGATCAAGAAAAAGGACTGGACTGGGTAACGATAACATCTGATGGCCATCCTCTCGGCCTCATACCTGATCCTATAGATCATAGATATTTAAGTGACGCTCATTTCGAGGACCAGTCCTTCTTTGATGCTGCCGCACTTCCCAAGTCATACGATCTCCGCACAAAAAACAAACTCCCGGCCGTCAGAAATCAAGGTGCCTGCGGATCGTGCTGGGCATTTGCCACGATGGCAGCCATAGAATCCAGCCTCCTTCCATCTCAAGAAAGGGATTTCTCTGAGCAACATCTCATCACAAAGCACGGATTTAAAGGCGGGCCATGCAAGGGAGGCAGTATCATTCAGGCCGTTGCCTATCTGGCGAGATGGTCCGGGCCCCTGAATGAATCCGATTTGCCCTATGAGTACGCCGCAGTCACAAGCAACGAAGAAGCGGCAAAACATGTGCAAAATGTCTATTTTTTCCCTCCAAGATCAAGCCCGTCAGATAATAAAGCCATCAAAAAGGCCATCAAAAAATATGGCGCGGTTTACACGACAATGTTCTATGATCCGGATCATCAATATTACGATCCTGTTCATCATTCGTATTACAATCCTTCGGTCGAGGAGGGGGGTCATGCCGTTGCTATCGTAGGTTGGCAGGATAATTACGACAGGAATAATTTTAAAGAAATGCCGCCAGGAAATGGTGCGTTTATTGTTAGAAATTCATGGGGACCTAATTGGGGAGAGGACGGGTATTTTTACGTTTCGTATCATGACGCTTATTTTGCTAGAAGTGGATTGAATGCCGCTTTCAAAAAGCCAGAATCCCCATCCAATTATAAAGAAATCTACGAATACGACCCGAGTGGATATACAACGAGTTTGGGTTATCCCCCTTCGGAAAAAGCCTGGTTTGCTAACATTTTTAAAGCTCAGTCCAATACACCCCTGAGAGCTGTAAGCTTTTACGCCTTTGGTGCCACGAGTAAATACAAAATCTATATCTATACGGATATCGATCCTAATGAGCCAAGGAGTGGAACACTGGCCCGCAAAAAATCAGGCAAAGTCACTTCTTTGGGGTACTATACGATTCGCTTCAAGAAAGTGCCCCTCGAACAAAATGAAAGATTCTCTGTGGTTGTCGAGCTCGAAACGAAAGGTTGGCAGTATCCTATTTCTGTAGAAATGCCAATTAAGGGATACACCAAAAGCTTGACGGCAGAAAAAGGGCAGAGTTTCATAAGTCAAGACGGCGAAGTATGGGTCGACCTTCCGAAAAACAAATCTTACAAAAAAACAAGTGTCTGCTTGAAAGCTTACGCGAAGTAATTATTCATATTTGAGGCTTTGGACGGGGTTGGTGAGGGCCGCTTTGATCACCTGGGAGCTGACGGTGATCGTGGCGATCAATAGGGCTGCCGCTCCACTGACCAGAAAAATCCACACCGAGAGAGACGAACGCAACGCGAATCCGTCAAGCCACCGGTTCATAACCCAATAACCCACCGGCCAGGCGATCAAGCTCGCGATGACCACCCATTTCACGAACTGCCCGGTCAGGAGCCACATGATATTGGGTAATGGAGCGCCCAGCACCTTGCG
>JASFPP010000265.1:0-4893 GCA_050115915.1 Candidatus Aminicenantota bacterium
GGTAAAAGCTTTCGCTTAGAGCGGCGATTTTGGCCCTAAAAATGCACTTCTAAGGCCTTTTTTTGGCCAAGATAAAAGATTAAACTATTAAATATCAGTTACTTGCTGCGGCCCGTCCCCATTTAATTTAAATAGGAGTAGGTTTTTCCGTAGCGGAGCATTTGCATGACGTAGTCATCCGGATAGGAAATCTTGACGTCCACGATTTCACCGTCCTCGACGACCGGTGTGTAGAGCGGGTTCATGAATCCACCATAGGGTGCCAGGTCCAGCTTGGCATACCTGTCGAGCACCTCTTTGTGAAGCGCCGGGTCGATCTGAACGCCATAAGTCTCCACCAGGTCTTTCGCGGCCTCGTAATCCCCTTCGCTGGTTATACGCTGGACCTCTTTGAGCAGCTCACCGAACAGTTGACGCAATTTCTGATAGTCATTGATCACAAAATATGATTTTCCGTCCTTGATTTCCTTGGAGATCACATTCTCTGGTTGTCCCTTTTCATATACCCAGTAAGAGATTAGTGCCCGACCCCGCATATGTGCTTGCTCGATCGTCTTTCCCAGTACGATCCGCCTCAACTGGGTCATCAAACCGTTCTTGATATAGGCATCGTAACTCGTTTTTGCCGCATCCTCGTTGGGGAGCAGGCCGAGCTCGACCATTCTATCATCCAAGATGTAATAGAGGGCGAACAGATCCGCCCTTGATTCTTCGACTGGCGTGTTGTAGTTCTTGAGCACATCATCAGTAACTCCAGGCAGCAGCTGTCCTGATCCATGCCCCAAGACCTCATGAAGGTCTGTGAGGATGTTTCCTGAGTGCGCGCCGTATTTTTTAGCCCGCTCGAGTTCCTCTTCAGAAAAGGAGAATTCTTTGCCAGAACCCGAACCCATAGCGTCCTGATTGTAAGCATATGTGATGTTTTCGATCGTCACGGATTTTGAACCATGATTCTTCCGGATCCAGTTGGCGTTGGGGAGGTTGATGCCGATCGGCGTCGAGGGATAACAATCCCCTCCAAGCATAGCCGCTGTGATCACCTTTGCCGTGACGCCTTTGACCTCTTTTTTCTTGAAGCGAGGATCGATCGGAGAATTGTCTTCGAACCACTGGGCATAGGCCGAGATCGTGTCGGTCCTCTTTGTGGCGGCCAGGTCCTTGAAGTTGACCACCGATTCCCAGCTTCCCTTGATTCCCATAGGATCCAGGTATTGTTCTATGAATCCGTTGATAAAATCCACCATGGATTCTGTATCGTTGACCCACAGGATGTTGTACTCATCGAACTTTTCTAAATCTCCTGTCTTGTAATATTCGATAAGTTTCTCGATCACCTTTTTTTGCTGATCGTTTTCCGCCACTCCGGCCGCCTTTTCCAGCCAATAGACAATCTTTTGTATCGCTGGACCGTAAAGGCCATTCACAGAAGCGACTTCTTCGACGACTTTACCGTCTTTCTTCACCACTCGAGAATTCAGACCATACCAGATCGGAGTGGGATCATCCTCGTCTCTAATGCTGTTGTAGTATTCTTCGACCTCTTTTTGAGTAACTCCTTCATAGAAATTGACCGCAGAATGGACAACAAGGTCCTTCGTGGAATCCTGCGAGATCTTTTTGGCATCTACCTCAGGATCGAAAAGAATAGGATTCAGGAATGCCATGAGCTCTTCAAGTGTTTGACCCTCGGCCAACGGGAACTCCACGCCTTCGGATCCTTTAATCAGCGTTTCGAAATACTCTGCGCTGAATTCAGGGATGAATTTATCTGTGGCGTAGTGATGGTGGATCCCGTTCGAAAACCACACTCTCTTCGTGTAGACCATGAACTTTTCCCATTGGGGATCTGTGCGGTCCCCCTTATATCCTTCGACGATCGCATCAAGTGTCCTTCGGATCGTCAGGTTGTGTTTGTAATTCTGATCGAAAATGATGTCGCGGCCGCAGAGGGCGGCTTCGCTCAAATAATAAATGAGTTTTTTCTGGGCCAACGGGAGTTCTTCGAAACCGGGAACCTGGTAACGCAGGATTTTCAGGTCAGCGAACTTGTCGACCTGCCACTTAAAATCCTGTGCTGCAGCCTCAGCCTCCGGCTCGGTCTGGGATTTTTGACATCCCACTGCCACAATAGCCATTAAAAAAGCAATCATTAAAAATTGTGTTCTTTTTGTTTTCATGTTATGGCTTCTCCTTCCTTGATTGTGTGCTTACTTCTTACAGCATGAAGTCTTTTTTGTTTATAAATGTCTTTGCGTACGCCTAAGTACACCTAAAGACTCGCCCCATAATATCTCATTATGTCTCTTTTTTCTACTCTGAGTATTATGCTCAGGAACCGCTTTTCAATCGATCGCGCATGGCAAGTCCATCGCTCCATGCCTTGCCGATGCATTCACCGATCGACCAGAACTTATTATCGGGCATGGTCAGAAGAAACGGCTTGATCTTTGCAATGTCCGGCTTGCCATCCGTTGTGAATTGCTCTTCTGTGTAGATGTTGATGATTTCCCCGATAAAGAAATTGTTCGTCGGCAGCTCCACAGTTTCCGCCAATTTCAGCTCCATGGATAGCGGACTGGAGGTGATCATGGGTGCAGCTTTAAGTTCTCCGTAAAAAACGGGGAAGAGATCGGATTTATCCACACTCTTTCCCGAAACTATTCCCGTGTAATCCGTAATCTCCACCATGTCGATATTCGGGACATTGACACTGAATTCTCTTGTGTCAAGAATAGCCTCACTCGATGCGTTATTCCTGTTGACACAGATCCCGAGCATTGGCGGCTGGTAGTTCACTCTGGTGAGCCAATCGAGTGCCATGAAGTTCACCTTGCCTCCAAGATGAGTGCCGAGTATGGTCTGGGTCCAGGGAAGGCAAAACAAGTCTTTTTTCACAGTGATTTTTTCCATTCGTTTACCTCACATTCGCCTGAAAGATTCTGAAATTGGCTGACAACGTTATCAAAAAAAACAGTCACTATCATATTGTCGGCCACTCAGAATCAAAATATTTTGCATTTTCTATTATTGCTGAAAAATTGATCTCAGAAAAGAGAATAATTGGATTCTTTGAAGAATTTTAAAAACAGGGATATTTTGAGTTCATTGTCGGGGAAAATTTCGGTATGATATGTGGTTAAATCAAACGAAGGATGGAGAAGATGAGAGATATTAGAAGTTTTTCTATGTTGATCGTGATCGTGTCGTTCTTAGCCTCGGTCTCCCTTTTCGCATCGTACTCAGAAGAACAGGGGGCCCCGGTAAAGACAGTCCTCACCAATTGTACTGTGATTGACTGTACCGGAAAGCCGGCCATGGAGAATGTGTCTGTTGTGATCGTCGGGAATACGATCGCTGCAATCAAAAAGGGATCATACACGATACAGGCAGAGGAAAAGAACACCAAGGTCTATGACCTCAAAGGAGGATATGTCCTTCCCGGCTTCTGGAACGTGCACATGCATCTGGCTGCTCTTTTACCCGACCCGAACAATATCGTGGATACGGAGACCCTTCCATCGGCAGTCATTAGGGCTGCATTGAACGCCATGGACGGACTGCGTTGGGGATTCACGGGTGTCCGCACGGTTGGCGAGAGAGAGTATCTGGATATAGCCTTAAGAGATGCTTTTGATGCAGGTTTTTTGATGGGACCCCGGATTTTTTGCAGCGGCGAAGTGGTGTCTATAACGGGAGGACACCGGGGAGATGTCAAAAGCGGCGCCGATGGCGTGGCGGCCGTACGAAAAGCGATCCGCGAGCGGATCGTTCACGGCGTCGACTGGATCAAAATTATGGGCGTAGAAATGCTCCAGGATGAACTCGATGCAGCCGTTGAAACGGCCCATCACATGGGATTGCGTGTTGCCTCCCATTCGAAAGAACCCGCAACTTATCGGTCTGTGAAATCAGGCGTGGATTGTATAGAGCATGGATACGGATTGAAGGACGAAACCATCAAGCTGATGGCCGAAAAAGGAACGTTTTATGTTCCCACCATTATTTGTAACCTGAGCAACAGGTACATCAAGGAGCGGGAAAGCCGGCTGGTCAAATTGGGCTTTGCCGATGATAAACAGGCGGTTTGGGGCCGAACCATTGTGGCTTATGCGGACGAGAGGTCTCAGGCTCATGCCGAGCATCAGAGACAGGCGCTGAAGAAAGCGGTCGAAGCGGGCGTTAAAGTCTGTACGGGATCTGATTCTACACCTGTCGGTGAGATCGGCATCCTGGAGATCGAACATTTTGTCCTTTCTGGTGTCGGTGAGATGGATGCCCTCATCGCGGCAACGAGAAATTGTGCAGATCTCTGTGGCGTTCTCGAAAAACTGGGAACAGTCGAAGAGGGAAAACTGGCTGATCTCGTCGTCCTCGCCAAAAATCCTCTGGATAACATCTCGAACATCCGTATGATCAAGATGGTCTTCAAAGACGGCGTCCATGTCAACCGGAGTCAGCCCCACGGGACGTTGACCTATTGGGATTACTTCGATACAAAATCTTACAGAAAAGGCTATATGGCCAAGGCCGAAGAGGCGGCTGGCTTCAGCAGGGGCAAGGTGAAGAAGCGCCCTTGATCGTGTTACACGGCCTTCGATAAACGGGAAAATAGTCCAATGAGAAAAAAACGTGGAATTTTCATCATGATCTGTTCGCTTATGGGAGCAGCTTTATGGGTATCGGCGGCTTTTGAGGCATTCGATACGGCTGATGTGGCTTCTATTATCGATAAAACGGCCCAGCGGTTGGAATCCTTCCCGGAGATGTCCCACTGGCGGGCTTCTGTCCTTTCCAAACAGATCGAAATGGACAAGAACTGGGAACCCAAAAAAGTCATTGTGGTTCAAAAATCTGTTTTGATGAAGGATAAGACCCTGCAAGAAAAGATTCAAA
>JASFPP010000266.1:0-4845 GCA_050115915.1 Candidatus Aminicenantota bacterium
CTCAAACAGCTTATCGTAGAGCAGAAGATCGGGGGCCTCATTATCTTTCAAGGGGATGTGTATGAATCGGCTCGTTTGAATAACAGTCTGCAGGAGAAGGCGGAGATCCCTCTGTTGATTGCATCCGATCTTGAGCGAGGTCTTGGAAACCAGATCGATGGAGCCACTCTTTTTCCTCCTGTCATGTCGCTGGGAGCTGCGGATTCAGAGGAGTTGGCCTACAGGATGGGGAAGATCACTGCCCTTGAAGCCAGGGCGATAGGCATCCATATGACCTATGCACCGGTGGTCGATGTGAACATCAATCCAGACAATCCCATCATAAACGTCCGGTCGTTCGGAGAGGATCCGGAGCTTGTGGGGAGGTTGGCTGTTCCGTTTATTAAAGGCTGTCAGGAAAATGGACTGATCGCTACGGCCAAACATTTTCCCGGCCATGGAGATACATCTGAGGATTCTCACACTGTACTCCCTACTGTGAAGGCTGATCGAGAGCGGCTGGATAAAGTCGAGATCTATCCCTTTAAGATCGCTGTTGAGTCCGGTGTCCAGGCCATAATGGCCGCGCATCTAAGCCTGCCCGCACTCGATCCCACGCCGAATGTTCCCTCGAGCCTTTCGAGGCCCATTTTGACGGATCTTTTAAGGAAAGAGCTTGGTTTTGAAGGTCTGATCGTTACAGATGCCATGGGGATGGGGGGAGTGACGACGCTCTATAAGCCAGAAGAAGCGGCCTTGAGGGCCATACATGCGGGGATCGATATGATTTTGCTTCCACCAAAACCCAAAGAGGTGATCAACGCTCTGGTTAAGGCTGTAAGAGATGGTGAGATTTTAGAAGATCGGATAGATCTTTCTGTGAAGAGGATTCTAGAAGCCAAGGCAAGGCTGGGCTTATACAAACAGAAATTGGTCGATCTCGATTTATTGGATATCAGGATCGCACCGAGGGTGCACCTCAAACAGGCAGAAGTTACTTTTGAAAAGTCGATGACGCTCGTGAAAAACAAGGATGACGTGGTCCCCTTGTCGAATTCAAACCAGAGCATTGCTGTCCTCTCCTTGAGCAGCGATCCTGGAGGTTATTTTGCAGGAAGGACTTTTGTCCGGGAAATGAAGAAGCGAAGTCCAGAGGTGTTCGAGTTTTATGCTGAGGCGACAACCGGACAGGATTACCTGGATGCGGCATTCAAAAAGGCGAGTACTGCAGATGTCTTGGTTATCGCTCTCTTTTCCCGCTTGCGTGCTGATAAAGGGAGTGTTGGTCTTGTCATGAACCATGTCCATCTTATAAGAGAAGCGGCAAAGCTTCCGAAGGGAGTGGTCGTGGTCTCTTTCGGAAGCCCTTACTTTTTACGGCATTTTCCGGAAGTGGATGCGTATATATGTGCTTACAGGTATGCAGATGAGGCGATGAGAGCGGCTGCCAAGGCCCTCTTCGGGGAGATCGACATACAGGGGAAGCTCCCGGTTTCGATCCCCGATAACTATCCGTTCGGCCACGGCCTCATCGTCCCTAAAAAATAGGGGTCAGGCACCTACTTCCAGGGGTAAAGAAAAAGTGGACCTGGCACCTATTTGTTTACATCTATACCTCAAACGTTAATTTATAAAACAGTCCCTCCATTCCTTAAAATATTCACTCTCAAGGAGTCATATCGCCCTCCGAGATGCTTCCTGGATATAACTCTGATAGGTCTTTATAAATGTCTCTGAAAATTGACAGATGACGTTGTTTTATTTATGCTAATAACCACCGTCTTTTCTGATTCAGGTTCAATGTGATGAGCTTCATCCTAGGAGGGATAAATGTCTGATTTTTTTCAGAATGGTGTCATCACGACTTTTCATAGATTGGGGCCACTCAATGTGGAAAAGTTGGAAGATCAGCTTAAGAGTTATTCCAAAATCCGCCCGATTGCGTTAATCCTGCCTTCGCTGTACAGGGAGTATGCGAGCGGTGCTCTTCCCAATATCATGCAGACATTAAAAAAAGTGAGCTATCTCAACGAAATTGTCTTGTGTTTAGATAAAGCCACATCGGCCCAATTTAAAGAGGTTAAAGAAGCCTTCTCCTCGATAAAAAAGCTGAAGATCATCTGGAACGATGGAAAGAATATAAAAAAGCTTTATCAAGTGCTGGAAAGGAATAACTTATCTCCGGGGGATGCAGGAAAGGGGCGTGCTGTCTGGATCTCATTGGGGTATGTACTGGCGCGGGGGAAAAGCAGAGTCATCGCTGTCCATGATTGCGACATCGTGAACTATGACCGTGCGATGTTGGGAAGGTTGTGTTATCCAGTTGGGAATCCTTACCAAGAGTATGAATTCTGCAAAGGATTCTATAGCCGTGTGACCACCAAGATGTACGGTCGAGCTACACGGCTATTTTTTACACCTTTTATTCGGGCTCTGGAGAAGATTCTGGGATACTTGCCGTTTCTGAGATATATTGATAGTTTTCGCTATGCTCTATCAGGAGAGATCGCTATGAGGCGAGATCTGGCAATGGCCATACATATACCGAGTGACTGGGGATTGGAAGTGGGAACACTTGCGGAAGTCTACAGGAGCGTGACCCTCAACAGAGTCTGTCAAGTCGACATTGCCGACACATATGAGCATAAGCATCAGCCTCTCATCCCGAGTAATCCGGAAAAAGGGATTCTCAAGATGACCATCGATATTGCGAAATCCATATTCCGCACGCTTGCACAGGAAGGAGTCGAGTTTTCAGAGGGGTTTTTTAAGACTCTGAGCAATATTTACTTACAGATCGCTCAGGATGCTATCATCCGCTATGAAGGGGATGCGGCCTTGAATGATTTGGAGTTCGACCGGCACGCCGAATCTCTCTGCGTTGAGGCCTTTGCCAACGGGATCAACCGGGCAGGGAAGTTGTTCTGGCAGAATCCCTCCGGTATGCAGCTTATTCCGTGTTGGCACAGAGTGACGGCTGCATTGCCGGAGTTTTTCCAGGAACTAGAAGAGGCTGTTTTAACAGATAACAAGTGAAACATTTCGCCTCTGAGAAACGTTATGTGAGTGAATGAAATCCATTAATCTCAATCATGGAGTGGATTTAGATGATATTTTCAAAAAAAATATTAACAATCGTTTTGATCATCATATTGATAGGATTAGTTGCATACTATTTTATTGTAAAAAGAGGACCAGATTCGGCAGAAGGGGAGGCCTCTTCGAGTGGACAGGAGCAAGAACAAAAGACCAGTGATACGCCCCTCCAAGTAAAAGTGAAGGAAGCTAAGCTGGGCGATCTTATCATCAAACTGAGATCTCCGGCGGAAGCCGTCACGGACAGAAAAATTGTCATGAAAACAGAGGTCCAGGGAATTATCAAGAATCTTAATGTCAAAGAGAGCAAACATGTGAGAAAGGGGGAGTTACTGTGTGAGCTGGATGACAAAGAGTACAGGCTGAGCTATGAGAATGCGGAGGCCGCACGCTTGAAAGCATTCTCGGAAATGCTGGTGGAGCAGCGTTTTGCCGATATGGTAAGTGAGAACGAGGATGAGCAGAGCGGCCAGTTGAATAATGCAAAAGCTCAGTTTGAAGAAGCTGGGAGACAGTTTCAAAAGGGGCTCATTTCAAGAGATGAATACGAGAGGCGATCGCGCCTCTACGAGAGAGTGTTGATCGAATCCGGAGAGAAAAAGGACGAAGTTGTTGCGGCCATGAAGGGCTTGACCCAGGCCGAAATCAGTGTGAAAAAGGCACAGCTTGATCTAGAAAAAACAAAGATCAGGGCACCTTTCTCTGGGATCATCACAGATATCAAGGCCTCTCCGGGCGAGCATGTTTCGGCAGGACGCGAACTCTTCACTCTCGTGAACATCAGCAAGATTCAGGTCCATGCCAAAGTTTTAGAGAGCGAAATCGGAAAGATGCAAGTGGGCCGGGAAGTGGATCTGAAGTTCAGTGCATACCCCGGAAAAGTTTTCAAGGGGAAAGTGAGCGCGATTAGTCCAGTTGTCAATCCTGAGTTCAAGACATGTAAAGTGTTTATCGATGTGGAGAATCCAAAAGAGGAAATCAAGCCTGGTATGCATGCTGAAGTTGAGATCGCCGCAGAAATTTATAAAGATAGACTTCTTGTTCCGCAGGATGCAATTTTAACTCGATCTCAGCGGAAGTTACTTTTTGTGGTCGAGGAAGATCTGGCCAAGTGGAGATATGTCGAAATCGGACTTGAGAACGAGGAGTATGCTGAAATTTTAGATGGTGTCAAAGAGGGCGAACAGGTGATCGTAGAAGGGCATTTTACTCTTGCTCACGATGCCCGTGTAAAGATCATCGAGTAATTTCCATTATTATTATTCTCTCTGTTATTCAACTGCCTGAAACTCTATTTTGAGTTGGTTGATTTTTACGCCTCGGTCATCCGAGATTTAAGCTCCCCTGCGATCATGTAGTGTTTAGGAGAGAACTCATCGATCCAAACCCTTATTGTGGGGAGTGGTGCTTGGATGGATTCATGAACAGCCTCAGTTATCGCTTTAAGAAGCGCTTCTTTCTGTTCGTCTGTTCTCCCTTCCAAGAGATGAACTTCGACTAGCGGCATCGTATTCTCCTTTAATGTATGATGTCCTGTTCATTCTACAGAATATTAGCGCTATTTGCAGGAAGAAAAAAATAGGTGCCAGGTCCACTTTTTCTTTATCCCTGGAAGTAGGTGCCTGACCCCAATTTATTTAAGCTGAAACCTGACGGTAACGGTAAAGATAACACCTCTTGGGCGGCCGTTGATGACCATGGGCTCATAGACCCACTGACGGACAGCGTCGATGGCAGCCTGATCAAGAAGTGGGATGGACCTGAGGACTT
>JASFPP010000267.1:0-4821 GCA_050115915.1 Candidatus Aminicenantota bacterium
AGAGGATGTCCGGTATAGCGACCATGACACAAGAGTATGTCAAGGGATTAGAAGGATCCAAGACACAGATTTTAGACACGCGGAAGACGACCCCTTCACTGCGGGCGCTTGAAAAATACGCTGTGAAAATGGGAGGGGGGATCAACCACAGACTCAGCCTTTCGGATATGGTGCTGATCAAGGATAATCATCTCAAAATTGTGGGAAACATTCCCGAGGCGATCAAGCGAGCCAGAGTAAGGGTCGGACGGGATATAAAGATCGAGGTCGAAACCACTTCACTGGAAGAGGTCAAGGAAGCCGTTCAAGCTGGCGCAGACATGATCATGCTGGACAACATGTCACCGGGTAAAATGCGAGAGGTGGTGGAATGGGTCGATGGAAGGGTTCCGCTTGAAGCTTCGGGGAATGTCACCTTGTCGACGCTCAAAGAGATCGCTGCCTCAGGAGTGAATTATATTTCTGTTGGCGGCTTAACGCATTCTTACCGGTCGTTGGATATCAGCATGGAATTTCAATAACCGGTGTTTTTTTCTTGGGAAAATCCGAAGGGGAGGCTTAGAGAGTGGACAGTGACTTGATTATAAAAACGGATGTTCTTGTGATCGGTTGCGGGATTGCGGGTGCCAGCGCCGCATTGGAGACGGCCAAATGTGGTCTTCGCGTCGTTGTCATCACCAAACATCCCGAACCCAATGAGTCGAACACCTATTACGCACAAGGAGGGATCGTCTCGCTCGGTCCCAACGACCATCCGGAGCTTTTAAAGGATGACATCATCCAAACGGGCGATGGAATCAACAATCCCGAGGCCGTGGACGTCCTAGCAGGGGAGGGAAAGAACCTTGTCGACGATATTTTGATAAAAGAGTTGAAGATCCCGTTTTCGCGAAGCTCCCCGGATGCTCTCGACTATGCCCAAGAGGCGGGTCACACAAGACGCAGAATTCTTCATATCAAGGATACGACAGGGAAGACAATCGAAGACCGATTTATTCAGACATTGAAATCGTATTCCAATGTCACTTTGCTGACGGATCATACCGCCGTTGACTTGCTGACCGTTCCTCATCATTCCAAAAGTCCTGTCTCTTTCTATAAAGAACCTCAATGTATCGGCGCCTATGTTTTGGATAACGAGACCCAGAAGGTCAAGACCATTTTTGCACCTTATACAATTCTTGCTACTGGTGGCTGTGGGGCTGTTTTTCTCTATACATCTAATCCGAAGGGGGCTATCGGCGATGGATACGCCATGGCATACCGTGCGGGAGCCAGGTTGGTAAACATGGAATACATCCAATTCCATCCGACGTCTTTGTTCCACAGGGACGCAGACGGATTCCTCATTTCGGAAACTGTGAGGGGAGAGGGCGCCCGCCTGAAAACAAAGGAAGGCCGCTTTTTCATGGATGATCACCATATCAAGGAGTTGGCCCCGCGTGATGAAGTCACTCGTGCCATATACGAGGAAATGACCAACAGCAATTCGAATTACGTTTACCTAGATTTGGCCTCTTATGCCAAGGTGGATATAAAAAAAAGGTTTCCCAACATCTTTAAAACATGTCAGGGATACGGGATCGATATCACAAAACAACCTATTCCTGTTGTTCCTGCAGCGCACTATTGTTGCGGAGGGATCCTGGTGGATATTTGGGGTGAATCCTCTCTCAAAGGACTTTATTCCGTAGGAGAGGCTGCCTGTACAGGGCTCCACGGAGCGAACCGTCTTGCCTCGACATCCCTTCTGGAAGGCTTGGTCTGGGGCGTTCGGTCGGCCCGACGGATCGCTGCACATTTTAATCCGGAACCTGTTTATGAGCCCTCGGATATCCATGAGTGGTATTACCCGAAAAAGGAAGAAGAGGTCGACCCGGCACTGATCAACCAGGACTGGCTGTCCATCAAGTCAACGATGTGGAACTACGCAGGGATCATACGGACCGCAAAACGTTTGGAGAGAGCGAGAGCGGATCTGGATTATCTCCGCCATAGGATCGACAGATTTTACCGAGAGGCCAGGATGGAGCCTAAGATCGTCGGACTTAAACATGGGATCCAAGTGGCCCAATTGATCACTTATGCGGCCATCAGCAATCCTGTGAGTCGCGGTGCCCATTTTAGGAAGAACTGATATCGAATTGTAGTGGAGAATTCATAGAACTTTCTCTATAATAGCACAATAAATGAATCTGGTCGGAGTGAATGATGCAAGACAGTGATAAAATTAAAGGCACTCTCAATCTGCCTAAAACATCCTTTTCCATGAAGGCAAAGCTCGCTCAGAAGGAGCCCGAGATCATCCAGATGTGGGATGAGAGGGAACTCTACCACAAGATCCAGAAGAGGCGCGAAAACGGGCCGAGCTTTATTCTTCATGATGGCCCCCCCTATGCTAACGGCAACATTCATCTTGGAACCGCGTTGAACAAGATCTTGAAGGATTTTATCACCAAATCCAAGAATATGCAGGGATTCAAGGCTCCCTATGTGCCTGGCTGGGATTGTCACGGACTTCCCATCGAAATCAAAGTGGACCAGAAACTCTCAGATAAAAAAAAGAACATGTCTCTGATTGAGATCAGGGAGGAATGCAAAAAATATGCCCTCAAGTATGTGAGCATTCAAAGAGACCAGTTCAAAAGACTTGGAGTTTTTGGAGAGTGGGAAAATCCCTATTTGACGATGAATCCCGAATATGAGGGCGAAGTGATCCGTCTCCTTGCAGCGTTCTTTGCGTCGGGGAACATCTATAAAGGGAAAAAACCCGTCTATTGGTGTATTAGCTGTAAAACTGCACTCGCCGAAGCGGAGATCGAGTACAAAGACCGCAAGTCCCCATCCATCTACGTCAAGTTCCCCATGATCTCGGACCTCTCCGCAAAATTTCCGGTATTAAAAGGGAAGAACGTCTCCGTTCTCATCTGGACAACGACTCCTTGGACGCTCCCGGCCAATCTTGCCATTGCCTTTCACCCGGATTTTGAATACGCTGCGTTCCTAGCTAACGGTGAGGTGTTGATCGCTGCGAAAAGACTTGTTCCAGTGATATCCGAAGAGCTGGGTCTTGAAAAAAGCGAAATTTTGACAACATTTTTAGGCGTGGATATCGAGGGGATGAAAGCCCGTCATCCTTTCATCGATCGTGAATCACTGCTTGTCCTGGCTGATTATGTAACCCTCGATCAGGGAACAGGCGCTGTCCATACGGCACCCGGACATGGTCAAGAGGACTACCTGACTGGACTCGCTTATGGATTGGATATCTATAATCCTGTCGACAGCGATGGGAGATTTATCAAAAAGGTCGAGAAGTACAAGGGAATGAATGTCTTCGAGGCCAATCAGGCGATCATGGACGATCTCTTAGAAGAGAAAAAATTGACACGGACAGAAGATATTGTTCACTCTTATCCTCACTGTTGGCGTTGTAAAAATCCTGTGGTCTTTCGGGCGACCTCTCAATGGTTTATCTCTATGGAAGAGGACAAGCTAAGAAAAAGGTCTCTTGAAGAGATCAAAAGGATCCATTGGATTCCTCCATGGGGAGAGGAGCGGATTGCCAACATGGTCGAGGCCCGCCCCGACTGGTGTATCTCGCGGCAACGCTCCTGGGGTGTTCCGATCCCCGCATTTTACTGCGAAAACTGCAGCACGATCCTTGCGGATGACAATGTGTCTCTGAAGATCGCGGACATCTTCGAGAAAGAGGGTTCGAACGCCTGGTTTGTAAAAACAGCCGAAGAGATGCTCCCCCCTGGAACAAAATGTCCGCAGTGTGGCTCCAGTGTTTTTAAGAAAGAAAACAATATTCTCGATGTGTGGTTTGAATCCGGAGCGAGCCATAATGTGCTCGAAAAGAGAAGCGATTTGGCATGGCCAGCCGATGTTTACATCGAAGGACATGACCAGTACAGAGGGTGGTTCAACAGCTCTCTTCTTGTCGGTGTGGCCGCAAAAAAAGCCTCGCCCTATAAAACCTGCATCACTCATGGCTTTGTCTTGGATGAACAGGGGAGGGGCATGTCAAAATCTCTGGGGAATTTTATCGAACCTGAAGAGATCATCTCTAAAAATGGGGCAGAGATCCTGAGACTCTGGGTGGCCATGCTCAACTATAAGGAGGATGCCCGGTTCGGGGGAGAGACTTTGCAGCGCCTCATTGAAGCCTATCGCAAGATACGGAACACGTGGCGTTTTCTCCTCGGAAATCTCGATGATTTCATTCCGGACGAGGAGTCTGTACAGGTCGAAGATATGCTTCCTTTTGACAGATGGATCCTCGAAGAATGTTCTCAACTTGGGAAAAAAATCCTTAAAGCGTATGAGGAATATGAATATCACCTCATCTACCATGGGATTTATAACTTTTTTACCGTTGACCTGAGTGCCTATTATTTAGATGTCCTCAAAGACAGGCTCTACTGCTCCGGAAAAAACTCATTACTCCGGAAATCTGCGCAGACAGCCCTCTTCGAGCTCCTGAAAACCACTCTCATTTTGGTCGCACCTCTTCTTCCGTTTACGACAGAGGAGGCGTGGGAGGCCATGCCCTCTTTTAGTGGAAAAGAGGAGTCTGTTCACTTAGAGCTGTTTCCTTCCTTCGAAAAAGAATGGTTGAGGGCGGAGCTCTTCCAAGAATGGAAGGAGTTGAAAGGAGTGAGGGAGAGCGTACTTAAAGAGTTGGAAGTCGCCAGAGAGTCAAAACTTATCGGCAATTCTTTAGAAGCGAAGGTGACACTTAAAGTCCCGCCAGCTCTTCAAGAGATTTTGGATAAATATGTGAAGGCGCTGGCATCTCTTTTTATCGTTTCTGCG
>JASFPP010000268.1:0-4812 GCA_050115915.1 Candidatus Aminicenantota bacterium
TGTCTCTATTATCCCCTTCCCAATCTTTAAAATTCACCATCCTTCCTCTGGCTTCGATGATGAGTCCAATGTGAGATGTCAGATTTATATCGATACCAATTCCTCCATGAAAACCAAATGTTGCGGCATTCGCCGTCTCTTTTTCCACACCACTATAAGAGTATTCATAGAGGTAATCCAAACAATACGAGCTCTCCTCTTCATACTCTGATCCCCCCTCATAATCACTGGAACGCTCAAAACTCCCGAAATAATATCCGGATCCTAAGTTAAGAATAATAGAGATTTTATTCCCCAAAGGAATGGAATAGTAGAGATTGAGTAGAATCGGAATCGCTCTTAACGTGTACGTTCGGGTGCTCATTTCGTCCCAACTCTCAATTCCTGTACCCCACCAATATTTGATCGAAGTGGAATAATCAAGGCTAAACGGTCCTTCAACGGTTCTTGTAAGATATTCCGTCCCCAATCCGATATAAAATCTATTTTTGATGTTGTAAACCAATTCCCCGCCAAAATTGAAAGCATAATTCATCTCACCCAGCTCAAGGCTTGCCGAGTACACGGGATTCCCGTTTAAATAAGAAGCGAATTTGTGGAATTCTTGAATATCAGAATTTAAGTCTCCCCCATCGATAGTGGATAAGCCTCCTGTCAATCTGATACTGAATTTTGATTGAGCAAAAATGGGACAGGCAATAAGGAGACCTAAAAAGACACACACACATAAATTTTTTAAACTTATTTTCATCTCTCTACTCCCTACGCACCAAGTGATAGCATGAGTATTTGGAACTTTTTGTTTATCCCTCCCAAACAAGACGCTCGATACAGACGTCATCCCCCTTCATCAAATTCTTGGGATTGGAGAATTTAATTTTGGGATTGAATGTGCTGTAAACGGTTTCATAATCGGAGCATTTCATAGCATAACCGATATCAGCGGCATCATCTTCTCTAAACAACTTGGCATAAATACACTCTGTGTGTTTAACCTCGTAGACTTTGTCCGTATCCTCAACAATTTCGGATACTCTGGTATAGTTGTACGGAACATTATAATTTCTCATCATGATCTTTATCATGGAAAAGTCTCTTTTTCTCATATTTTGAACGACTTTGGTCATGACCGATTTAGTCTCTTCCAATGAGTGTTGTTTTAGCATCTCGATAAATTTATCTCTTCCGATTTCTTTTGCGAGCCACTTCAACTGACCGATCTGACCATGCTGGTATGCAAGCCGAAAAATTTCTTCGACTGTCATTCCAGTTTTCTGTTTAAACGGATGATTCGCAGCAGCTACCTGGTTTGTATCGTTTGTTTGAAGCGTAGCAAATAGACTATGACACCCAAGGCTAAACAACCCTCCTACTGGTAAAACATTTTTAAGAAAATCTCTGCGGCTCGGCACAAAACTTGATGTTTTATAGATCATACAACCCTCCTTCATAGTGCATACAGACGTCTTCCATTTGTGAAACAGAATATCTAGTCTTTTGCCGGATACATGAATTCCCCCAGCTGTGATGTTTCGTCTTATATCATAAGAACGAGCACAATTCAATGAGGAAACCGGTCCCGGTCACCCAGACTAGAATGTCCGCTTGTCCACTCACTTGCATGGATAACTCAACTTAGTTGTGGTCTTTTAAAAAAAATCCTGAAGCGCGGGAAGATTTTATATGTTGTCGCAATAAATAAGATAGAGGAAGATTATTCTGTCTTTTGGGACCTTGAAATAGAATTAACAGAAAATAATATTCTCTGCAATTGGAAAGATTTGTAAATCTGTTTAGCTGCTTTTTTTCTTACTATTACTCCTGTTTGTCCTTTAGAGATTGCATTTCTAATCTCTATTTGCTAGTGTAAGCACCTGGGGGATGTAAATGAAAAGAAGTCCTATAATCCCTTTTATATGCGTCATTATTTTTCTGTTTAGTATGGAGATGTGTAAGGACAGTTCGCCAACTGAACCAGAGCCTGAGCCAACTCCAGAGCCTGGGACAAAGGTGGGTAACCGTGCTATTGATTTTACGGCCAAGGATCAAAATGGGAACAACGTTTCCCTGTATGATTATTCGGGGAAGGTTATATTGGTCAATATGTCCGCAGATTGGTGTGGGCCCTGCCGGAATGAAGCGTCCCATTTAGAGGATCTTTACGACGAATACAAAGAAAGAGGATTTCAGATAATCACTGTTCTTACATCCGGTGATCCAAAGAAATGGGCTGACGAGTATAGACTTACATTTCCCGTCCTTGATGACAACAGCCAAGCTATTTGGGGACAATATGGAGAAGGATACGTCCCACTCAATATGATCCTCGATAGAGACATGGTGATCAAATATAAAACAGCGGGGTATGATGAAACAACGATCAGGAATTTGATCGAAAGATATCTATAAAATTTTTAAATTCTAGAATCTCAAGATAGCCTCCAACCGCAACCCTTCAAATGGGGGGAATAGCCTGCAAAGGCCTCCAGAGCATTTGATGCCACCTTTCGTGGAGCCATAGAAAAACCGGATAGAATTGCCTTTGGGAAATCTCCATTCTGCTTGGAGGGCCCACCAATCCTTTTTGTCTGTGATGAAGAGTATTTCCGGATTATCTGTCTGCTCAAAAAGCAGCGTTAGAATCATCCGTGATGCATAATGTATCGATAGAAAAGACCGCCTCTCAAAATAGTTGATATATTCTCCGGTAAAATCCTTGCTTTTCCAGTCGAACTCCAAAGCGAGCTTCGATGTCAGAGGATAGCTAATGTTGAACTGGTAATGAAACGTTTCCCCAAATGTTAAAAAGAAGACATCCGTTGAGTCCTCTCGCCTGTATCCGGCAAGCGCATTCAAATAACCGGTTGACTTAAATTTTGTTTCCATTCCAATAAATAAATGCGTGATCTCTCGTCTGTAGTTTCCAAATAAGGGATGATCCTCGGGATTGTCAAAAGAATAGAGAAATTTTCCGTAAAGTTGGGTTGGACTCGGGGAAAATGAATAATCGATGCGGGCAGAAATCCCAGTGGAGTTGACAACATCCGTGTTGAACTGATCAGCCAGGATCTCCAATTCTTCGCTTTCTAACAGGGGAGGGCGGTTGTATTCAAAATCCATGTATCTGTAGTTTTTGAATTCTGTGAGGAAAGATAGCTGCCCCAAAAAAAACCCTGATTCGATATAAAAACCATGTCCGTGTATTCTTTTATCAGAATTATATTTGTCCTTTTGGACAAGAGTGAATTCTCCGAAGAGCTTGGCTTTGTCGGAGATATTCGGAATGTCTAGACTCACTGACTGCATGAAGACATTTTTATTCCCATATAGAGAATCTTCTTCTAAGTGAGATCCGACGAGAGACAGTTGAAGGGTAGAGAAATTGCGGTGTTTCCAGCCCAGTGTTACCGCAAAAACCTTATCTTTAATGCCGGATTTTCCCCTCTCGATCCATCCCCCCAGAAGATCTACTGTGAAGCTTTTGGTGTTCAGTGCCACTCTTCCGCCATCCACTGTCGTATCGATGAGGTATTCGAGTCCCTCCTCTTCAAATGTTTTGAGTAGGCTCAGTGTGAGGCCCCGCCCGATCGAGTGATAAAAATCTCCAAGATTTAGATATACCTTTTCCTTGTCCATCCTGAAGAAGCGTTTTGCCAGATGGAATTTTCCGTCCGCTGGGGAAAAATCCAGATCCCAGTCTAGCCTCATTCCCAGGATAAAGTCTTCCTTGACCAAAGTTAGATCGAACTGGTCGAGGACTTGAGATGATCTCCCCTCTCGTATTTTTTCTACATAATCTTTATCTGAGAAATGGCGGTATAAAAAGGCCTCGTGGGCATGGACAGAGATGCCTTTCTGTTTTTCTGTTTTTTCTGTTTCAAGAAGTTCACGAATTTTTTCCTCGAGAATGGCTTCGTCGCCAGGACTATACCCTTGCTGGATGTGAGATATCTGTCCCGCCTTGTCGATGAGAATTGTGTAAGGGACCAGAACCCGAGGATTGTAGAAAGCGATAACTTCAGATTCTGTATCCAGCAACACTGGAAAATTGTACTTGTTGCGGCTTATAAAATTTCTCACTTGAGCTAGGGTTCCTGGGCCATCCACAGAGATCGCAAACATGATGAATTCTTTATCTTTGTAGGAAGTATAAATTTTCTGGAGATGCGGGAGTTCCTTAATGCAGGGAAGACACCATGTCGCCCAAAAATTGATCAGGATGATTTTTTGGCCGATATGATCGGAGAGTTTTGTCTCTTGTCCATCGATGTTCTTTAGGGTGAAATCGATCGCATTCTGTGCTGTTGCTGATTCGACAAAAAAGATCGCTAAGAATATACAAATGGGGACGGGCCACACTAAGTTATTTATTTTAATTATGTTAACTCCAATATAATGCTGAATTTCAGTCTTAGAGCTCCATTTTTGGCACCAAAATCATGCGTTTAAGATGTATTAAAGATACAGATACACAGCTTATTTTGTCTAGCATTTTGGGATAGAATTTAATACCCCGCCGCGTGTCCTAAACGGCGCGGATCGGAAACACCATGCAGCTTCCCCGTCTCCGCATCGCGCCACACAATCTGCATAGATCCTGTATGCCAGTTGAATTCTTTAAGATCCACGATCTTGAATCCCCGCGCTCTCATCTCCTTCCGTACCTCAGCACTGATCCGCGATTCGATACGGATTATTTTTCCGCTGCCGCTATTTACCCAAAACCGCGGCGCGATAGCCGCATCTCTCGGATGCATCCCATATTCGAGAATATTGATCAACACCTCTGTAATCGGGAGCGGCGGATTCCCA
>JASFPP010000269.1:0-4578 GCA_050115915.1 Candidatus Aminicenantota bacterium
CATTATACAATAAATTTAGTTTATGTTTGGAGTTTGGAAGATGCAGGAATTCGCTATTCCTTGCCTTCTTATTTATGTTTATTAATTCTTTTTTAGATTTTAAAGTTGAATCCTAAATTAATGCTAATGTCACTAGTTTTACTGTATTTATGTTTATAGATTATATTATATTAAAGCGATTATAAAACAAATTCAACTTTTAGTCATTGAACATAATGATCGAGTGTGATATACAGAACCTATGCACATGCTATTCTTTTTGCACCGGAGGATTTTATGAACAAACTTTTATACCTGAGTCTCTGTCTAATGATCGTCTTTGCCTCAAGTTGTGGATCGGGCGGTTCAGATCAGCCTGTCTCTAAAACAGCAGAGCCAGCGGAAAAGGCTCACTTTGCAAAACAAGTAAAAGTGTTCGGCCTTCGCGTCGTGGCTACGAACACTGTCGCGGATGAAAAGCTGCTCCATGCCGCCAACATGATGGCCGAGTATTTGGACAATGATGAGGATGGAGTGCCGGACAATCCCAAGGTTCTGGAGGCAATGATCAGCAAGAATACCATTTTGGTTATGGCCAAAGATGAGGATGAGTTGAGGGCTATCGGCAGGGGCGTCCTTCCCCCAGGGGCCAAACAATCGCTCTATGACTATGAGACCCGCCCAGGAGGCGCGGATCAGGGTGTTTTTGATGCGGCTATCGAGGAGATCATCCATCCCATAACGGATGTGGGGTATGCCTTGGCCTACCCCGAAGTTTTCGGGACGCAGCCTGGTTCTGAAGTGGCCAAGATCATGGATGTCGCAAGAGGAGGCCAGTTTTTAGAAGTTCCAGAAAAATACCCTGATAATGCCTGGTATACCTACTACGATGAGACCTGCAAATACGATTGCCAGATCACGGAATATATTTATTGGGCACTGACGTCTATCCTGGGTGCTCAGGATTTTCCGGGGAGGTTGGAACGCATCCAGTATGAATGGCGGTACAACACAGCAGAGAAAGTTAAAGCTGGGGATCCCGAGATTTATGCTTTGCTCACCGATCCTCAATATAGATTTCCGACTGTTCTGCCCGATGGGATCTACCAAGCCGGATCTTTCGCGATCGAAGAGTATAATTAGTGCTCGATCTCACAAATTTGACTTTGGGTTTTTCATAAAAAATAATAGGGTGTAGGAAGAATTTTTACATAGAGTGGAGAAATTGTGGACGCACATAGGATAAGAAAAGCAAGACGTCTTTACGACAAGACGAAATATCATATCTTTCTCGAAGTGGAGAAGAATCGATGGCTGGAGATCGAATCCTTGAATGGTGTGACATATGATTCGATCCAATCTTTTTTGGAATCTGAGAAGGAAACAGGGATCCGAGTGGTGGGTTTTACGGACCAGAATTTCCAGTGGGGAACCATCAAGGAATGGGAGCACTCGGGCATCATCAAAGATCTAAAACTCAAAAAGGAAAAAAAAATTAACGGAGGATAAAGTATGGAATATCGGAATTTAGGACGAACAGGCGTGAGCGTATCACCCCTTTGTTTCGGAACGGACTGTTTTGCGGATCCTGTGCCGGAAAAAGAATGTCGAGCGATGATGAATCGTGCGATCGAAGCGGGATTCAATCTTTTCGACACAGGTGATTCTTATGCTGAGGGAGAAGGTGAACGTATTATCGGCCGGACACTCAAGGATAACGGGATGCGTCACTCGGTGTTGCTCGCCACAAAGTGCGATCACGGGCAGCGGCGTCCCGGACTGACATTGGATGAATTTGTTCCTGAACTGGGCGCGAACCAGAGCGGGCCGACCCGTTTGAACATGATGCGGGCCGTTGAGGGATCCTTGAAGCGTTTTCAGACAGATTATATCGACCTCTATCAAATCCACCGGCAGGACTTGGAGGTGCATATAGAAGAAACCTTGAGCGCTTTGACCGATTTGGTCAGGGCTGGAAAGATCCGTTACGTCGGGCTATCCACACATCCTGCCTGGGCCGTCACAGAAGCGATCCTTCTCAGCGAATTCAAGGGCTATGTGCGTATTGCGACCGAACAGCCGCCTTACAATCTCTTGGACCGCCGTATCGAGAATGAATTGATCCCCATGGCTCAAAAGTTCGGACTTGGGATCATCACCTGGTCTCCCCTCGCTATGGGAATTCTCGCAGGCGTGTATGATAAGGAAGATGAATATCCTCCGGATTCAAGGGCTGCGCTCCGCGGAGGTTTTTATGCCGACCGCGTAACAGCAAAAGGTATCGAAGTGGGAAGAAAGTTTTCGGCTCTGGCCAAAGAAGCCGGATTGACTCCTGCTCAGCTAGGGATCCTTTGGGTCAAGGATCAGCCGGGCATCACCGCTCCTCTTGTTGGTCCCGAGACCATGGAGCACCTCGAGGATACGATCCCGGTCTTGGAGATGACTCTGTCCGACGAATTGCGGGAAGCGTGCGACAATCTCGTTCCCCCCGGTAGCAATGTGGCAAATTTCCATAACACTGCGGGATGGATGAAGGCGAGGGTTATTTGATAATTTAGCGGGTTATTGAATTATTTTATGGGTTATCTGTTTAAGTTATTTCGATGGGTATTTAATGATTTAAGAGATCATTCAGCTATTTAACAGGAACCCATTTCATCCTGGCAAGCCTGATGCCGTCGTAGTCGGGATTTAGGGCTGAGAGATAAAAATCCGGCCCGTCTTTGATTATTCTTACGACCTCATAGGGTAAGCTGCCGACCAGATACTCATCGGAGTCGACACCAAAATCCAGCGGATTTTCTGATCGGTAAACGGCTGTCGCGTATGCATCGCTCTCTTTAACAGGATGGGCACGGAAAAAATAGAACGTAAAATCTTGGGGAAGGTAGTAAGTGAATGCACATTCAGCAGAGGCAGGCCCGTCTCCGCCGATCCCTCCTGAAGAGACCACGACTGAATCCCCCCAGTTGACAAGGTCTGTAGAAGTCCGGCAGTAAATGGCGCCTTTCCCTTCAGGGACACCAGTGTAATAGATATAGTATATGTTCCGGTAAGCCATCACCATAGGATCGCGGCTGCTTGTTCCAGGTTTTTCGGAGAATAGTCCAGAGAGGCCATCGGCATTCAAGTGTCGGGCAAAAGTTTTCCCGTCCCAGCTTTTAGCAAGGCATATATTGACCCAATCCCCGTAGTACATATAGAAGGCATCCCCTCTACGCAAAACATAGGGGGCTTGAAGCCCTCCTTCCGTTTCCCCGAAATTCGGATCAGCTTCCATGGCGATCCCCATGGGCCGCCAGTCCTTATCCGTCAATCTCTCACCTTCCCAGCGGTAAAACAGCCGGGTTTTGCCACCACACCCCGTGTATCGGACACAGGACCAAAGTTGCCATGTTCCATCGGCAGCCTGCCAGATACCAAAATCCAGCGGTTCCTGACGGTCTGTCTGATATTTTCCAAGATCCGGATTACCAGCAATCTGCCACCAGTCGCCTACGATCTCAGGAATCCAAGCTTTATGATCTTCAGCCATATTTGTCTCCTTGAACGATTCTTATTTAGCCTAGAAAGGCTCGCTTGAAAAAGGTAAGCTCATCATAAGCATCATAAGTGGTCATGATACTCGGGATCTTGGGAAATTGCAAAATGACTTCCGCCATTCTAAAAATTTATTGGATGCCGAGGTGAAGTTGCAGAGGTTACTCCTTTCTGTATAATATATTTCTATCCACACAATTAATTGTGATGATGAGATAAAGAATTGACAAATACGACTGACCCATCAAGTTCGGGTCGAATGTGCCCATGAGAAAGAATTTTTCATGTGTCCTTTGCGTGAGCTGTTTGATCTTGGGAATTTTCACTTCAACAATCATGGGAAATCCCGGTTCAAAAGATAAATACAAGCTCAATGTCCTTCTCATCACGATAGACACGCTCCGAGCTGACAGGTTAAGCTGTTATGGTTGTCAGTGTCTTAAAACCTCGAATATCGATAAGCTTGCGGAAAAAGGCGTAATCTTTTCAAGAGCCTTTGCAAACACTTCTACTACGTTACCGTCTCATGCGAATATCCTCCTTGGAGTAACTCCCAACTATCACGGCGTTCATGAAAATTTGAACTTTGTCGTGGGTGAAGAATTATTGACATTGGGTGAGCACCTCAGTGATAACGGTTATGCCACCGGCGCTTTCGTGGGCGCGTACCCACTCGACGCAAGGTTCGGGCTATCCCAGGGTTTCGATATTTACAACGATAAATACGACCGCATTCACACCGATAATTTTTCCACTTTAGAGAGAAATGCCGAAGCAGTGATCGGGGGTGCCCTGGAGTGGCTGGCGCATCGAAGATCCCCTTGGTTTCTTTGGATTCATTGTTGGGATCCGCATATCCCCTATGATCCGCCAGAGCCTTTCAGGACTCAAAACAGTGAGTTTTTGTATGAAGGTGAGGTTGCCTATGTCGATATGGCTTTGGGAAATCTTCTCGATCACTTGAAATATAACAGTCTAATGGATTCGACCGTCATTGTTTTCACTGGAGACCATGGCGAATCATTGGGCCAGCATGGTGAGAAAACGCACGGTTTTTTT
>JASFPP010000270.1:0-4568 GCA_050115915.1 Candidatus Aminicenantota bacterium
CTTTCTCAAACGGTCTGCTCAGGGAGCAGATCCTTTAAAAATTGTCCTATTGAAATCAAACAAAAAAATCCCCTTAATATCTAATGTTTCGGGAATAAAATGGGTCTAATAGATGTCTAATCGATTTAAAGATGAAACAAAGAAATGGAAGACATTGAAAAGGAGAAAAAAATGAAAAAAGCACTGACAGTATTTTCAATATTTATGATCCTTGGCCTTTTCGCTGTTGACAGTTTTGGACAATACATTCAGGCCAGGAGAGCGGGAAGAACCCATATGTATCGATCTCAATCTCGAATTCTCAGAGTGCTCAAAACCAATCAAGAAAAGCTCAAGATCACGGATGACCAGCTCATGGCGATCGAAGATCTGGCCTTTTCATTCAAGGAAAAAATGATCGATGCCAGAAGCCAAGCGAGCAAACAACGATTAGAATTGCAGAAGCTCATGCAGGACCGGGGGAACTTAGATTATACCAAGTTGAAGGAAGCGCTTTCTAAATCCTCCGAACACAACCACAATATGTTGATTGACCGACTGAAGCTGAAAGACGAGATAGATAAAATCCTCACACCAGAACAGAAAGAAGCCTTAAAATCTATGCGGCAGGAGAGATTCAAAGACAGAAGGGATGCCTTTAGAAAGGATGGGCGAAGAGGCCGTATGCATAGACCTCCTTTGAATAGACGCCCCATAAAGTAAGATCTTTAAAAATCCCAATCCCGAAGGGCCAGCCTTGATTCATTCGAATCTTGATACTGGTCCTTCTTTTTTATCCCAAATCAGGATGACATAAGATCAAGCAAACCCTCATGAATTATTCGCCCTAAACTGCTAAAATAATAAATGAAAGGAATAATGAGGAATTCCAATGAATCATCAAATTCAAACCACTAAAAAAGTGATTACTATGGATAACAAAAAGCGACTCATTGTGTGTGCTATAGGGATCTTGGTGCTTTGCACTGTTGGATGCGAAGAGCAAGAGCTCATATCCAACTGGCTCAATCGCGAAATCATCATCGATGCAAAAAGCGACGATTGGCTGGATACCCTTTATTATTTTGAGAGCGAAATGGTGTCGCTCGGTTTTTTTAATGATGAGAATCATCTCTATGTCTGCATGCTTGCTGAGCATCCAATACTTCAGGCGCAAGTCGTGAGTCAGGGGTTTACGCTATGGTTCGACCCTGCTGGCGGCAAGGAAAAAGCCTTCGGTATTAAATTTCCCATTGGAATGCGGAGCATGCGAGAGCAAATGGATTTTATGCGTACACAAGAGGGCGAGCAGGACCGAGAAAAAGTGCGACGAGCCTTTGAACAATCCCTTGCCAATTTAGAGATCCTCGGACCAGGAGGAACGAAAAAGCGGATTCCTGTGGAAGAAACGAAGGGCATTGAAATCAAGGCGAGGAACGAAACAGGTCTTTTTGTCTATGAGCTCAAAGTACCGCTCAAACCCGATGAAAAACATCCTTTCGCAATAGGAGCCGACGCTGGAACTGCGATCGGAGTCGGACTGGAAATTCCCGAAATAGACAGGAATGAAATGAGAAGTGTGATGCAAGATCGAATGGGTGGGCAAGGAGGAATGCCCCCCGGTGGCGGCGGAGGTAGAATGGGAGGCATGGGTGGCGGCATGGGACGCCGCGGTGGCCAAAGACCTAAGATACCCAAAGGCCTCGATGTCTGGGCGACTCTCCAACTCTCCTTGAATCAGATCCAAGAATTGACTCACTGATATTCCTCAAGGGTAAGGCGAAAGATATAGTGTTTGGCGTTAATCCTCCCGATTTGAACCACAGCACAGAAGATGCTGCGTAGAAAAAAATTCTTTTTGACTCGGGATCAGAACTTGATGCTGAAAAACACGTTGACTGTAAATCCCATATAGATGATGTTGTTCTCGATCAACTCACCCTCGAGCACTTCAAATTCCTTGTACCAGACGTTTTTGCGGTTGTAGACATTGAATAGAGTCAATCCCAAAACCGAATTCGTTTCCCCACCTAAACTGAAATCATAGGTCACCGACAGATCCAGCCTGTGATAATCCGGCAACCTTGCGCCATTCTTTTCACCCGCAACCACACGATCGATCACAAAGCCATTGGAAAGCGTGACCTCTTCCACTCCGATGGGTTCCGTGTAAGGTTTTCCAGTTGCAAGGATCCATGTTCCTGAGAATGTCCAGTCGTTCCACTCGTAGCTGTTGACGACCTTAAACTCGTGTGTCTGATCGTGAAGGGCAGGATACGGATCTTCTTTAAGATCTGGAAAGTTATATTCTACCTTGCCTAACGTATAACCCAGCCAACCGGTGTATTTCCCGTATTTTTTCTGCAGAAGGAATTCGATACCGTTGGCTATTCCTGTTCCCGTATAGAAGTATTGGTTGTAATCGACATCTTGATCGAGCCGCGTTGGCGTGAAAGGAATAGAAAACTCAGACAGTCCATTCAGGTCTTTATAATAGCCCTCGATATCGAATAGAAACTCGTCGGTTTCAAAGCTTATTCCCGCAATATAATGAGTGGCCGAGCCAAAGGGAATGGTTTCGCCGTCAGAAAGCACCCAAAACTCCCGGTTCCCCTGCATGATGTCCTCGCGTGTGATCATGTTCACGATCTGGTGGTATTTTCCCCAGGCTCCCTTTAAGCTGATCTCGTTTGTCAAACCCAACGTGAACGAAAATCTTGGCTCAAAAAAGGTCTGCCCTGTCTGGTCAAAGTAGGTTGCTCGGACACCCGGTGTGATGGTCAATCTGTCGAAAACAGTCCATCTGTCTTGCAGATAAGCAGAATACTGGACTCCTTTGTCATCTCTATTCAGGATCCCCAACAGATTTCTCGGCCCATCATCTGTGTCCTCTTCGTCTTCCTCTTCGACCTCATCCATTTCAAAGGAGTATTGAATATCATTTTGTGTAATCTGCACCCCAAATTCTATGGTATGACTTTTGGGTAAAAGGATGGAATTATCCAATCGAAAAGTGATGTCTTCAATATTGTTGTCCTCGACCGTTCCTCGACCCCGGAATCTTGGCCTCGGGGTGTCGTCCTCATCTTCCTCTTCATCATCTTCGGGCCGCCCGAAATTCCCCTGTGAGGACCGGTCCCTTTTGTTTATGTAATTGGAATATGTAAGCAGAATGCTGCTCTGGAAATTGCTGCTCCAGGTCCTCGACCAGTTTGTGCCGACTCCCGTGTTCCCGTACTCCTGTAAGTCTGTGATGTTGATGTCTCCTTCGACATCAAAACCCCGTTCGGCCATGCGTTCCAAAAATTCCGCAGGAATATTCAGCTCTCTGGAATTGTCGATCTTGTCCTGTCCGTTATAAAGGCTTAAGTATGAGAGGTCTTTGGGTGATGGATTGAAGACGAGCTTGGCATTCAGGTCATAAAAGTAGGATGAAGGCTGTGTGTCGAACATGGCCATTCGTCCTCCTCCGCCGAATTGCCCCCCTCCACCAGGCCTGCCCTGAGCTCCGCCAGGCCCTGGAGTATTATCAAACATGCCTAAAATATCGTTGTAGAGAGGGCTCTGGAAAGACCTCCTTCCCGCTATAAACAGAGATCCTTTATTGAACAGGGGGATCTCCGCAAGCCCATTCAAACTGAGGAGGCTGATTCCAGCTCCACCGCAAAGTTTTTTTTCGTTGCCATTTTTTCCACTTAGCTCCATGACACTTGACAATCGACCACCGTATTTGGATTCAAATCCACCTTTGTGCAGATTCACTTCATTGATGGCCTCCATATTGAAGGCGCTGAAATAGCCATACAGGTGATCTACATGAAAGATAGTAAAGCCATCGTAAAGAATCAGGTTTTGATCGGGAGTTCCGCCCCTGACAAACAGTCCAGAGGATGTTTCCTGGCTGCCCATAATCCCAGGCAATAACTGAAAGGCACGAAAAATGTCTTTTTCTCCCAAACTGGGCAATGTTTCGATTTGTGAGGGCGTGAGCGTAATCTTGCTAACTTTGTCCGAGGCACTCAATAGTGGTTTCTCTGCCGTGACTGTCGATTCTTCAGAAATGGACATTCCCAGCGTGAAGTCGGCAAGCACAGTTCTACCTGCCTGAACAATTACGATTTTCACTTGTGTAGCAAAGCCATCCAGACTCGCAATAAGAGTAACCTCACCCTGTGAAACTCCTATAAAAGTATACTCGCCATCTTTGTCTGTGACTGTGCTTTCCTTTTTGCCCTGGATAGATACTGTCACCCCCGGCAGCTTGGTTCTGTCCTCCATCTGGATGGTTCCTTTGATTTTTCCCAGGGTCTGAGCGTAGGAAAAAACAAATGAGAATGAAATGAGGATGATGAATGAGAGTAATACTCGTTTAATCATTTTTATTTCCTTTCGCATAGTTTTTTCGGTATCTTCCCAACAGGGGAGAGCGGCCTACAGGTTGGATCCAACTCCGCTCAGAGCATCAGTATCAAAAGCAGCAAGATAAAGAGCACGATGCTGAACGCCTGGTCGAAGCTGAGTTTGACGTTTTTCACCACAATGAGATCTCTGCAATTTCTCTATCAAATAATGTTTATCAATCATTGGAC
>JASFPP010000271.1:0-4541 GCA_050115915.1 Candidatus Aminicenantota bacterium
CCCATCCCCCCCCTTCCCAATTCTTCTATGATTTCGTATCTATTGGCGATAGTAGAGCCTGAAACCAATTCTTCTTTTTTAGCCGTTTCCATAGTTTTGGTGACTTCGATATCCTCGATAGAGGAAAGTCGAAAGCCACATTTTCCACAGAAAAGGGTATCATCAGGATTTCCATGATGACATTTGGGACATTTCAATGACACGATCTAACCCACTTATGAAACGGTGAGAATATTATCAATTTCGCAGTTCAGAGTCAATGAGATGAGCTGATCAATGTCATTAAATGTCATATTTTACGCCATCTTAGCTCTTTGAGGATTATGGCGAGAATGTCATGAAATGAATTTGCCTCGTCCAAAAAACAACAGGGATCGATCGGATGATCGATCCCTGCTTGTGAAGAATATAATGTAAAAACTTGTACCTACTTAATCTGTTCGAGGACTTCCATTTCAAGTGCGGCAAATCTCAATTCGGGCTGGGCAGCGAAAAAAGCGAGCGTTATCCTTTAAGCTTCTTTCCCATTCCTTCAAATACTGAGTACACGACGGGTATAATCACAAGCGTTATCAGAGTCGAACTGAGCAGGCCCCCGATGACAGCTCTGGCCATAGGGGCCTGGGCCTCTCCGCCTTCCTGTAAACCTAACGCTAGGGGAATCAGGGCAAAAATAGTGGTTGTGGCCGTCATCAATATCGGACGGAGCCGCCTGCGGCCTGCTTCCTCGATGGCCTCACGGATAGGCATTTTATCCCGACGCCGGAGGAGGTTTGTGTAGTCCACAAGCAGAATGGCATTGTTAACAACGATCCCCCCCAGCATGATACATCCTATGTATGATTGCACATTGAAGGTCGTGTTGGTAAGAAACAGAATCAGGATGACGCCGATGGCGGCAAGAGGGATGGAGAACATAACGACAAATGGATCCCTGAGTGATTCGTAGAGTGAGGCCATGACCATGTAGACAAGCATCAAAGCCAGTATGAGGCCAAACAAGAGCTCGCGAAAGGCTTTTTGCTGCTCCTCGTAGTCTCCGGAGAAGAGAATAAGAAATCCTCTGGGGACAGGAATAGTTTTGAGCCGCTCGCGAATGTCCGAGATGACAGAACCCATATCTCTCCCGCTGATGTTGGCAGAGACCGTAGTGATACGTTCCTGGTCTTTGCGCTGGACGAGGACCGGGCCCCTTCTCGGCTGGACGTTGACCACATTCCTGAGCATTACGGGCTGTCCCTCGGAATTGGTGAGTGTGAGGTCCAAAATTTCGTCCAGGCTCATCTTCTCGGAATCTTTCACTTTGACGCGGATCCAGAATTCATCTCCGGCCTCCCTGTAATTACTTGCCCGGGTTCCGGTGAGGAATGTCTGGAGAGTGTTGGCGATTTGAGAGACCGTAAGCTTCATATCAGCCGCTTTTTGTCGGTTTATGAGGATGATCTCCTCCGGTGTGCCGATCTCGCGGCTCAATCGGGCATCGGTGATGCCCTCGACGTCTTCGACGAGGAACTGAACCTGTTTTGCTAGGGCATCGCCGATTTCCAGATCATAGCCTCTGACCTCGATCTGAACACGATCGCCTCCGCTCTGCCCCATCCTCAGAAGGAAGAATCCCTGACTCGACCGGATGCGGGTAATTAAACCCGGAATGCCGGAGAGCTTGCGGCGGAGAATGGACGCGATTTCTTCGCTTGATCTTGCCCGCTGAGATTGGGGAACGAGAGAGATCCTGAATTCTCCCACGTGTGAGCCGGAAGCGCGAAAGCCCGAACCGCCTATACTTTCAACGACACTCTCGATCTCGGGGACTTCTTTTTCTAAGATCGCGGCAACTGTTTTAAACTTCTCATCCAGAACTCCGAGACGGGTTCCGACCTCCATTTCCCCGCTAACTCGGACTTCTCCTTCGTCTGCGGCTGGCATGAATTCGCTGCCCACAAGCCGTGCGAGGAGGAGACATCCCGTGAAAAGCAGGATCGCTGTTCCAAGCACCAAGATCCGATGATCTAACGCATAATGGAGAAGATCTTTGTACTTGTTTTCAAGATCGATGAAAAATTGGCCGGTCGCTCTGAAAAGTTTCGATCTCAGGGATTGTTTTGTCGGATTGTCGATCTTTGTAACGCGGAGGACTTTGCTCGATAACATGGGCACCAGCGTCAAGGCAACGACCAAGGAGCAGAAAAGAGAAAAAGCGATAACATAGGAGAGCTGTTTGAACATGATCCCGGTCATACCTCTGAGAAATATGAGAGGAAGGAATACAGCGAGAGTGGTCAAGGTGCTGGCGATTATGGCGGATGTAACCTCTCCGGTTCCGTTTATGGCCGCCTTTAATGGACTTTCCCCTGTTTCTTGAAGTCTGTATATATTCTCGAGAACAACGATGGCGTTATCCACGAGCATTCCTATTCCCAGGGCAAGTCCTCCCAGTGTCATGATGTTTAAGGTAAATCCGCCGAAGTATATCAGCGAGAATGTGGCAATAATCGAGATGGGTATGGCTGTGGCTATGACGGTCGTGCTCCGTAAATTTCTCAGGAAAAAAAGCAGCACCACGACTGCCAGTAGTCCTCCATAGAGCGCGGCTCTTCCGACATTGGAGATCGAGCTCTGGATGTACTCGGATGAATCGATGATGGGAGTGAGTGTGATTTGAGGGATATCTTGATGGATGTTCTCGATTTCTTTTAGGACAGCCTGGGCGACCTCCACCGTGTTCTTGCCAGACTGTTTGCTGATAGAGAGCCGGACTCCAGGTTTTCCGTTAACGCGGACTATCCGCCTGATCTTTTGCCAGGAATCCTCGACTGAGGCAATCTCTTTGACCTGGATCGGAACTCCGTCCCTGATAGCAATCACGGTGTCTCGGATCTCATCAAGGTTGGTGTAAACGCCTGGCGTACGAATGAGTACCTCGAAGTTTCCGCGCTCGATGGTTCCTGCGGGCACGTCCACATTTTCGGACCGAATTTTGTTCAGGATCAAATCCAAAGGCAATCCGAGGGCCTTGATTTTTTCTGGGTAAAGGTTGACATGAATTTCTCTTTCAAGACCTCCCCATATATCGAGAGAAGCGACTCCAGGCACTCGCTCTATGCGGTACTTGATCTGATCATCGATGAGACGTCTTGTCTGGATGGGGTCCAAGTCGGCGGAGGCGCCGAGAATGAGGATAGGGAAGCTGGAAGGGTCGAATTTGCGCAGCCGCGGTCGTTCGACTTCCTCCGGAAATGAGGGAATGATCCGGTCTAACCTGTCTCGAATATCATTCGCTGCCTCCTCCAGGTCGGTTCCCCAGTCAAAGGACACACGCACACTGCTTCGCCCTTCTGAGGAGGTTGATGTTATTTCTTCTACTCCGGGTACGGCGGCAAGGGCTTCTTCAATCGGGCGGGTGATCAGCTCTTCCATTTCTTCGGGGCTTGCATTGCCGTAAGAAGTGGAGACACTGAGAGTGGGATAGGTGATATCCGGCAAGAGATCGATGGGAAGACGGGTGAAAGCCACAAAGCCTAGAATGATCACGATCAAAAAGATCATGACAGTAAAGATCGGATGGTGAACAGAGAACTGAGACAGCTTCATCTCTCTTCTCCTGTTTTCTTTTTTCCAGTGTCTTTCGGTTCCTCTGTCGAAGAAGATTTGGGCAGGATGATAGGACTTCCTTGGGCCAGCAGGTGTTGGCCAAGGATAACCACGTACCCTGATAATGATGGGGGTTCTAGGATCTCTGCCAATTCACTGTTGGAAATTCCGACCTTTACAGGGATAAACTGTGCCACTTCGTTTTCCATATCCGCCAAAAAGATTCCCTGTTGGTTGTCGCGTTTGACAACCGAGCTCACTGGGACCACTGTGGCTCCTTCATGGGTTGCAAACTGGATCTGCACATTGATGAACATGCCGGGCTTAAAAAGCCCCTCTGGATTGGGAAATTCGATCTCGACCCGAGCTTCCCTGGAAGTCTCTTTTAGGAGAGGAGCTATGCGGATAATTTCTCCGGAGACGCTTGCATTAGGGAGGGCATCTGATTTAATGGACGCTTTTTGTCCGGTTTTTATGCGAAAATAATCCTTGTCGGTGATATAAATGATAGCGAGCAAAGGATTGATCTCCAGGATAGAAAGGATTTGGGCATTGGGCGTGAGCATCGCTCCCTCATGCACAAAACGTTCGCCGACAACCCTTGGCTTTATCCCCTGCTCCCAGGATGCCGTGATCTTTGTGTACGACAGACGGACTCTGGCGGCTTCTAAAGCTGCTTGTCTGTGTGCGACTTGGGCTTGGGAGACTTTGAATCTGGCTTGCTGGGTGGCGTATATCCCCTTTGCGGCGTCGAGCTCTGAATCCGCTGAGATGCCTTTTTTATGGAGTTCCTCCACACGCTCTAACTCCCTTTTGGCCACATCCATTGAGCTCTTCGATTCGTCGAGATTGGCTTGAGCCACTTGCAGATCTGCTTCTGCCTGGCGGACTTGTTGGCTGTACTCTTCGTCATCGAGAACCGCGATCAGTTGATTGCGGTTGACCTGGTC
>JASFPP010000272.1:0-4530 GCA_050115915.1 Candidatus Aminicenantota bacterium
TATGAGATCGAATTTCATCCGTTCTTTCCGAAAAGGATCAACATCGAATTCATAAGGGTGTTGAACAGGCAAGAGATCGAGGTTCTTTTCTGGGAACGAGGTGTCGGAGAGACTCTATCATCAGGGAGTGGCTCCTGTGCTGCAGTTGTGGCATCGATCTTGAAGAATAAGACAGACAGAAAGGTTAACGTCAGAACATCCACCGGAAATTTGACCGTAGAATGGGAGAGCGAGAAGGTATTCCAGACAGGCCCCGCAACTATTGTCTTTGAAGGGACCTACCTTGTAAACTAGCGATATACAAACGGTCAGCTCGGAGAGCTGACTCTAGATCAAATCTGTATTTAGGGCCTAAAAAGAAAACGTGACTCCCAATCCAAAGATCGAGGCACTGAGGTTATAGGCCTCAGTCAAAGGAAATCCAAAATCTGTGCTTGTTCTTTCCGTCTCCTTCCCGTTCGCATAAATATAAACAAAATTAACCTCCATACTGCCTGACCTGTATCCGATCCCACCCAGTAACGTGAATTTGTCCACATCGATGTTGTTTATGCTCAGGTATTCAGGAGGAGTCGCCGCTCTATCCAAGCCCACGCCTCCCCTTAAAAACACTCCAGCCGGAATCATGTATTCCAATCCCACTCTCATGATCAAAATATCCTTAAAATTCATCTCTTCAACCTCAACCATGTCCCCTATTCCCGGAAGATCCTTGAAAGTCTTTGTGACTTTATCCAGAGTCGACCACATAGTGTACTGAGCGCTTGTGGATAAAATGAGACGATCGGAAAATTTATACATGAACCCGAGCTCGATATCCCAGGGGAGATTAAATGTTGTCTCGGAATCGCTTCCAAACCGTACATCTCCTATGCCTGGAACCGAAACCGTATAAAGCGTTTTTCCCGTCAATGTCATTTTCGCGGGCCCCCTAACACTCAGGCCCAGCCGCCATCTTTCACTTGGCTCATACATAAGGCCCAGGCTGGCAGATAAGGAGGATCCGCTCTCCTCCGTTTCCATGGCCATCATTAAATCCGAATCCGCTTTCAGCTCGAATACTCCTCTGTAGAGATTGATATTTATGCCCAGAGAAAACTTATCGCTGACCCTGTAGGAGAGGGATGGTGTGTAGGAGATAACTCCCAGGTGAGAACTCATCGGTTGACCGAGATCACTCGCGCTCCAATCCACTCCACCGCCGGCATAGGGTACAAACATCCCGAATCCCAGAGTCATCCTCTCTGACGCTTTATACGTGACGAATAGCTGAGGGATTCCCGTATTCTTCTGACTCCGAGCAGATAAAATATTTTCGACGGTGTACTGGTGAGTGGGCATGATGTAGACTCCGTTAACAGAAAAATTTAGCTTTTGATTTTGTAGGATAAGTCCGGCCGGATTGTAGTAGATCCCACTGGGATCATCAGCGATGCCGACAAAAGCCGCACCGATGCCCAGGGCCCTTATGCCCATTAAAGTGTTATTCCATCCTCCTGCCCATGAACTCGAAACCACCACAACAAGCAAAACACACGTAAGCGCTGTTCTTTTTCTCACACCCTTCTCCTTTAATTGCCTTCCTTTTCTAGTACAAAACCTAATCCTTTTTGTCAAGTCTATGTGCACAAAGGTAGGCATTTCCAAAACCGTGATGGCAAGTAAACTCCATGCGTTTTTGAGTGATCCAATTGTGTGGTGGAGAAAACTGTGAGAAGTGCTCCATGCGGGCATGGGACATCTCCCGAAGGGGGAAGTGAGGGAAGCCCCCAAAGCGTTATTTGGTGCTCTTAGGGGGATTTGGAACAAGGGCGTCTTCGAGAACCTCACTGATATCTTTGACAAAAATGAAATTGATGTCTCTCGTGATATTTTTCGGAATATCGATCAGGTCTTTTTTGTTGGGTAGCGGAAGAATAAAATTCTTCACTCCTGCACGTTGTGCTGCAAGGACCTTCTCCTTGATCCCGCCTACTGGAAGAACATTCCCAGTGAGCGTAATCTCTCCAGTCATGGCCACATCCCATTTCGCCTTCCTGTTCGTGCATATCGAGATCAAAGACGTCGCAATTGTCACACCAGCGGAGGGCCCATCTTTAGGAATGGCCCCCTCTGGGATATGAATATGAAAATCGTTTTGAGAGAACATCCTCCCTTCGATTCCCAGCTCTTTGGCATTAGCTCTAGAAAAACTCAATGCCGCTTGAGCGGATTCCTTCATGACATCACCCAGGGAACCTGTGAGAGATAGGCCTCCTTTGCCCTTCATTTTTGTCGCCTCCACAAATAACAGCTCGCCACCCGCAGCTGTCCAGGCGACACCTGTGGCAACACCCACACGGTTTTCCTTCTGCAGTTGATCTCTGAATATTTTGGGCGGCCCGAGGTATTTCTCACAATTTTGAGATGTGATCTTTGTCAGGCTCTTCTTCCCCTCGGCGACCCTGCGAGCGACTTTTCTACAAATTGCGGCGATCTCTCTCTCCAAATTTCTTACGCCTGCTTCACGTGTGTACATCGATATGATCTTTTGAATTGCACCTCTGGTGAACGAGATCAACTTTTCATTGAGTGCATTTTCTTTGATTTGTTTGGGGACCAGATGACGCAGAGCGATCTGTAATTTTTCTTCTTCCGTGTATCCCGGGAGTTGAAGAATCTCCATCCGGTCCCGGAATGCCGGCTGTATGGGATCCAGGAGGTTTGCTGTTGTTATGAACATAACCTGGGATAAGTCATAGGGAACACCCAGGTAGTGGTCACGGAAGGAGAAATTCTGCTCCGGATCGAGCACCTCCAAAAGTGCCGAAGACGGATCTCCTCTAAAATCTGCACCGATCTTGTCCACTTCATCCATCATGAATACCGGATTATTCCTCCCACATCGCCTCAATCCCTGGACTATCCTTCCCGGCATGGCTCCCACGTATGTTCTCCGGTGCCCCCTTATCTCAGCTTCGTCCCTGACACCACCGAGAGAGATTCGGATAAATTTCCTTCCCAGCGCCCTTGCTATGGACCTGCCCAGCGACGTCTTCCCCACTCCAGGAGGACCAACAAAACACAGGATAGGACCCTTTATCGCCTTCGAGAGCTTCCGCACACCCAAGTACTCGAGGATCCTCTCTTTGACCTTATCCAGGCCGTAGTGATCCTCATCCAGGATCGCCTTGGCGCTCTTGAGATCCAGATTGTCTTTAGTTGTTTTGTTCCAAGGCAGAGCAAACATCCAGTCCAGATAGTTCCGGACGACTGCCGTCTCCGCGGATTCCGGATGCATCTGGGAAAGACGACTGATCTGTTTCTCGAGCTCTTCCCGGACTTCCTGCGCGACCTTTAACTTTTTCAGCTTATCCTGGTAACCCTTGATCTCTTCCTGGATCTCTGTGCCCTCACCCAGCTCTTTCTGAATAGCTTTTATCTGTTGGCGAAGAAAATACTGTTTTTGGAGTTTGTCCATCTCGCCTTTGGCTTCACTGCTGATCTTCGACTGAACATCCAAAAGTTCGAGTTCTTTGGTCAAAAACTCATAGACTTTTTTCAATCGGAGAAACGGATCTTGGATCTCCAACAGTTCCTGGGCCTCGTGAACCTTTAAATCCAGGTTCGCGGCTGCAAGGTCAGCCAGCCTCCCTGGTTCATCGACGTTCGCTGCAAGGATCATCACTTCAGGAGCGATATTCTTTCCTAGAGCAGAAGCCTTATCCAAACCTTCTCTGACATTCCGGACCAGAGCTTCGCTTTCGATCGATTTCTCGATATCCTCCGATTCATGGAGCACTCGAATACGAGCCGAATAGTATTCTTTCTCCTCATCAAGACTCTTCAAACTGGCCCGGACAATTCCCTGTGCGAGTATTCTCACGCGACCATCGGGAAGTTTGAGCATCCTCATGACAAGAGCGACAGTCCCGATATTGAAGATATCCTCCCTCTTCGGATCCTCGATCTCCATATCCTTCTGAGTGATCAGGAGGATCATCCGGTGCGAAGATAGAGCCTGATCAATGGCCTCCTTCGATTTCTCTCTGCCAACGAAGAGGGGAACGACCATGTATGGAAAGACAACAATATCCCGCAACATAAGAACCGGCATTTCTTTCGGGATATTGAGCTTCTGACCATCTTCTTCGACAACATCTTCGAATTTATCATCAAAATCGTCATCTTTTTTTGCCATCTCAATCCTCCGTTTTTTCTTCAGGTTTTCGGATTTTCAATACAACCTGTCTGTCTTGTTTCCTCCTCGTTTTTTTGAACAGAATAGTCAAAACACCGTTCTCGAGCAGTGCTCTTGTTTTCGCAGGCTGTACGGCATTAGGAAGAAAAATAAACCGCCTGAAGGGGCCGTATTCCCTTTCAAGCCTCAAAAATTTGATCCGCGTTCCGGATGGGATTTCTTTCTTCTGTCCTTTGATCTCGATCCGGTTGCCATAGAAAATGAGCTGAATGTCCTTTTGTTCAACACCGGGCAACTCTACCTCCACGGTGATATCGGTTTCGTTCTCAGCGACATCAACACAAGGTACC
>JASFPP010000273.1:0-4529 GCA_050115915.1 Candidatus Aminicenantota bacterium
TCCCTTCATATCGGACATGTAATAGGATATAATATTTATAAAAGGATCGGTTCTCTTGAAGCACAAAATCTGGGTAAAGAAGTCGAATTCATTTGAAGAAGCTCAAGAGTTTGATGACTCATACTATTTATCCTTAACCCCGGTCGAAAGATTAGAAACAGTCCAATTTCTCCGCGAAAAACACTGGAAGCTGAAAAAGGATGTCAAACATGAAAGTGGAAAAGGACTACGAAGAGTTCTTAAAATTATTAAACAGGAATAGAACAGTCCCGTTTATCTAAAATGAAATTGGAGGAGTAAGTGCCGAAAAAAATTAATCGCCGTGAATTTATTCAGAAAAGTGCCGCCATCGGTGTGACCTCGGTTCTGGGCAGGCCTTTGGGATCGAATACTAAGCTCAAAGAACAAAACATTGATATGGTTGTCGTTAAAGGCAAAGACTATTTCAAAAGCGCTATAAAGGCAGTGGAGACACTGGGGGGGATGAAAAAATTTGTTCCCAAAAACTCGAAGGTCGCTCTGCTGCCCAATGTGCAAAGTCGCCACCCCGGTACCTACACCAAACCGAAAATAGTGCGAGCGGCCATTCAAATGTGTAAAGAAGCTGGCGCCAAAGAGATCGATTGTATCGGATGGCTTCCCCAAAGGAATTGGCAAAATACGGGCATGAAAAAGATCATAGACGAAGAAGGGGCACAACTAATAATTACAAACCAACGTGACGAAACACTCTTTAAACCGGTGCCTATCTCAAAAGGAGAGTTGCTGAAAGAAGCCCGGATCATGAAAACTTTTTATGATTATGATGTCTTTATAAACATGAATATCATAAAAGAGCATTCCGGGAGCAATTTATCCGGTGCATTGAAAAATCTTATGGGTATAAATTCACCGAAATCGAACCTGAATTTTCATAAAATGATCGGGACAACAAACAAGGATGATATCAGGCATCTCGACCGTTGTATCGCTGATTTGAATACCATCATCCGACCTGACTTATGCATCATAGACGCGACGGAGTTCGTGATCACGAATGGCCCGCACGGTCCCGGGGAATTGCTCAAACCACAGAAAGTGATTGCAGGTACAGACCCGGTGGCCATAGACTCCTATGGGGCAACTTTATTCGGATATAAACAAAGAGATATCCTTGTGTTAGTAAAGGCGCACGAGCATGGCATCGGCGAAATGGATCTGGAGCAATTAAACATCAAAGAACTGGCGATCTAAGGACGGTGCTGCAGATCTAGTGATCCATTTTAAGTATGCTACACTAGCATTCTTGGACTTACGCTGAAGGAGGATTCATAGCTATGAAGAACATGGCATGTGTTATGGTCGTATTGTTTCTGTTTTCTATGGTGAATGTCTTGTTTGCAGAAGAAGATGAGTATTTCTTCCCTAAGGAGAATCCCATTTTTACTCTCAGTCTGCCTAATGACTGGGATGTCGTCTCCAGCATGTTTCCAAACAGTTGGAGAGAATGGAGGAAAGAAAATGTAAGAAGCTCTGGGGCAGTTCCTCTCCAGGCTTCGCCGGATTTTGTCCAGGAAGGCCGGTTGCTCATCACACTCTGGGCCTTTGTGCCGGATGCCGTTCCGGATCTTGGCGTGGCTGAACAGAAAGCTGGAGAACTGATTAGTGAACGCTTCACCGATTTCACTCAAGCGGCAGAGGCGTGGGAGAAAAAGACCATTAATGGAATTCCATTCATCTTTATGGATGCTAAAGGTAAGGAAAAGGCCAGAAATGGAGTGCCGGTCAATATCTCAGCTGCATTCTTCAATCCGGAAGGCACGCATGTCTTTCTAATCCTGGTGACCGGGTCTTCTGAGATTTTTGAGAAGTATAAGGAAGAAGTGCAAAAGATTATGGCCTCTATTAAGCCTGGGACATAGGGTCTTCTATTGGCTGATATTACTCCAAATTCATTTTCTTCAGGATTGCCTTGAACCTGGGTTCCGAGCGGATAAAATCGAAGTAGGGATCTACTTTAATCAAATGCATAGGCCAGGAACGCCTTTCATAACATTCTTCCAGCACATTCAACAATTCCTCTTTGTCTTGCAGCAATACATAGGGATCGATAAAATCCTCAGGACTGATATCTCCTAATTCTTGTTCTTTTTTCAACAAATCGATAATATATTGTGCTGCATCTTCAATGCCTGATGTCCTGTATATCTCATACAATTTTTCGTGTAATTCAATTTTCTCTGGTCCTGCACTTTCAAGAAGCAAATTTTTTCTTTCTAAATAATATTCATCGTAGTTTTTCATGTAGTAATGGTTATATGCTAACCATATATGAGCAGCCCTGAAGTTCGGATCCAGTTCCAGTGCTTTTTGACACATCTCTAGTGATTTTTCGTATTGCCTTGCATAAAAATTCACTAATGCCCCAGCTACATGCACTATGGGGGACAAGGGATCGAGGTCCAACGCTTTACCAATCTCAGAAATGGCCTCATCGAATCTTCCCATGGCCACCAAGTACTCTGCATACCGAAAATGTCCCGTTGCATAATTGGGATCGAGCTCAATGGCCCGTTTGCTATCTGTCTCAGCGCCTGTCCAATCCCAGTCATATAATCTTTTTACCACTGCGAGAGAACTGAATGGTTCAGCAAGTAAGGGGTCGAGCTCCAGCGCTTTTTGGGCAAGTTCCCGTGCTTTGGGATAAGCCTGTTCCGCTTGCTGAAAGCCCCATTCTGCCATTGTGATATGGGCATCGGCTATACCCGCATAAGCCAGAGCATATTCTGGATCGGCTTCTAAGGCTTTATTAAAGTATTCGATGGATTTCAGCATGTCACTCTCTGTTCTCTTATCCCAAAAATGACGTCCCAGAAGGTAGAGATTGTAGGCCTCGGCATTTTCTGTGTAACGTTTCGTGACGGTTTCTCTTTCTCCTCCCCCAAGATGCACTTTGAGATTATCCACTATAGCCAGAGCTATCTTATCCTGTACAGCAAATATATCATCCAAATCACTATCATACTGTTCTGACCATAAATGGGATTCATCCGCTACATTCACAAGGCGAGCAGAGATGCGAACTCTATCTCCTGATTTTTGTACGCTTCCTTCAAGGATGGTGTCGACATCGAGCTTTTCACCAATCTCCTGAATGGTGCTTTCCTTTCCCTTGAACGAAAAGGAAGAAGTTTTTGCAGGAACACGCAAGCCATCCACTTTTGTGAGCACATTGATAATGGATTCTGCCAATCCATTGCAGAAGTGTTCTTGATCCTTTTCTGGACTCGAATCATCGAAGGGGAGGATGGCAATTGACGGGATTTCTGTAGAGGAGGATGGCACCTCTCTTGGGATCCACGGTTTCCAAAGAATTAGCCCGATAACCACAATCGCCACAAACGCCAAGCCTGGAACCAGTAGTTTCTTCAATCCAAACGTAACGGTTATCTCTTTTGAGGTTAAGGGCTTCCCTTTAGGGATTGCTATATCCGTTGCTGGAATACCTTTCTCAATATTCTCGAGCTCTGCCAGCACTTCTCCAGCGCTTTGAAATCTTCTCTCTTTATCTTTCTCCAAGCACTTCAATATCAGATTCCTCAAATCATCGGGAATCTGAGCATTGTACTCTTTAGGGTCTTTAGGAGCTTCATCTTTGTGTTTCATGGCTATACTCAGTGCCGTATCTCCCTCGAACGGCACCCTTCCTGTCACCATCTCGTAAATAATAACACCCAAGGAATATATATCTGTACGTTGGTCTACTTCTTTCGCTTCAGCTTGCTCGGGAGACATGTATTCAGGAGTTCCTATCATCACTCCAGCCCCCGTTATCCCCTTTTCTTTCAATGATCGAGCGATACCAAAGTCCATAATCCGCACATTGCCCTCTCGATCTATCATGATATTGCTGGGTTTCAAATCTCTATGGATAACTCCTGTCTTGTGGGCTTCTGATAGTCCCTCACAGATTTGTTTGCTAATTGATATTGCTGTCCCGACACCCATTTGTCCTGATTGTCTGATAAATCCTTTGAGGTCTTGACCAGACACATACTCCATTGTGATAAAGTGAGTCCCTTTATCCTCGTTGATGTCGAACATTTTGCCGACATTCTTATGAGTAATCTTACGAGCAATCCTTAGTTCATTGCCAAACCGCTCCAGAGTCTTTTTGTCAGATGCTATCTCTGGCATGATGAGTTTCAGAGCAACCTTTTCGTTAATTTTTGTATCAGTGGCTTTATAGACTCTACCCATACCTCCTTGACCGAGTTCTTCAATAATCTGATAACGCCCAGCAAATGTGGATCCTGTGGTTAGTGCTTCTTTGGGAGCTTCTAATGTCTTTGTGGGAGGGGCAGGCATTTTGTCTATAGAGTCTATTTGGAAGCCACACTCGTTACAGAACTTAGACTCGTCAGGATTATCGGCTTTACATTTAGGACATTGAGTTGTCATCGTCCCCTTCGTTGATGAGGATAGCATATAAATTTATGGGGACAGAGTCAAATGGATTGATAGGTCAAGGGAATGATGGTTGAGTCAGA
>JASFPP010000274.1:0-4504 GCA_050115915.1 Candidatus Aminicenantota bacterium
CCTACCGCGTCGGCAAATACGGCATGGATGTCGTTGGTTTTGATGAATTTCTCGAAAGTTCAGATCTTCTCGATTCACATACAGATCTTGTTGTGATCGATGAGATCGGGAAGATGGAGTGCTATTCGGAAAGATTCGTATCCCTCATGCGAAAACTATTGGACTCGGATACTTTGGTCATCGCCACTATCGCCCGAAAAGGGGGAGGCCTTATCGCTGAAATAAAAGAGAGAGCCGATATAAGGCTGTTTGAGTTGTCGCTCGAGAATCGCGGTCGTCTCGTCCATGAGATTTTGAGCGAAATATTTTAAGGCGATTGGCTTCTCTTTAATGATTTTTCGATTTTTGCCCAGGTATCTCTTAATGATACGGTTCGATTGAATACAGGCGTTTCTTTGGTGGAATCAGGATCTGTGCTGAAATACCCTTGTCTCAGGAATTGGAACCGATCGCCGGGATTTGCTTCAGCTAAGCAGGGTTCCATCTTGCAACTCGTCACGATCTCTAGAGATTCGGGATTTAGGTAATCTTTGAAATTTGTGCCCTCAGGGACATCGCTGGGATCCTCGAGCGTAAACAGATGGTCGTAGAGGCGGACCTCGGCGTCGATGGCATGTTCAGCCGACACCCAGTGAAGGGTTCCCTTGACTCTGCGTCCGTCTTCGCTCCATCCCCCTCTCGTCTCTGGATCATATGTGCAGTGGATCTCTGTGATCTCACCCGTTTTGCCATCTTTGACGACATCCGTACATGTCACATAGTATGCATGCTTGAGTCTGACCTCACGGCCTGGAGCGAGGCGGAAGAACTTTTTGGGCGGATCCTCACGGAAGTCGTCCCTTTCGATGTAGAGGACGCGGGAAAACGGAACCTCTCGGGTCCCCATGCTTTCATCTTCTGGATTATTGACCGCCACGAGTTTCTCGATCTTGTCTTCGGGATAGTTATCGATTACCAGGCGGATCGGGTGGAGGACAGCCATAACACGCTTCGCACGCCTATTGAGATCCTCACGGAGACAGTGCTCGAGGAGTGCGATATCGACAGTGCTCTCTCGTTTGGCAACCCCGATCCTGTCACAAAAATCCCGGATGGATTCGGGTGTGTAGCCGCGCCTCCGCATTCCCGAGATCGTCGGCATTCGCGGATCGTCCCATCCGGACACATGTCCCTCTTCGACCAGCTGGAGAAGCTTTCTTTTACTCATCACCGTATAGGATAAATTGAGGCGGGCAAATTCGATCTGTCTGGAAGGGAAAATCCCCAACTGTTCGATGAACCAGTTGTAAAGAGGCCGATGATCCTCGAATTCCAGGGTACAGATCGAGTGTGTGATCCCCTCGATGGAGTCCGATTGTCCATGGGCCCAGTCGTATGTGGCATAGATACACCAATCGTCTCCGGTTCTGTGATGTGTGGCACGGAGGATACGGTACATGACAGGATCCCTCATGTTCAGGTTTCCAGAGGCCATGTCGATCTTGGTGCGAAGGGTTCGTGCACCGTCAGGAAATTCTCCGGCGCGCATCCGCTCGAAGAGGTCCAGATTCTCTTCAATAGCTCTCTCACGATAAGGGCTCTCCTTACCCGCTTCGGTCAGCGTGCCCCTGAACTCCCTGATCTCATCCGCACTGAGGTCATCGACATAGGCTTTTCCAGCCTTGATCAACTGTATAGCGTAGTCATAGAGTGTTTCGAAGTAGTCGGATGCATAATACTCTCGGTCTTCCCAATCGAATCCCAGCCAACGGATGTCTTCTTTGATGGAATCGACATATTCCACTTCTTCTTTGGTTGGATTTGTGTCATCGAACCTCAAATTGCAGAGGCCATGGTACTCCTTGGCCAGTCCGAAATTCAGACAGATGGATTTGGCGTGGCCGATGTGCAGGTATCCGTTCGGCTCGGGAGGAAAGCGGGTGTGGACCCGCCCGTCATTCTTGTTGACTTTGATGTCCTCTTCGATGATCGTTCGGATGAAATCTAACGAGGAAGCCGCCTCTTTTGTCTTTTTTCTCTCCATCTTTTCTTGTTGCCTCGATCGGTCTTAGCTTCGGATCCACGGCAATTCTCTCTGACCTACCGCTCCCTAAAATGATAAACAATTCCGAAATTTTATCAAGTCATAAGATAATATTCATAGCCTTTCTAAATCTGTGATGCCTAGCTCCTCGACAGCATTATTAGGTGATCAGATTGTTTGGTGGAGAAAACCGTGAGAAGGGCTGGACGGGCATGGGACATCTCCGTAGAGGAGATGTGAGGATAGCCTGGATCCGAGCGAAGTTTCCTCGCCGGGGAAACTGAGCGTGTTTTCGATGCCATACAATCTGACCACTCTGAATAACATCAATACAGATTTGGAAAGGCTTTCGGAATTGTTTATAACCAACGCTTGATCCAGGACCTCAAACCTCCGGATGCTTTGACCAAAATCAGGGGTCTTCCGCATCCCCTTGCACAGGAAGCTGCGACAGAATCTCTTGTCATCTGTTGAATAACAGGATCCCGGGTTGAACCCATAACGACCAGATCGTGGTCTTTAGCCTCTTCGAGGATGGCCTCGACGACATTTGATGATTGGGCGACTTTGAATTTGATCCTGTCGAAACTGATCTGAACGTTCTTCCCGTTCGTATCAGAGATTTGAGGAATCTGGATATCGCGTTTCGGATCATTCACGGTGAATGCGACGATCTCGCTGTCGTCTCTTTCCGCGAGGATACTCGCGATTTCGAGAGCGAGAATCCCGTTGGGTCCGCCTCCCCAGGGAACCAGGATACTCCGGAATTCGCGGTTTCCGCAATCCTTGAGGATGACAAGGTTGCAGGGAGCTCTTTCTATCAGCACGTCCAATGTGCTGCCCAATCCCGAAGTACGGCCTTTCGGTTTTCCATGCCATCCCATTATCAACATATCGACTTTTTTTTCTCTGACTGCGCTGAGTATGCCTCGGGCGATATTCCGGCAGTACCATATAGTTGTTGTGATGGGAAATTTGAGCATGAGGGATAGCATCACTTCGATCATCCCCTCTTTGCCTTCCAGCATAAATTTCTCTGCATCGCTGAGGGGGACGGCTTCGGGTACAGGCACCATGTGGAGGAGCTTGACCTTGGCGTTTTTTGCCTCGCTGAGAGTGTATGTGGTTTTTATCATCGGGATCGCATTCTCAGGATTGGCCACCGGGACCATGATATGATATTGCTCTGTCTCGGGTTCCTTTTCTTCCTCCAGCACTTGTACCTCATCAGCAGTTGTAATGGCGTGTGACCTGGAATAGAAAACATAGGTCGCAATCCCGGATAAAATCCAGAAGGGCGCCACGATCCATGCGATTTTACTCATATGGACAAGCCACACAGCGAGTATGCCCTGGCAGATTATGGCGATTATAGGGAGCCACGGAAAAAACGGCATGATGAAGCCGTAACTCAATTCATCCCCCATGTGAAGCCTGATCTTGATCACACTGACGTTGACGAGGAAGAAGAGGAACAGGAACATGATACTGGCACTGGATGCCACATCGGTCGTGGGAAGGAGCACGGCCACACAGATGACGATCAGCCCGGTGAACATCAATGCAACCCAGGGAGTATTCCGGCTTCTAGAAATTCGTGAAAAAATCTTGGGCATCATGCGGTCACGACCGAGCGCATAGGAAGCCCGGGTCGCGGAAAATATTGTTGCGTTGAGTGCGGAGATGGAGGCGAAAATGACAGCCAGTGTCAAGAAGAAGTTCCCGTAGGGCATGAGGCGCGAAATTGCCTCACCGAATCCTCTTTCTTTGAACTGGCCGATCCATTCCCATGGTAATCCTTCCACTCCAGGGGACCCGGCTTTGACAGCAACGATCGATGCGAAGGCGACAGCCACATAAGTGAAAGTCACGATGCCCACGGAGTAGATCATGGCCTTGGGAAGATTGCGTTTGGGATCGATGGTCTCGTCTCCCGCTTGGGCGATGACTTCATACCCTTCGAACGCCACATAGGTGAATCCCATGGCCACGAGCAGTTTTGTCCATCCATAGGGGAGATAGGGACTCAGGTTTTGCAAACGTGAAGGATCTTTGAGTGCCACAAAGATTCCGACGAGTCCGATGAAGATAAGAAAAAGAGTTTGGCCCAGCGTAAAAAAAGCACCGATCTTTCCGGTTTCAGAAGCCCCTCTGTAATTGATATATAGAAAGAATAAAGCTACGCAGAAAGCAACGATTTTTTCTGTGGTGTAGATGGAAAAGGGAACCCAGCCCGTCAGCCCCAGTCCTTCAAAATAGCGAACGATATAGATCCCGAACGTAACCGCATAGAGACTCCCTGCGACACTCGAGGCAAACCACTCCATCCAGCCCGCGATGAAGCTAGGACCCCGGCCAAAGGCAAGGCGCGCAAAATTGTACGCGCCTCCCGCTTTTGGAATAGCAGAGCTGAGCTCAGCATAGGAAAGAGCCGTGAATATCGCTATCACTCCATTAAGAGTGAATGTGAGGAGGACGCCG
>JASFPP010000275.1:0-4424 GCA_050115915.1 Candidatus Aminicenantota bacterium
GGTTGGCGGTGGCTGCCCTCAATGTCTGGAATATCACTGAAAGAAGAGCGACAACAAGGGTTATCAGAGCGGCCACAATAAAAGGACTAATGCCGATCGAAGTCCTGTAGGAAAAGGACTGAAGCCATCGATTCGCAGCATAATATGCGGCTGGCCAGGCAAAAAGATTGGCTGCAATCACCCATCTTGTGTAGCTTTTGGTGAGAAGGAAAACAACACTGGAAACGCTCGATCCCAGAACCTTCCGTATGCCGATTTCTTTCGTCCTTTGTTCCGTGCTGTAAGCCGAAAGACCGAATATACCGAGGCAGGCCACTAAGATCGTCAACTGACAGAAAGAAATCAACAACGACGCCAGCCTTTTTTCTTCATCATATGCACGAAGATGAAGCTCATCGACGTAAGCATAATCGAAGATCTGTCCGGGCAGAAGGCTCGTTATGACCTCCTTTATTCGGGAAATCACTTTTGGAGCTCCGTCTGCAGTCAGCCGGACTACAAGTGTTGTCGCTTCTTCATCGGCAGGGAATAAGACCATTGGGTAAATAGGGGAATGGATAGAGTTCGTGTTCCAATCCTTGAGAATCCCGATGATGCGGAAGGCATTATCGTCTCTATAAATGAATTTCCCGAGCGTATCCTCAAAGCCAAAGCTCTGCGCAGCGGTCTCATTGATAAGAACGGCTTCCTCATCCGCTATACGTCCAACTTCAAAATTCCTTCCCGCCAGAAGAGTCAATCCCATAGTCGGGACAAAATCCGCATCCACCTCTTGAGATTGGACAATCGTCTCTTCCTCTGCTTTTCCTTCCAGCCGGATTGTTGAGATGTTCCGATTCTGAGCTGATGGAAATCCGCTGACGATCGATGCATAAAACACGCCCGTCTTTCGAAGAACCTGGTTCTTGACCAACCCGGCTTTTTTCGAAAGAGATGAATCCCTGTTGTTCAAGACGATCAGATTATTCTTATCATAACCAAGGTCCTTCGTTTCCGAATAGCTCACCTGTTTAAACACAACCATGGTACAGACAATAAGGGCTCCGGCAATGAAAAATTGGATGCCTACCAAGATTCTGCGTAATCCCGACTTGGATGGCCCCCTGTTGAGTCCGGATCGGAAAATGACCGCAGCAGGAAATCTGGAGAGGAAAAAAGCCGGGTAGGACCCGGCAAGAAAACCCACCACCAGCACTAAAGCGAGGACTGCAGGAAGAATCCATGGGGTTGTAAGGACTCCGAGATTGAGTGTTTTTCCTAAATACTGGTCTAAGCGGGGCTTAAACAGGGAGAAAAGTATAAGACCCAGGCCCATAGCCACAGTGGTAAGAAAGACTGATTCCATCAAAAACTGTTTAATGAGGTGTGAGCGAACGGCTCCACAAGTCTTTCGAATGCCCACCTCTTTCATCCTTCCTGCGATTTTGGCAGTTGAAAGGTTGATAAAATTGATGGCCGCGATAATCAAGATGAGTAGGGCCACGGCAGAAAATATGTAGAGTTGTACGAGGCTTCCTGATGTGTCCAGATCATTATTCATCCCATGTGTGGCATTGTCGATGTAGATCTTGCTGAGGGACTGCAAATAATAAGAGGCCTCTTTCTCGTCTTCTGGAAGATGAGACCGGGCAACGTCCGTGATCTTTTGATCGAGGGCCTGTGGACCAACGCCTTCCCTGAGACGAACAAAGGTCGTGATCATGCCCCAGCTATCCCAATGTGTCATCGCTTCCCGGTGAGTCTGGCTAAGCGTTGCGAAGGATGCGATCATGGGAGTCCTTATGACCGTATTGGAGGGGATTTTTCTCATGATCCCTGTTACGTGAAAATCGTATGTCTTGTCGAGGGTCAACCGCAAAGATTTGCCAATGGGATCTTGACTGCCGAAATACTTCTGGGCCAGGAATTCGTCAAGCACCACAGTGAATGGGGCCTCTAAGGCTGATTTTGGATTGCCTTGAAGGAGCGGGATGGAAAAGACCTCGAGGATCTCTTGCTCGGCAAAAAACATTTTGTTTTCCTTGAAATCCCGCTCTTCGACCTGCACCGGGATATGACGCCGTCTGAGAATCCGGACACTTTCATCGATCTCAAGGAGTGTTTCTTCGAGAGTCGGGCCAAAAGGGGCACCGACGACTGCATTTAGTAGAACTCTGCCTCCCATGGGGATACGACCGTTTACCCGGTAAATGCGATCCCTATCAAGGTGCATTGTCTCGAAGCTCAGTTCGTGAATAACATAACTTGCCATCAGGAGGCATGCGGCCAGTCCCACCGCCAAACCTGTAATATTGAGGAAAGCATACCTTTTATGCCTTAAGATATTTCTGTATGCCAGTTTAAAATAATTCTTAAACATAGCAGCACTCCCAAACACAAGATTTGCTGTCAACATCGGCAAAGATCTCAAAACCTGAGACAAATACCAGGTTGTTGCAGCTTTTACGCTATTTTCTTCTGCGATCTCTCGATAGATTTCTTCATAGTCTCCCACAATGGTGGGACCGCTCAGAGATCCGGATATCCACGCTAGGAGCCAGGAGGCCAACCGAGGAGGTCGCACTGTTTTCGTGTTTTTCTTTTCTCTCAATTTCTCTATAATTTTTAATTAAAACCTATCAACTCCCATTCCCTGCAATAAACTCGGGAATATTATTCCACAACCTGACTTGATGTCTTCGCACAACTGCCAAAGCCTCTTTTCCTTCAGGGGTCAACCTGTAAAAGGACTTACTTCTGCCCCCACGCCTAGGCGTAGGATCCGATGTGCGCTTCATCAAATATTCCTTGCGAACGAGCTGATCCAGAGCAAAATAGAGTCCTCCCAGTGTGTACTTCTTTCCGAAGATCTTCGAAACCTCGCGATTAATGGGTACACCGTAAGCTTCATCTCCCAACTTGAGAACAGAAATCAGGATCGCCTCTTCAAGACGCGTTAATAGCTCCATTTTGCCTCATTTCTATTGGATTCAAATATATTAGACGCAAAAAGTTTTAAAAAGGTTTCCTTTTTAGTGGATTCCGCAAAAAATCAGGGCAATGATGACCTAATTAAAAACTCATGTTGAGAACAAAATCAATAACTCTTTTTGATATGGGATTCATTAGGTCAGGATTGTATGCAAGGGAAATCTCCGTTCTTTCGGGTTTATCTGTGAGTTCATAAAAATTAACATTCAACTTATATGCCTCTCTGACACTTGATGGCAAGATCGAATATCCAAAGTTCGATTCAACAAGCCGAATGATTGTATTAATTTGATTGGTTTGATGAACGACATTCGGCAAGAATCCTTCTTTATTGCAAATCCCCATGATCATGTTCCTTACGGGAAGGGCACAGGTGTGGCAAAACCCGATAAATGGTTCTTTAGCCAGGTCTTTTAATGAAATATTTTTGGATGAAGATAACGGGTGGTTTTTAGACAAAACAAGAGAGAAGGTTTCTTCATAAATCGGATTGATGGAAATGCCGTCCACAAGAAGGGGTGTCCGAATAAATCCCATATCTATGGAGCCATTTTTTAAGGCGGTGATTTGATCATCGTTGTTTAACTCATGAAGGACTATATTTATTCTGGGATATTCATTCTTCAGCTTCAACAAGATTCGAGGCAAAATGGAATGCATCGCTGACACCACATAACCTGATTTTATCTGGCCGATGACTCCTTTATCGAGTAAATTCAAATGAGTTCTGATTTCTTCTATATGTTGAAAGAGCTTCTGAGCTTCCTCTTTTAAATATTGCCCATGAATGGTTAACTCAACGTTTCTTTTATCCCTTTTAAAAAGTTCTACACCCAGGTCCTCTTCAAAGTTTTTAATCTGGCGGCTCAATGGGGGTTGAGAAATATACAGTCTTTTTGCAGCTTTCCCGAAATGGAGCTCTTCTGCTAATACATAAAAATATTTTAAAAGTCTCAGGTTCATTTTTAATACCTTTCAAGTATTATTTAATAACAATATATGTATTTCACATATTAATAGATTCGTATTATATTTTCAATAGAAAGATGCTTTTAAGATATCAATCTATCGAGAGCTTTAAAAAAAGGAAAGACAGCATGATAGGACACGATGTTCTCACAGTCCTAGGTTTTGCGACATTGTTCGGTCCGACCGTTTTCCCATTCCACGAAAGGAGTTGCGCGATGAAAAAAGAGATTAAAACTCATGATGCCCCCCATGCTTTGGGGCCATTCTCACAAGCCATCGAAATAGAGGGAATGATTTTCGTTTCAGGACAGATCGCCATGGATCCAATTTCGGGCGAATTTCAGCTGGGAACCATCGAAGAGCAGGCGCGCTTGACGTTATCCAATCTGAAGGCAATCATCGAGGCCGCCGGCAGCTCATTACAAAAAGTTATCAAGTGCACTGTCTTGCTGCAGGATTTGAACGACTATGCCGCTGTTAATGCC
>JASFPP010000276.1:0-4393 GCA_050115915.1 Candidatus Aminicenantota bacterium
TATCTCCTTGATTCTATCCTCGTCAAGAGGTCCCAACCGGGGATGAATGATCAACCGCAGTTGAGGCTTCCCATCTTCACGTTCCTGCTCCACTAGCTGGTAATCGGTCGGCCCACCGCCAAAAATATTCGGTAGCTCCTCTTCAATGATAGGAATGATCTCGTTATCCAGATAGGCCATCCCTCCACTGGTGAGTTTTTCAAAGCTGCGGACATACTGAATGTGTGTGTCCATGCCCAGCCTCGCCTGAAAACAACCGCATGTCCTTTTTTTGATTGTTGCCTGGTCGCCCGAGGAAACGTTAACGAGGATCAGAGGAGATGAGGAGCGAAGTGTCGAAAATAGCAGTCCTTTCGCTCTCAGGCCGGAACTCTCGTGGGATTCGCCTGGTTGGATAACAGCGTGGAGGTCTTTCAAGAGATGCATATCATCGGGCGCTTCCGGCGTGAGACATCCATAGGCGATGTGGCCGACTTCGACGCAGCCCATAGCTGGAAGGGCATCCGCGCCGCTGCGTTTTATCGTCTTAAGGCGGGCGCGTGTGGTGGGCTCTCCGGACATTGTGATGTGGGTTCCGTTGAGATCGATACTGGCCTCGAGAGCACATTGGGCCAGCCGGACGGCTGCGCTTGTAAATGTGAATAGATGAGGTGTTTGATTCCTCTGGAGGCAGTCTTTCATCCAATGGATAATGGGGAGAGGATCATCCAGTGAGACGTAGTCGGGATGGGGGATGGATATCCCCGCAAGCTTCCCGCCCCACGCTAAGGCAAGAGTGCTCAACGGATACCGGATGCTGAGTTTGTTGGTTTTGGTGTCGAGCTGTGAAAACCAGTGCGATGGTGGCGATCCGGCCAGGATAAATTTGATAAAGCTTGAAAGGATAACTCCCCCAGGGACTGACCAGGTGGCAAGCTCAGAACCGGCATTATTTTGTCTTGCTTTTAAGTACAAGGCTAAATAAAGTGCTGTGTCGCGGATAAAATCCATTCCTCTAACGACTTGTGTCCCGTGGCTCCGGCTCCCGCTGCTCCTTATGGGAACGTGGTTTTGGGCGTGCGGATTCTTGAGTTTAGCTGGGGAGATCGCGATCCTCGTGTTCCCGCGGACCGTCTCGCAGTCTCCTCGGAATTCCTTTGAAGTGAGGTAAACGCCCTGGCGGAATAAGCAATGCAGTGCGCCTTCCAATCCCTCATTGTGGATAAGGTTTTTTAAATCTCCATATTCACAGCCGGCATGTTCGAGCAATTGCAGATAAGGATTCGTGGGTTGTTCATAGATGCCCTTTTTTACAAGATCAATAAAATCATCCTCTCGTTGAGCGAGCCGCTGCCCAATTAGAGCCCTGGCCTGATCTGGATCGATGGTTTTTTTTAGGGTGGTGGCCAGCTTTCCGACAAGACGGATTCCCAGAAATCCTTCTTGGAGGAAATTGCAGGCTTCTGCGATTTTCATGATTGAAGCGGACTATTGTACCATTTTAGGATGCGAAGACCCAGCCTTAGGCCGTTTTGAGTTATTCAAAAGCCGGGCATTTTTATGTTGATGAGATAGGACTTATCCCATTGCCGGAGCACAATAGAGAAGCCCAATTTGACCGGTTCTGTCCTTCATGTTATAAGCAACACAAGGATGGGACGTTGGAGGGATTCGTAAGTGAGGAGAGTAAAGCTGGAGGATGAAGAGCTCATTCGAAGGATCTCTGGTGGGGACCTGTCAGCTTTCGAGGAGCTTTTCGATCGTCACAAGTCACTCATTTACAATACCTGCTACCGTCTGCTCGGCGATTTCCATCTTGCCGAAGAGGCCACACAAGATGTGTTCCTGGAGATCTATAGATCGGCGGAGTTTTTTCGTGAGGAGAGCCGAGTGTCCACCTGGATCTACCGGATCGCAGTCAATCGCTCACTGAATATCATCCGCAAGAACAAGCGCTTCAGATGGATCAGGAGCTTGAGCTCACCAAGGCAGGAAAGAGCTGGAGAAGAATTTTCTGTATCATCGCGCAAGGAAGAACCGGATAGGGTCTTCGAGGAGAAGGAATCAAGATCGATTTTAAGAGATGCCATCGATACTCTTCCCGAAAAACAAAGAGTGGCATTCATCCTGCATAAATATGAAAATCTGACATCGAAAGATATTTCCGATATTTTGAGTATTTCTGTAAATGCAGTCGAAGCAAGGATCCACAGGGCAAAAAACAGTCTGCAAAAAAGATTGATCGAGCGGTTAAAAAATATTCCGTGATAAGCGTAAGTTATCTGTTTAAGGAGGTGTCCAATTGAATGAGAGACAGAGTCCGATGAGAACAGAATGCAAACAAGTCGAGGATAATCTGATAGACTTTGTGGAAAGAAAAGTATCGGGATCTTTGCAGAGAGCCATTGAAGACCACCTTGAGAGATGCCCCGAGTGTGCACGATTGGTTGAGAGATTTTCAGTCGTATGGGAGGCTCTCCCTAAAGGAGAAAGATTCGCTCCCCCTCAGTCGCTATGGCAAAATCTCTTGGATAGAATCGAATCTTTGGATAGACCCCGTCCGATTCGCCAAAGCGTGTTTGATGGGCTCGTGAATTCGCTGCGCCCTGTGGCAATAGTGCTGCTTCTGATTTTTGGAATGTTCTTTGGCTTTCATATAGGCAATATTCCCGAAGAATATCCAGTGACGGTCAGACCAGTCGAGATCGATCCTCATCTGCTTGAAGAAATATTCGTGACAGAATATTTCCAAGATTTCCAGGATTTGCCTTTAGGATCGATCGGCGATGTCTACGTAAGTTTTGAAATTCCAGGTCTGGATGAAGAATCATGAAAAAGAGACTCCTAATACTCGCTATAGTTCTGTTGTGCATAATCAATATCACGGCGCTCGCAACATTGTCCTATAACCGGTGGATTAGGCCTCAGCCAAAAGACATCTCGACAGAGGATGCTTCAGCATGGGAGGCGATGCAGATCCGCATAGATTTGAAACCTAATCAGATGCAGAAGATGCAGGGGCTGAGAATCTCTTTGGGGGAAAAGGTTAAGGCGCTCAGGCAACAGATGGAGGAGAAAAGGATTGACCTGATTGAGGAAGTCAGGAATCCTGCGCCGGATCTAAATAAAATTGACAGAGTTGTCGATGAATTGAGTGCACTCCAGGCAGAGGTTCAGAAAAAAACTATCCGGAATCTCATCAAGGATAAACAGCTTCTCACACCAAGGCAGCAGGAGAGGTATTTTTTTATGTTCGAAGAACATCTGCATGGACGGGGCAGGGGACAAGGCCGGAGGGGCAGAGGGCGTGGTCCCCGGTGGTTAAGGGAGAACGAAAGATGAAAAATACACACAGTGAATAATATTAATAATATCTTTATAGAAAGGAGTGCTTTAATGAAAAGAAGCAGTATTATTTTTATTTTTGCCGTTTTTTTACTTTTGGTTTCTTCTCTTCCTGGTGTGGCTCAGCCGCGCAGGTGGTGGAGGATGGGCCCTATATATGATCCTGGATATGATCTTGGACTGACGGAAGAACAGCGCCTGCAGATCGAAGAGATGGAACTCAAGCTTCAACAGGAGATCCTCCCTCTTGAGAACGATCTTGATAGGCAGTATTTGGAACTCAAGCGAATGTTCGCACAAAACGAGGCACAGGCCAATATCGATGCGAAACTCGATCAGATCGACAAGATGGAGATTGAACTCGACCAGAAATACCAAGCGCATCAGACAAAGATTCGTGCTCTTCTTACTGAGAGACAGAAAATGTTGTTCGATCAGGGGGGAAGGCTTGGAATGGGCCCTGGTTGGGAGTATGGCAGAGGATATGGTTCAGGTTATAACAGAGGATACAGTCCGGGTTATCGTGAGGGATATGGTCCTGGCTACGGTCGCGATTATGGCAGAGGTTACGGTCGCGATTATGGCAGAGGTTACGGTCGCGGTTATGGCAGAGGTTACGGTTTAGGCTATGGAAGGGGATATGGCTTAAACTACAGCAGAGGATACCGTATGAATTATGGTAGAGGCTATGGCCAGTATTATAACAGGAGCTATGGTTTAGGTTATGGTAGAGGCTATGGCAGAGGTTTCGGCCGTGGCTGGGGTCGAGGATGGGGCCGAGGCCTTGGCATTTGCAGAGGTTTCATGTGTCCCTGGGGCTGGCGGTAAAAGCTTTCGCTTAGAGCGGCGATTTTGCCCCTAAAAATGCACTTCTAAGGCCTTTTTTTGGCCAAGATAAAAGATTAAACTATTAAATATCAGTTACTTGCTGTGGCCCGTCCCCATTTAATTTTAAATACGGCCCGTCCCTATTTAATTTAAATAGGAGTAGGTTTTTCCGTAGCGGAGCATTTGCATGACGTAGTCATCCGGATAGGAAATCTTGACGTCCACGATTTCACCGTCCTCG
>JASFPP010000277.1:0-4366 GCA_050115915.1 Candidatus Aminicenantota bacterium
CGGGATAAAGCTGGAAGTCAATGTTCACATTATCACGGGGGCCATCACATCGGTCCAAAATCTCAAGACCTGTATAACCCGGGCCGGCATCGAAATCGAGCATCTGGTCCTCAACCAGATCGCCACCAGCTTTTCTACCCTGACTCATGACGAAATGGAACTCGGTGTGGGACTGATCGACATCGGCGGAGGCACGACAGAAGTCGCCATTTTCGAACGCGGGAGTCTCTGGTACACGTCTGTCATTCCTATAGGGGGAGATAATTTTACCAATGATATCGCCGTCGGCTTGCGCACACCGATCCCCGATGCCGAAAAGATCAAGAAAAAATTCGGATGCGTGTCCGGCCCACTTGTAGAGGAGCAGGAAACCATCGAGGTGCCTTCTGTGGGCCGCGGCAAAAAACCCCGTGTTCTCTCCAGACAACTTCTGGCGGATATTATTCAACCAAGAGCTGAGGAAATATTTCGATTGGTCGACAACGACATCCGGAGAATGGGGTATGAGAAGTCCCTCAATTCAGGTATAGTGCTCACGGGGGGGACGGCTCTTCTCGATGGTCTGGAAGAAGTCGCTGAGGGCATCTTTGACCTTCCGGTCCGGCGGGGTGATCCGAGCGGGATCGGAGGACTTGTGGACAGAGTGAGCACTCCGGACTACGCAACAGCCGTAGGCCTCGTCCTCTACGGATACAACCAGTGGAAGGACAGAGGCTTTTCCAAAGATAGAAAAAAAGGCTTCTGGGCCAAAATGAAGGATTGGCTCAAGGAGGCATAGGAGGCAAACATGCATGAGGATTTTAAAAGCAAGCTCAAGTTTCACCTGGTGGATGAGCGTGAAGGGGCCAACATCAAGGTCATCGGCATCGGAGGTGGAGGAGGGAACGCCGTAAACCGCATGATCGAAGCCAGGATCGAGGGCGTGGACTTCATCGCCGTCAACACCGACCTCCAGGCCCTCAACAACAATGATGCAGGAACGAAGTTCCAGATTGGAAGTCAATTGACTAAAGGTCTGGGATCGGGAGGGAGGCCTGATATCGGGAAACAGGCCGCTCTCGAAGACACCGAGAAGCTCGTCGAGCTCATGGAGGGAGCGGACATGGTGTTTCTCACAACGGGTCTGGGTGGAGGCACAGGGACGGGAGCAACACCCATCCTGGCGAATATCGCTTCGGAGCTGGATATCCTCGCCATCGCGATCGTTACTTTTCCTTTCGAGTTCGAGGGGAAGATCAGAGCACGGCAGGCCCAGGAAGGTTTGGCCGAACTCAAGACGGCTGTGGACACCGTGATCTCCATTCCCAACGAGAGGCTACTCGAGACCGTGAACCTGGACACATCGATCCAGGACGCCTTCAAGATGGCCGATGACATCCTGCGGCAGGCTGTCCAGGGTATTTCAGACCTGATCACCCGGCCCGGTGTTATCAACCTCGATTTTGCAGACGTCAAATCCATCATGAAGGGCATGGGCATGGCCTTTATGGGGACAGGCATCGCTTCCGGAGAAAGCAGGGCCGTCGACGCGGCACACAAAGCCATCTCCAGCCCGCTTCTGATCGACACATCCATCGAGGGAGCCCACGGTGTCCTCATCAACATCACGGGTGGAAAAGATATCACGCTGCATGAAGTGTCCAAGGCGTCAGAATTGATCCATGGCATGGCCCATCCCGAGGCCAATATCATCTTTGGCACAGTGATCGAGGAGAGTATGAAAGAGATGGTTAAGGTGACGGTGATCGCCACAGGGTTCGAGCCCAAACCCACGATGGATGCCGTAACTCCCCCAGAATTCCAGCCGACAAGAGAAAAGACGCCTCCCCCGTTCCATGTCCAGCAGGAAACCCCACCCTACATTTTCGAGCCGAAAGGGAGCGAATCCCTCTGGCAGAGGCCGGCCTGGGAAAAGAAATGGGAGCCGTATGAGACTCCGTCATTCATCCGGAGAAACAAACGCGCTTCGGTGAGGAAAGGCCTGGATGATCCTCGCTGATTGTGCGGTTTCCCGCTGCAACCAACTGTTGACTTGCAGGGGTTCGATCCCCAAACGGGGAGATGACCTCAAAGATGTCGGCATGATACCTAACGGGAGTATTGCCTCGTTAGATGGCCGGATAGTTTTTGTGGGTCAAGATAAAGAGTTTGAGAAGAATGTGCAGTTGGTGGATGGGGGGACGCACATCGATGGAAGGGGATATGCGGGCCTTCCCGGCCTCGTCGATTCTCACACGCACTTGCCCTTTGCCGGGAGCAGGGAAGAAGAATTCAAGTTCCGTTTGGAAGGGCAGACATATCTCGAGCTGGCACAAAAGGGAATGGGCATTCAGACAACCGTAAATGCTACGAGGGAAGCCACTCAGGATGAACTCGTGAGACTCTCTCTCGAACGCCTCGATAGTATGCTCATTCATGGCACGACTACGATCGAGGCTAAAAGTGGTTATGGTCTCAACATCGAGGATGAGCTCAAACAACTGTATGCCATCAGGCAGGCCAACAACGCCCATCCCATCGACATCGTATCGACCTTTATGGGAGCTCACGAAATTCCCAAGGAATACAAATCCAGGAAAGACGACTATATAGAGATCTTGATGCAGGAAATTCTTCCTCGAGTCAGGGATAAAGAATTGGCTGAGTTTTTCGACGTCTTCTGTGAAGAGGGAGTGTATTCGATCGAAGAGACACGACGTATGATCCGTGCGGCCAAAGCCGAAGGATTCAAGATCAAGCTGCATGCTGATGAATTCTCCCCTCTTGGCGGAGCTGTCCTTGCCGCTGAGGAAGGGGCCGCGTCTGCAGATCATCTCGTCGCCATATCGGACGAAGGGATCACTAGGCTCGTCGAAAGTCAAACGGTCGCCACGCTCCTTCCGGGTGTGTCTTTTTTTCTCATGCAAGATAAAAAGGCGCCAGCGCGAAAACTCATCGACAGGGGCGCCATTGTGGCTTTAGCCACGGATTTCAATCCCGGAAGTTCTATGACTGAATCTCTGTTTTTTGTCATGCAACTGGCTGTCTTCACTCTCCAAATGAGTGTCGAAGAGTCCATAAACGCGGTGACAGCCAATGCCTCCTATGCCTTGACAAGAGACGAGGAGGTGGGCAGTCTGGAAGTCGGGAAAAAAATGGACCTCATCCTCTGCCGTGTTCCGCATTATCTTAGCCTCGTCTACCATTTTGGGATCAATCCCATCGAACATGTGATTAAAAACGGGAAGGTCGTCGTCAGAGACAGGAGATTAATGATCAAAAAGAATCAGGAGGTGTAAACCGTTGGGCGTGAGGCGAAAGGGGTTTTCCAATCAATCCATCCATTTGGTGTTTTATTCCTCACGCCTTACGATTTACACCTCCCTACACTCTAAGGGAGCCACTCCCCGAGAAGACCTATCCCCAAATCCATGTTCAGTTCGCCGAACAGACCGATTGGCAAATGTTAATGCAGGGGCCGTTCCCCGCGAGCGGACCGTATGGGAATTGGTCCCTGCCCTTGGATGGGGACAAAGGGCTATGGAACATTGAGCTCCTTGATGAGGAGCCTGCGGAAATAGACCTTGTTCCCCTGTCCCCAGCTCTCTCCGCCATGGACCTGGATCCCGAAAAATCCTTCATGGGGAACTCTGTATCCGCCTTCGATTTCAGTGTCGGTATAGTCTACGGCTTTTAACCCATTGATCCAGGCCTGTATCCGAGGGGGTTGTCCCTCGATCCGGACCCGAACGGTGTTGAATTCATCGCTCTTCCAAAAATTTTTACCTCCCGGATTGTGGACAAGAAAGCCCCCTCCACCCGGGCAGTAGACGGCACCCACTTCCCCATCGGGGCGATAATCGATGGTCACCTGATAGGAGAGTACGTTGGGTTGAACTCGAAGGAACAGGCCTGTGTCTATGGGATAATCTGTTTTGACCTCAGCATAGGCCTCGAAATCTCTGTAGGATCTTAACGTCACGAGGAGGCCGCCCTCCCCTTCTGGCGTCTGGCTTGCAACGATTTCTCCGTCCTTCACTTCCCACTTACCCGATCTTTCCCTGGATTCAGTCAATTTCCTCCACCCAGAGAGTGTCTCACCATCAAAGAGGGAGATAAAATCCTTCAGAGATAGGCCCTTCTGTGGAGGGGTTCTCTCCGAACAAAAATCGACGAACAGGAATAAAAAGACAGCGAAACAGGCAAACAGTATGTTATTTTTTTGATTACTCCTCAAGGCTTCCCACCACTCGCTCAACTTCGTCAAGGATCTCGCAGGATTGCACGAGGTCTTTCATCACGTTATGGTCCGGATAGAGGGGTCTGTCAATATCGAGATATTCGACATATTTCCGGATAACCTCTTTGGCCTTAGCCGACCCATCGC
>JASFPP010000278.1:0-4341 GCA_050115915.1 Candidatus Aminicenantota bacterium
ACACCACTTGAATACTCTCGGTATCTCAGCGAGATGATCGAGGGTGAGGTGTGGCTCAAGTTAGACTCGATGCAGAGAACGGGTTCATTCAAGTTCCGGGGTGCCCTCAACAAGGTCCTATCACTCACCGAAGCAGAACTAGATAAAGGGGTAGTCTCGGCCTCTACCGGAAATTACGCCTTTGCAGTTGCCGAGGCGATGCGTATTCGAAGGCGTCGCGCCACTATTTACGTGGGTGAAGATATAGATCCAGCACGTCTGGCAGAGTTGAGAGCCCATGGTCTGGACCTTATTGTTTATGGGGAAGCTGCCTGGGATGCAGAAAAGGAGGCTCGGCGTGTGGCCGAAGAGAAGGACATGATCTACGTGTCTCCCTACAACGATCCTCTCGTGGTCGGCGGACAGGGAACTTGTGGGTACGAAATTTCCCGGCAACTTCCCAACGTAGAGGCCGTCTTCTTCGCCTGCGGAGCGGGGGGATTGCTCACAGGGTCGGCGGGATGGTTAAAATCCCAAAATCCAAGGATCGAAGCTTTCGGCGTTTCTCCAGAGAACTCCCCCGTAATGTATGAATCTGTGCGAGCCAATAAGATCGTAGAGATGGAAACCTACCCCACCCTAGCTGATACGTGCGCTGGAGGGGTGGATCTCGACAGTATCACTCTTGATTTATGCCTGCGATATGCGGACGAGATTATGCTCGTTACCGAAGCAGAGATTGAAGCATCCATCCGCCTTCTCTTCGAGCAAAACCGTCTGGTGGTCGAAGGTTCTGGCGCATTAAGTGTTGGCGGCCTTCTCAAACGAAAAAAATACTTCAAAGGAAAGAAAGTGGTCACAGTTATTTGTGGGCGCAACATTCCTCTGGAACTGTTCAAACGCATCATTGCCTAATCACAAATCAACAAGCTGCCTTCGCCAGTGAAAATAAGGTATTCAGTCGCATGCCTTTTACATTCCTTTTTGACTCCGTTATAGTGATAAGAATCGTGAAAAATACCATGTTCTACGATGTTCCAAGTTTCAATTTATAAAAATACAGAAAATGAAAAAACATGTGAGGTTCCGATGAAAACATACAAATTGGTACTGCTTGGTTTTGGAAATGCTGGACAGGCGTTGGCCCGTCTGCTCCTTGAAAAACGCTCAGAACTGCAGCACAGCTACTCGATAAGCTTTATGGTCACTGCTATTGCCACCGGCACTCACGGGCGTGCGCTCAATGCGAATGGGCTCGACCTTGAAAGAGCGCTTGAGATTATGCAGTCCGGCGAATCATTGGACGAACTCTCACCTTCACCAGCACCCACAGACAATCTCGAGTTGATCAGAACCAGCGGTGGGGATGTCATGTTCGAGAATACACCGGTCAACTACGAGGATGGGCAGCCAGCTATCACCCATATCGAGACCGCGCTGGAGAACGGAATGCACGCATTCACCGCTAACAAAGGCGCCGTGGTGCACGCCTACCACCGTCTAACCGCCCTAGCCGCCAAGCATGGTCTTAAGTACTTTTTCGAATCGACCGTGATGGACGGAGTGCCGATCTTCTCTGCCTTCCGCCAGCTTCCAGTCGTGAACCTGAGTGCCATCTGGGGTGTGCTGAACTCGACCACCAACCTGATTCTCTCTCGCATGGAGGCTGGTGACAGCTTTGATGAGGCAGTTAAACATACCCAGCAGATCGGTATCGCCGAGACTGATCCCAGAGGGGATATTGAAGGCTGGGATGCCGCTGTCAAGCTGTCTGCCATGATCACCGTCCTGATGGACCACCCCTTCACCCCCGATCTGGTCGACCGCACCGGTATCGAAAACATCACTCCCAAGATGATCGCTGAAGCAAAAGCAGCAGGCAAACGCTATAAGCTTGTCGCCCACGCCTGGAAGGAAGGCGAACAAGTCAAAGCCAAAGTTGCCCCGGAACTGGTCGGCACGGATTCAGTGCTCTACAACATCAGCGGCAGCACTGCCATCGTCCAGTTCGAATCCGATGTGCTCGGGAAATTATCGCTCATCGAGGAAGACCTCGGTACCCGCACCACCGCCTACGGCCTGCTGGCAGATTTTATCAATGCGGTATCGGGGTGAGATGACAAGAGAACGCAGCACTTAAAATCTAGCAGGCATTACCTTCTGAAATAACTATCTTCCCTTCGACACCGAACCCTGGTTACTCATATACAAACGTCAACAACATGACGGTCCGTTCTGGAACCGGGCATCCCTCAATTCCGATTACTCCAGCATTCGCATCCCGACATTCGTTATCGGTGGATGGTACGATGGCTATCGAGACAGCGTGCCTCGAATGCTCGAGAAACTCGAGGCTCCGGTCACTTTCCTTTTGAGTTGCTCATCTTCGATGGTCTCGACAGTTTCCTTGTAGACGACTCCTCGGTTCTCCAAGCCTCGACGCATATACCGGACGCATTCTGGTCGTTGGCCAATGAATTCGGGTGGGCAGATGCCTTTTCGATCGAAGAGACTCTGCGTGAGCAATCGTAAGACAAGTGTCGCTGTGTAACCCGTCGTTCGAGCCATCGAATGTGTATTTGTGGAGGAGTCATGGCGGTCTAATAGTTCGTAGGTATAGAGCAAGTTCTTTTCCGCCCTTTTCCCTTCAATGATAAGCCTCATAACTGTTAAGTCTTTGTCTTCTCTATTCAATTTCCATTTCGGGAATAACAGCTGTGCCGTGAGGTCGAGCGGTCGGATTTTCGCCCCATTGATCGCAATTTTGTTCCTGTCGAAAAAGCCTGTCTCTCGGAGCGTCGCCATTTTTTCGATATGACCGGGATAACGTAAAGTTTTTTCTTTCATGTTGGGAGCGGATATCGTCCTGGCGAGTGTACGCAGTCCATCGGTGTTGAAAGCCTCCAATGTACCGATTTCTGGGAAATGGATCGGTTCTGGCTCCGACAGAGCCGGTTTAACAATCAGTTGCCCGTTTTCAATGTAGCGAGCTGGCCGGATATATTCTTCGATCACATCGATCGGTGAAAAACCTGCCTTAAATTCGAAAGGCCATTCACGAACCTCCGGCAAACCTCCGACGTAAATCAATACATTAAACGTCTCGTCCAGCAATCGATGGACATGACCGACGAGGATGTTGGACATTCCAGGGGCAACACCGCAATCGACCACTGCCGTCACATCACTATCTTTGGCAATGGTATCAAGCAAGAAGGGATCTTCAGAGAAAAATGAGATGTCGACCACATTCTTTTTTGCCTCGATTACGGCTTTTAATGTTTGAAAACCCATATAGCCGGGCACAGCGTTTATGACATAATCATAGGGCCTGACCAGATCTCTCACTGTCTTTGCCTTGGAGAGATCGACAGGGATTGTTTTGATCAAAGGATTACTCTCTTCCAGACTCTTGAGAGCGTCTTTGTTAATATCGACGGCCGTCACTTCGAAATCGGATTCCTTTGCAAGGTCGATACACATGGGAGCGCCTACGAGACCCGATCCGAGAACAATTATTCTTGTTTTCTTTTTCATTTTTTTCTCCTTGAATATTGTTCCATCTCTGGAACATACAGAACGATAGTTATTAAAAAGATCGATAGAGTGGAAAAAGGCAGGATTTACAGGCCGCTAAAGCGGTTCATGTAATTGAGGAGATAGAGATCATATCTAAAGAAATAAGATAAATGTTCTAAAAGCATCCTATCAGCCCATTTGTTATTTTAAAGGAATACATTTTTCATGTCAAAATTGATCATGGCGCAATTTGCATATAATTTGGCATGTTTCGCTATTGTCATCGAACTCTGATAGAATTATATTAACGCTATAAGCGAATGAAATTCACACAAAGAAGGGAATAAAATCAATGCAAACCACTAAATTTATTGTCGAATCTGGTTGGCGCGTATTATTAAAAGACTTTGAGATTGATTCAAACGAAGTGCTCAGAAGAGCACAACTTCCTGGAGATCTTTTAAATCGAAAGGATGCGGCTCTGAGCACGTCGGAATATTTTCGCCTCTGGAGGGCATTAGAGGAGAGCTTCGAGGATCCATCCTTCCCGCTGCAATTGGGACAGGCCATTTCGGTTGAGTCCTTCCATCCGGCATTCTTTGCGGCATTGTGCAGCCCGAATTTGAATGTCGCGATGATACGATTAAGCCATTTCAAACGTCTCGTCGGACCCATGACACTCGAAGTGAACGAAACCCAAAATTCGACCACTTTGATACTGGATTTTTTGATCAAAGATGAACCCATCCCTTCATCCTTAATCGCCACAGAATTGGTTTTTCTGGTTCATCTAGTACGTATCGCAACTCGCAAGAATATTAAACCTCTGTCTTTCACCACATC